>JAQGLO010000002.1 GCA_028292825.1 Alphaproteobacteria bacterium | reverse complement strand
ACTTGTATTTCCGTGTTTTCGGCGGCAAAACCCACGCGCCAGCGCGGCTTGCCGGGACCCCTGCCCCTCCCTATCATCCGCGCCGCTTTCGCGCCACGCCCTAAGCCACGGATTTGCCGTCATGATTCAATGGATGCACACCCTTTCCAAGTCCTGGTTCGCCACCCTGCTGATGGGCGGATTGACCTTGAGCTTCGTGGTCTGGGGCATCGCCGACGTCTTTACCGGCTCCAGCGGCAGCGCCGTGGCGACCGTGGGCGGGTCCGAGATCCAGCAGGATGAATTTGCCCGCACCTACAAGAACTTCGTCCGCAACCAGGGCCAGCAGATGGGCGCCGAGATCACCCCCGAAATGGCGCAGAAGATGGGACTGGGCCAGGTCGCGCTCCAGCAGGTCATCAGCCGCACCGCGCTGAACAACGAGGCGGCGCGCCTGGGCCTGACCACGCCCGATTCCGAAGTGGCGCAAAATGTCCGCGCCATGCAGGGCTTCCGCGGCCCGCTGGGCACTTTCGACAAGACCGCCTTCGCCCAGGCGATCGGCAATGCCGGCTACACCGAGAGCGAATTCCTCACCGAAGTGCGCCAGGACCTGACGCGGGGCCAGATGACCCAGGCGGTGGAATCCAGCTTCCTGCTGCCGGCCGGTTACGCCCAGGCGCTGTTCCTCTACATCAATGAAAAACGCGCCGCCGATTATGTCATCGTGTCGCCTGATACGGCGGGCGCGGTGCCGGCGCCCAGCGACGCGGTGCTGGCGGCCTATGTGAAGGCCAACCCCGACCGCTTCTCAACCCCGGAATACCGCACCGCCGACTATGCCTGGCTGACGCCCGCCGATGTGGCGGCTTCCGTCACCGTGACAGACGCGCAGATCAAGGCACAGTACGAACTGGCCAAGGCCACCTATGTGGTGGCGGAAAAGCGCGACATCCAGCAGATCGAGTTCAAGACCGCAGCCGAAGCCGCCGCCGCTCGCGCCCGCATTGCGGCCGGCCAGAGCTTCGAGATGCTGGTGGCCCAGCGCGGCCTCAAGCCCGACCAGATCTCGCTGGGCACCCTGGCGGAAAGCGACCTGCCCGACACCGACCGCGCCAAGGCGATTTTCGCCTTGCCGCTGAACGAGGTCAGCCAGCCGATCAAGACCGGCTTTGGCGGCTTTGTGCTGGCGCGTGTCATCAAGATCGCGCCCGGCGTCACCCGCACCCTGGACATGGTGAAGGAAGATATCCGCAAGACCCTCTCCGACCAGATGGCCGGCAACAAGCTGGTGGACGCCGCCAACGCCTTCAGCGACGCCCGCTCGACCGGCGAGGACCTGACGCAGGCCGCCAAGAAATCCGGCATGCATGTGGGCCACCTGGCATCGGTGGACAATGCCGGCCTCAAGCCCGACGGCAGCAAGAGCGACGCCCCCGCCGATCCCGAATTCCTGCCCGCTTTGTTCAAGGCGGAAGTGGGCGAGGACGGCGATCCCTTTGTCACCAAGGCGGGCGCCTATTTCGCCATCCGCGTCAATGGCGTGACACCGCCGAAACTGAAGACCCTGGACCTGGTGCGCGCCGACGCTACCAACAGCTGGACCCAGGAACAGAAGACCAAGCTGGTGGCAACCAAGGCCGTGCAGCTGGTGGCCCAGGCCGACAAGGACAAGTCGCTGGACGCCATCGCCCGCGAATTGAAGGTCACGGTGCAGCACAGCCCGCAGCTTTCGCGCAACACCAACGACACCATGTTCGGCGCGCCCCTGGTCGCCAGGCTGTTCGAAGCCGGCCCCGGCGGCATCGTGATGGGGCCGCAGGGCATCTCCGGCAATTTCATCATCGCCAAGGTCACCGGCATCGCGCATCCGCTGATCAACCCGCGCGATCCGAATTTCCAGGCGGGCGCCCAGCGCCTGTCGGGCACGGTGTCGGGCGACTTCTCGATCGCGCTGGCCAATGCGGCGCGCGCCAAGCAGGGCGTGAAGGTCAACCAGAAGCTGGTCCAGACCGTGGTCGGTGGCGGGAGCTGATGACCGCCTTCGAAGATTTCGCACCCGGCTATGAGCAGGGACGCGCCCAGCTGGTCCATGTGCGGCTGGTGGCGGACCTGGAGACGCCGGTCTCGGCCTTCCTGAAACTGGGCGACGGCCAGGACAATGCCTTCCTGCTGGAAAGCGTGCAGGGCGGCGAGACGCGCGGACGCTATTCCATCATCGGGCTGAAGCCTGATCTGATCTGGCGCTGCCGGGACGGCAAGGCCGAGATCAACCGCGCCGCGCTGACCGGCGATGTGTTTGTCGCCGAAACCGCGAAGCCCCTGGACAGCCTGCGCGCTTTGACGCGCGAGACCCAGCTGACGGTGCCGCAGGGCCTGCCGCCCATGGCAACGGGCCTGTTCGGCTATCTGGGCTATGACATGGCGCGGCAGGTGGAGAATCTGCCCAATCCGCCGCCCGACACATTGGGCTTGCCCGACGCGATTTTGCTGCGTCCCACCATCACCGCCATCTTCGACAGTGTGAAGGACGAAATCATCGTCATCACCCCCGTGTGGCCCGACAAGACTGTGGATGCCAAGGCCGCCCATGCCCGCGCCATCGCGCGGCTGGACGAAGCGGTTGCCGCCTTGGAAGCCCCTGCCCCGCACCCCGCGCCGACGCCGGCCAACCTGCCGGTCGGCGTCGCCATCGAATCCAACATGACCAGGGCCGAGTATTTCGACGTGGTGGCCCGCGCCAAGGAATATATCGCCGCCGGCGATGTCTTTCAGGTGGTGCCGTCACAACGCTTCCGCCGCCCCTTCGCGCTGCCGCCCTTTTCGCTGTACCGCGCGCTGCGGCGTCTGAATCCGTCGCCTTACCTCTATTACCTGTCGATGCCGGGCTTCCAGATCGTGGGCTCCAGCCCCGAAGTGCTGGTACGGCTGCGCGACAACAAGGTGACCATCCGTCCCATCGCGGGCACGCGCGTGCGCGGCAAGACACCGGAAGAAGACCAGGCCCTGGCCGAAGACCTGATGGCCGATCCCAAGGAGCGCGCCGAGCATCTGATGCTGGTGGATCTGGGCCGCAACGATGTCGGACGGGTGGCGAAAACCGGCGCCGTGAAGGTGACCGACAGCTTCTTCATCGAACGCTACAGCCATGTCATGCACCTGGTGTCCAACGTCGAAGGCGAAATCCGCGACGGGCTGGACGCCGTGGACGCGCTGGCCGCGGGCCTGCCCGCCGGTACGCTGACGGGGGCGCCGAAGATCCGCGCCATGGAGCTGATCGACGAGTTCGAAAAGGAAAAGCGCGGCGCGGCCTATGCCGGCGCCGTCGGCTATTTTGCCGCCGACGGCTCGATGGACACCTGCATCGTGCTGCGCACCGCGCTGGTCAAGGACGGCACCATGTATGTCCAGGCCGGCGGCGGCGTCGTCGCCGACAGCCAGCCGGAAGCCGAGTACCAGGAGACGATCAACAAATCGAAGGCGCTGCTGGCGGCAGCGGAGGAAGCCGTGCGCTTCGCCAGTACGGCGAAGAAGGGCCAGTAATTCCCGCTAAACGGGCCACCATTTCAGCGAGCTTGTGCGAAGCCTGTTATCCTGGGCGATCTTTTCCGCCTGTGCCTGCGTGATCGCGGTGCCGTTATCCCAGAACTCCACCTCCTTCCACGGCCGGTCGGGCAGGATATATTGCTGGCCCGAGCCGTCCTGCGGATCTATCAGCGAGAAACCCGTCGTGCGCGTGAAGGCAAAGAAGATCGGGCGCGAGGGCTTCATCTGGTTGTCATGGATAACCGCATCCTCATGCACATCCTCCATCTTCAGGGTCCTGGCCTCGATGCGCTTGGAATAGCTGCGCGCCGCGAAAAATGGACAGACCTGGACCGCGTAACGCCCGCAGCCTTCGTGCATGAAGGGATCGATATACATGCCGTCCACGAGAAAAGCGGAGCCGGGTCCACCGACAAACCATATCTGGTCCGGCTCCAGCGGCTTGCCGCACAGCCCGCACAGTCCCCGCGACAGCACCTCGTCGACGGCCGCGACATTGTTGATCGTGAAATGGGGCACCCCTTCAAGGTCGCGATAGACGACGAATGGGATCGGCAGCCCGCGGCGATCGCGGTCATTGTCCTGAAGGTCGAAGGGAATGGGCACGTTTTGCAGGGGGTGCATCGCTTATGTCAGACCCGTATGAATGCAAAATCTTACGCGCGTTTCCGGGGTGTCACGCCTAAAATCCGATTTAGCTTTCATGGTCTCTGACCGGATCAGCGCGCGGCGACGGCCGTTGCGCGGGACACCTTCAACCGCATCGCCTCGTCCAGCGGCACCAGCATCACGCCATGATCCTGCGCCAGCCAGGCAGCCAGCAGCCTGAGCGTCACATCATGCGGATGGCCGATGGCGATGGCGATACCGGTGCGTCTGGCTTCATGCGCCAGCGCTTCCAGCTGGGCCTTCACTGCCGCCTCGCTCTGGTCGTCGTCCAGGAAGATGTCGCGGCCGATGGTTTGCACGCCTGCCGCCCGCGCCGCCATTTCGCCCAGCGACGCGCCGGACGTCCGGGAGTCCAGGAAGAACAGCCCACGCGCCTTCAGCAGTTTCATCACCGGCGCCAGCGATGCCGCGTCGGCGGTGAAGCGGCTGCCTTCATGGTTGTTGATGCCGGCGATGCCGGGCACGCGGTCGAGATTCCACCCCAGCCGCCGGGTGATCTCGTCATTCGTCATGCCGGGCTTCAGCGCCATGGGGCCGGGATCGCGGGCGCTGATGGCCTGCATCGGCACATGCGCCAAAATCATGTGACCGCGCTTCGCCGCCGCTATCGCCAGGAACGCCGTGGTATCGGGATAGGGCAGGAAAGACAGCGCCACCGCTTTGGGCAACGCCATGGCCTTGTCGGTGCCGGCAATATCCTCGCCCAGATCGTCGATGCAGATGGCAATCACCGGATGCGCCGCCGCAACCACCGGCACGTCGCGCAGCGGCGGCGGCGGGGTCAGGCGCGCCAGGCGCGCCGCCTGCTCCAGCCAGCCGGGCCAGCCGCTGGCGGGAACGGGGTAGAGAACCTGCGGCGCATATTGGCTGGCGGCAAAGCCCTCGGGCAGCGCGAAGCGGGCGATGCCGTGCGGCCCGGTTTCGGGTTTGGCCTGCGCCGCCATGCCGGGTGTCGCCGCCTCGATGAAGCGCGGCAGGCCGGCCAGGGCCGCGCCGCCGCCCAGCCACAGACCCGCACCCAGCAGCGCCACAAACGCAACATCAGGCAGGCGCCGAATCAGAGACTCGCGTTTCATGGCGGCGAGTATACTAGTCGGCAGCGACCGGCGCTCCGCCACCCGAAACGGCGCGGCGGCACAGCCAGACCATCCCGATCAGCGCGATGCAGATCCAGCCCGACGCCCAGAAGACGTCATCGGCCGCCAGCAGATAGGCTTGGCTGGTCATGCTGCGGGTCAGCGCCGCCTTGGCCTGCAGGTCGGGAAGTCCCAGCCGGTGCAGCCCCGCCAGCGCCTTGGTCAGAACGGGGCTGTAGATGGTGGCGCTGTCGGCCAGCCGCGACTGGTGCAGCGCCTCGCGCCGGTCCCATACCGTGGTGACGATGGAGGCCGCAAAGCCGCCGCCGGTGATGCGGGCGAAGTTCGACAGGCCCGACGCCAGCGGGATCTTGTGCGGCGGAATCCCGTCCAGCAGGATGGTGATCATGGCCAGGAAGAAGGTCGCCATGGCGATGCCCTGCACCAGCAGCGGCAGCATGAAATCCACGAAGCTGGCATCGGCCGTGAAGCGCGCGCGCATCAGGTAGGACACGGCAAAGGCGATGAAGGCGATGGTGGCGATGATGCGGGCATCGACCTTGCCCATCATCTTGGCCGACAGCGGCGTCAGCAGCACCGCGATCACGCCGGTCGGCGCCGCCACCAGCCCCGCCCAGGTGGCGGTATAGCCGACCTGGGTCTGCAGCCACAGCGGCATCAGCAGGTTGCAGGCGAAGAACACCGCATAGCCCAGCATGAAGGCCAGGGTGCCCAGCGCAAAATTGCGGCTCTTGAACAGCGACAGGTCGACGATGGGATGCTTTTCGGTCAGCTCCCAGATCAGCCAGGCCAGGAAGCCGATGCCGGTGACCAGCGCCAGGATCACAATCTGGGTCGAGGCAAACCAGTCCAGGTCCTTGCCGGTGTCCAGCATCACCTGCAGCGCGCCCACCCACACCACCAGCAGGCCGAGCCCGACCGTATCGATCGGCAGCTTGCGGGTCGGGGTCTCGCGGGTCTTGAGGTTGCGCCAGCTGAAGAAGGTGACGCCCAGGCCGACGGGCACGTTGATCAGGAAAATCCAGGCCCAGTGATAATTGTCGGAGATGTAGCCGCCCAGGATGGGTCCGCAGATGGGGGCAACAAGCGTGGTGATGGACCAGATTCCCAGCGCCGTGCCGCGCTTGTCCGACGGGAAGATGGAGATCAGCAGCGCCTGGCTGCCGGGGATCATCGGCCCGGACACGCCGCCCTGCAGGATGCGGAAGAAGATCAACGAGTCTAGATTCCAGGCGATGCCGCACAGGAACGACGCGATGGTGAACAGCAGCACCGACACCACGAAGGTCCGCACCACGCCGTAACGTCCCATCAGCCAGCCGGTCATGGGCACGCCGATGCCGTTGGCCACGGCGAAGGCCGTGATCACCCAGGTGCCCTGGTTGGTCGAGACGCCCAGATTGCCCGAGATGGTGGGCAGCGAGACATTGGCGATGGTGGAATCCAGCACCTGCATGAAGGTGCCCATCGCCAGCGCGATGGCGGTGACCGCCAGCAGGCCCCCGACCATCGGCGTCATGGTGGCGCCGGGCTTGTTTTCGGCCGCGCCAGACTTGTTTTCGGCTGCGCCGGGCTGGCTCACCGCGCGCCGCCATTCTGGCGCAGGATGCGCGCGATCATGGCGTCGGCCACCGGGCCGGAATCCTCACCGGTATTGGCGATGGTGGTGCCGCCGCCGACCTTGGTGGTGACCAGCGGGCCGGACTGGTCGCGCATATCGGCTTCCACGTCCACGCTCAGGCCGACGCGCAGGGGATGGTCCTTCAGCTCCTGCGGGTCCAGAGCGACGCGCACCGGCACGCGCTGCACGATCTTGATCCAGTTGCCGCTGGCGTTCTGCGGCGGCAGCAGCGCAAAGGCCGAGCCCGAACCCGCGCCCAGGCCTTCGATATGACCATGATACTTGACGCCGCCACCATAGATGTCGGCCGTCACCGTCACCGGCTGGCCGACGCGCATGCGCGACAGCTGCACTTCCTTGAAGTTGGCGTCGATCCACACATTGTTCAGCGGCACCACGGCCATCAGGGGCGTCCCGGCTGCCACCTGCTGGCCGGCCTGCACGGTGCGCTGGGCGACCACGCCGTCGAGCGGGGCGATAATGCGCATATGGCCATAGGCAATGGCGGCGGCGCGCAACTGCGCTTCGGCCGACAGGACATCGGGATTGTGGGCGATGTCTGTGCCGGAAATGGCCGAATTGGTTTGCTCCAGCCCGCCCTGTGCGGTGCTCACCGCCGCCTGGGCGGCCGCAACGGCGTCCTTGGCATGGGCCAGTTCCTCGCCCGAAACGGATTCAGTGCCGAACGCCTTCAGCCGGCGCTGATAGTCGCCCTGCGCCTGGGCCAGCGCCACACGCGCCTGGTTCAACTGCGCACTGCCGGCGTCGGAGCGCGAGAAGGTGCCGCGCACGCTGCGGATCACGCGCGCCAGGTTGGCCTGGGCGGCCTGCAGGTTCACCGCGGCGATGGCCGGATCCATCTCGATCAGCAGCTGGCCGCGCGCCACCGTCTGGGTATTGTCGGCGTGCAGCGCCAGCACGGTGGCATTTTCCTTGGAGGTGATGGTCACCACATTGCCCGCGACATAGGCATCGTCAGTGCCTTCGAAATAGCGCGAATAGAGCAGCCAGTAGACGCCATAGGCCAGCGCACCGACCAGGACGACGGCGCCCAGGATGATGAACCAGAAGCGGCGATTGCTGCTGGGCGCCTTGTCGGCAGCATGGGTCGTATCAGTCATGGGAAACATCCTTGGCAATCTGGGTATTGATTTTTTCCGAGGCGGCCAACGCCGCCGGGGCATATTCAAAGCCGCCGCCCACGGTGAGCAACAGCGTGATGCGCTGCTGCGCCGCCGCCGCCGTCACCGCCGCCAGCGCCGAGCGCGCCTGCAGCAGGGTCGATTCCGCGGTCAGCATGGGAAGCTGGGTGTCGAGCCCGCTGCGATAGCGGTCCTCGGCGATGCGGAAGGCTTTCTCGGCATTGGTCGCGGCCTCGCGCTGCTGCTGCGCCTGGGCCGCCAGGCTTTTCACCTGGGTCATGGCGTCGGCGGTCTGCTTGATGCTGTTCAGCACCGCGCCGTTGTAGTCGGCCACGGCGATATCCAGCCCGGCAGTGGCGCCGGCATATTGCGCCTTCAGCTTGCCCGCATCGAAGATCGGCAGATGGATCGCCGGGCCCAGCCCCATGGTGAAGGAGCCGCCTGTTAACAGGTTGGCCAGCCCCAGCGACTGGAAGCCCGCCATCGCCGCGAGATTGATGTCGGGATAGAAGTCGGCCTTGGCTGCGGCACGGCCCTGCACCGCCGCTTCCACCCGCGCCCGCGCCGCCAGGATATCGGGACGGCGCGACAGCAGGTCGGCGGGCAGCTTGTCCGGCAGCGGCAGCGCCACCGCGAGATTGGGCGTGGGCCGGGTGATGGTGGCATAGGCCTCGGCGCCCTGCCCCGCCAGCGCGGCGATGGCATGGACATCGGCCTCGCGCGCGGCGGCGAAACGCAACTGGTCGGCGCGCGCCTGCGCCAGCAGCGCCTTGGCCTGCGCCACGGCACTGCCATTCTCCAACCCGGCGTCGAAGCGGCCCTGCGAGATCTTCAATATTTCCCCGCGCTCGGCCACCGCCTGGTCGGCAATGTCGCCATTCTGGTAGTTCAGCAACAGGTTGATGTAGGTCTGGGCGAAACTGCCGCCCAAAGCGAGGCGCGCAGCCTGCGCATCCAGCGCGGCGCCGTCGGCGGTGGCACGCGCCTGGGCGATCAGGTCGGCCTGCTTGCCCCAGAAGTCCAGGTTCCAGCTGAAATTGCCGGCGAGCGAACCGTACCAGGCATAGCTGCCGCCATAGGGCGGCGGGATGATGTAGTTCTTGCTGAACAAGGTGCGCTGTTCGCTGCCGTCCAGCGTCACCTGCGGCAGGTCTTCAGCCTGGTTGACGGCAAGCTGGGACTGGGCGGCACGCATCCGCGCCAGGGCGCCTGCCAAAGTGGGATTGCCCGCCATCACCTGCTCAGCCAGCCGGTCCACCTGCGGATCGCCAAAGGCCTTCCACCAGGCGGCAGGGAAATGCGGCGCGTCGGCGCCGGCGAGGCCGAGATTCTCCTGCTTCACTTCCGCCACCTGCGGCGTGGTCGGCGGGGTCGCGACACAGGCGCTTAGAAGAGGGGCTGAGAGCAGCAGCGCGGAAAGAAGGGAGATGGATTTCTTCATGACGACTTCTTTGCCTTGGGTTTCGCCTTGATGATGGGCGCGTCGGAAATCAGCAGCTTCTTGCCGGTCTTGGCTTCGGTGGCAATCACCAACCGGGTAAGCAGCGCAATCAATGTGTCCACTTCCGCATGGGAAAAGCCGGACAGCATGCCGTTCCAGAATTCCATGATCCTGGGGGCCTGCGCCTCCACCAGTTTCCTGCCCGGCGCCGTCAGCGCCAGGGTGACGACGCGGCGGTCGGTGTCGCTGCGGCCGCGCGTTACCAGCCCGCGTTTTTCCATCTGGTCGACCAGGCGGGTCAGCGAGCCGGCATCGTGGCAGATATTGTGCGCCAGATCGCCGGCGGTGGTGATGCGCCCGTCATGCAGCGCCACCAGCGTGGTCCATTGCGAGAAGGTCAGTTCCTCGTCCTGGAACATGGCTTCCATCTGCGGCAGCAGCC
>JAQGLO010000197.1 GCA_028292825.1 Alphaproteobacteria bacterium | reverse complement strand
CCGGCGCCCCAGCTGCCTTTCGGCTCCACCCAGATTCCGGGCCGCTTTTCGTACCAGGCGCCGTCGTCCTGATAGTCGGCAAAGTCGCGGTCGCGCTGCATCAGTCCGAAGCCCCTGGGGCTGTCGTCGGCGAAGCTGTTGGTCTGCACCTGTGGCGGATTGACCAGCGGGCGCCAGATGCGCTCGCCCTTGCCGGTCCAGATCGCCAGGCCGTCATTGTCGTGGATTTCGGGGCGCCAGTCGTCCGCCTTGCGCCGCTCATTCTCGCCATACCAATACATGCTGGTCAGTGGCGCCACGCCCAGCCGCGAGACCCCGGCGCGGAAGAACAGCTGGCACTGCACGTCCATCACGACAGAACCATTCTGGTTCTTGGTGGCGTCGAACTTGTAGGCGCCGGTGATGGAGGGCCCGTCCAGCAGGGCATGGATGCTGACCACCGGGCCGTTGGCGTCGAGCCAGAATTCCGAAAAGCGGGGAAATTCCTCCGCCGTGGCGCCCGCCGTGTTGATGGCGATGCCCCGCGCCGACGCGCCATACTGCGCGTCCTGCCCGCTGGAACGGAAATAGCTGGCGCCCTGGAAGGCCAGCCAGTCGGTGGGCTTGTTTTGGCCATCCATGACCCGAAAGCCGGCAAAGCCGAGGCCGCCCAGCGCCCTGGGGTCCAGCCCGGAGGCGCCATAGTCGAAGTAATCCGGGCCATAGAGAATTTCGCGCGCCTGGCCCTTGTCCACCGCATGCAACACGACCGGATCGCCGGAATAGCGGCTGAGATGGAAGAAGGACACCGGGTCCGCCCCACCCGTGCCGCGCCACAGCGCATGATCGGGACGGAAGGCGATCTTCTGGGCGGCGTCGAAATCGATGGTCTGGATCAGGTGGGCGGCGCGCTGAGGGGGCGCTTTGTAAGGCTGGGCGGCGTTTTTCCTGGCCATCGCCGCCAGCAGCGCGAAGCCAAAAGGCCGCGCTGGTCCCAGCCGGATGCCGGGATTTTCGACCGCCGCCAGGGCCCAGCGCGGCAGCGCGCTGGCCGAAAGGGCAGCGAGCAGCAGGCGGCGGTTGACGGTGGACATGCGGGAGGGCGTCTCTGAAGGCGTTGCACTTTAATGCGGCAAACAAGGAAAAGATAAGGCCGGGACAGGCACAATGTCAGCGGGAACGATCCATCATTTCGCCGCATTGTCACGCTGTATTACAATTATCGGACGGGCGGCACCTCTTGGATATTTCTCACATGGATTCGCAATCGCGTGCCTTTGAAAGTTCTGCCGAGCCGGCGCTGCTGTCCGCCGGAACCCCGCTGTCCTGTCCCCGCACCATGCCCGTCCAGGCCCTGACCCCCCGGACGCCGGCATCCGTCATCGGCGCGCTGTTCACGGCGCTATTCGCCTTGCCGCGTGCCCTGGTGCTGGCCCCTGCCGTGATCAGCCGCAGCCGCCGTGCCTGACCTCGACTCTGGCGTCGCCCCGCGGCGCTGGCTTTACCTGTTCCTGGTGGTGGCCTCGACCGTTGCCGCGGTCACCCAGATGCTGGGCGTGTTGCAGGAGGGCGGCCTCACCTTGCGCGAAGGCGCAATCCTGCTGCTGTTCGCCATCCTGTTCGCCTGGATCGCCTCGTCTTTCTGGCTGACCCTGTTCGGCGCCTTCGCACGGCTGACCAAGACCAATGTCATGCCGCTCAAGCCGCCCAGCGGCGTGTCAGCGGCGCGCACCGCCATCCTGATGCCGATCTACAATGAGGATGTCAGCCGCGTTTTTTCCGGCGTGCGCGCCATCTGGGAATCCGCCGGCAGCGATTTCGATTTCTATATCCTCAGCGATTCCACCAACCCGGCCCAGTGGGTGGCCGAAGAGATGGAATGGCAGAAGCTGAAGACCGCGCTGGACGCCGCCAATATCTTCTACCGCCACCGCACCAGGAACATCGGGCGCAAGGCCGGCAACATCCAGGACTTCTGCGAGAACTGGGGCCAGCTCTACGACTATATGGTGATCCTGGACGCCGACAGCCTGATGACCGGCAAGACGCTGGCGCATCTGGTGGGGCTGATGGACGCCAATCCCCGCGCCGCCCTGATCCAGGCCCCTGCCCAGATCGTCGGACGACATTCGCTGTTTGCGCGCATCCAGCAATTCTCCTCCAGTGTTTACGGCCCCATTCACACGGCCGGCTTGGCCTGGCTGCAGGGCGCCGACGGCAATTACTGGGGCCACAACGCCATCATCCGGGTGCATGCCTTCATGCAATATTGCGGGCTGCCCAGGCTGCCCGGCAAGCCGCCTTTCGGCGGCGAGATCATGAGCCATGATTTTGTGGAAGCCGCGCTGCTGCGGCGCGCCGGCTGGGACGTGTGGATGGCCCCCGACATCGGCGGCTCGTTCGAGGAGCCGCCGCCCACCATCTCCGATTACCTGCTGCGCGACCGCCGCTGGTGTCAGGGCAACCTGCAGCATCTGCGCATCGTCTTTGCGCGGGGACTGACGCTGCCCAGCCGCCTGCACTTGGCGATGGGCATCATGAGCTATGTGGCTTCGCCCTTGTGGCTGTTGCTGCTGATCGTGTCGGGGATCGAGATGCTGAATTATGCGCCTGCGCCCGGCGCCGGCTTCATCGGCACCGAGCCGTCGCTGGCGCTGGCGGTATCCTATGCCGCCGAGCTGGGGGTGCTGGTGCTGGCGACCCTGGTGCTGCTCTACGGCCCCAAGATCCTGGCGATGATCGTGCTGCTGGAAGACGCCGAGGCCACCCGCGCCCATGGCGGCACCGGGGCGGTGATCATGAGCGTGATTTTCGAGAGCCTGTTTTCCACCCTGTTCGCGCCCATCGTGATGCTGCAGCACAGCTGGTACATCCTCAGCATCCTGCTGGGCATTTCCACCGGCTGGAGCTCGCAGCATCGCGGCGACCGCGCTTTGCCGCTGGGCTTTATCGCGCGGGGTTTCGCCGCCCATACCGTGATCGGCATCGTCGCCACGGCGGTGCTTTGGAACACCGGCGCGTTCGGCTGGTATGTGCCGCTGCTGGCGGGGCTGTGGCTGGCCATCCCGCTGGTGCTGGTCACCAGCAGCCCGCTGCTGGGCCGTTGGACACGGTCCGAATCGCTGTTCCTGACGCCGGCCGAGACCCGCGGCCTCAAGGTGCTGGACCGGGCGCATGCGCTGGCGGGCAGTCATGAGGAATTGTCAGCCGACGCCCGCCAACTGGTGCTGGACGATGCCGGGGTGCGCGAACTGCATCTGTCGCTGCTGGCAGGCACACCGGCGCCGGAAGACCGCACGCGGCTGTGGGCGCTGCGCGAACAGGCGGCCCGGCGCGATACCAGCCGCTTCAGCCGCGAGGACTGGGCCCTGCTGCTGTCGGACGCCGAAAGCCTGAAGGCACTGGGCTCCATCGGCTGATCGCGCTACCATCCCCGCAACAAGAAACGGGATGGGGAACATGCTCAAACAGATAATTGGTGCGACGCTGCTTCTTGCGCTTCCGGCCGCGGCGCAGACCGCCCAGGTCAGCGTCACCGTGGATACGTCAAAGCCCGGTGCGGAGATCGACCGTCACATCTATGGCCAGTTCGCCGAGCATCTGGGCCACGGCATCTATGAAGGCATCTGGGTCGGCGAGAACAGCAAGATTCCCAACATCCATGGCTATCGAAAGGATGTGGTCGAGGCGCTGAAGAAGATTCATGTTCCCGTGGTGCGCTGGCCGGGCGGCTGCTTCGGCGACCTGTATGACTGGCGCGACGGCATCGGTCCGCGCGCCAAGCGGCCGGTGCGGATCAACATCCATTGGGGCGGCGTCACCGAGGACAACAGCTTCGGCACTCATGAATTCATGAATTTCGCCGAACTGATCGGGGCCGATGCCTATGTCTCGCTGAATGTGGGCTCTTCCACCCCCTATGCCCAGTCGCAATGGCTGGAATACATGACGTCCGACAGCAAATCCTCGCTGGCCAACGAGCGTCGCAAGAATGGCCGCGACAAGCCATGGACTGTGAAGTTCGTGGGCATCGGCAACGAGACCTGGGGCTGCGGCGGCAACATGCGCGCTGACTATGCTGCCGACATCAACCGCCGCTATGCCACCTTCGCCAACACCCCGCGCGAGATGGGCACGCTGAAAATCGCATCGGGCTCGCACGACGACAATTTCGACTTCGCCGAGACCATGATGAAGGATGGCGGCAAGTTCGATGGCATGAGCGTGCATTATTATACCGTGCCGCGCGTCTTCAAGGACAAGGGGCCCGCGCTGGGCTTCCCCGAAGCCGAATGGGCTTCGACCCTGAACCATGCGCTGCATATCGGCGAGATCGTGTCGAAGACCGCCGCCATCATGGACAAATATGATCCCGACAAGAAAATCGGCATGTATGTCGATGAGTGGGGCACCTGGTATGATCCCACCACGGGCTCGACGCCGGGCTTCCTGGTGCAGCAGAACAGCTTGCGCGATGCCGAAGTGGCGGCGCTGAGCCTCAACATCTTCCAGCGCCATTCCGACCGTGTGAAGGGCGCCAACATCGCCCAGATGATCAATGTGCTGCAGGCCATGATCATGACCGATGGGGCGAAGATGGTGCTGACGCCCACCTATCACGTCTTCGACCTCTACCAGGTGTTCATGGGCGCGACGCCCTATCCGGCCGGCGTTTCGGGGCCGGACTACGCCAAAGGCGTGCCGATGGTGGATGTCTCGGCGGCGCGGGGCAGGGACGGCAAGCTCTACCTGGCGCTGGTCAACACCGATCCCAGCAAGCCGGCGCATGTGGTCACCAACCTGACCGGCGCGGCGAAGGGACAGATTCTCACCGGCCCGGCGATGGACAGCCACAACAGCTTCGCGGCGCCGGGCGCCATCCGCCCCGTCGCGTTCAGCGGCACCACCGACAATGGCAAGCTGGCGGTGGACCTGCCGGCCAAGTCGGTGGCGGTATTGAAAGTGGAATGAGCTACTTCGCGCTGAACTTGTAGACGATGGTGTTGAGATAGCTCTGGCCCGGGTTCAGGCGCGCCGTGGCGAAGTCCGGATGGTTGGGGGCGTCGGGGAACACGCCCGGCTCCAGGCAGATGGAGTCGCCCTGGCGGTAGCTGCGGCCCGCCTTGCCGAAGAAAGTGCCGTCCAGGAAGTTGCCGGTATAGAACTGGATGCCCGGCGCGCTGACGCTGACTTCCAGCACCCGCCCCGACACCGGCTCTTCCACCATGGCTGCCGGACGCACGGTGCCGGGCGCGCCATCGACGATGAAGTTGTGGTCATAGCCGCGGCCATAGCGGATCTGGGCATCGCGGGCGTCGCGGATGCGGTCGCCGACCCGGTGGGCGCTGCGGAAGTCGAAGGGTGAGCCGGCCACAGGCTTGCGCTCGCCGGTCGGGATCAGGGTCGCATCGACCGGGGTGAATTTCTCGGCATGCAGGGTGACAAGATTGCCCATCACGTCGCGGGCGTCGTTGCCCGACAGGTTGAAATAGGAATGGTTGGTGAGGTTCAGCACCGTGGGCTTTGAGGTGGTGGCGCGATATTCCAGCTTCAGTTCATTCTGTTCGTTCAGGGAATAGGTGGCGGTGACTTTGAGTTCGCCGGGAAAGCCGGCCTCGCCATCGGCGCTGACATAGCTGAACACCACCCTGGCGTCGGCGCCGCTGCTGACCGACTCGATCTTCCACATCTGCTTGTCGAAGCCCTTCGACCCGCCATGCAGCGAATTGGGGCCGTCATTGGTCTCCAGCGTGTAGGCCTTGCCATCGAGGCTGAACTTGCCCTTGGCGATGCGGTTGGCATAGCGCCCGATCGAGGCGCCGAAATAGTTGGGCCGGCTCAGATATTCCTGCGCCGTGTCATAGCCCAGCACCACATCTTCCTTCTTGCCCGCCTTGTCGGCCACCAGCAGCGATTGCAGGGTGGCGCCCAGAGTCATGATCCTGGCCGACATGCCGGCGGCGTTGGTCAGCGTCACGGCCTCGACCTTGGCGCCGCCGGCGGTGCCGAAGTCGCTGCGGGTCGCGGTGGCGGCCTGCGCCGCCGTGGTGATCGCCAGAATGGATGCGCCCAACAAAAGGGTCTTCAGCATGCGTCTCTCCCGATTTATTTTGCGGGAATACTAGCTGTCACCGCTTCTGCGGCAAGGGGATGGCGGTGGAGGCCTTGATCTCCTCCATGGCGAAGGAGGCGCTGACATCGCCCAGCCGCGCCGAGCCGATCAGGGTCTTGTAGGCGCGGTCATAGCCGGCCATGTCCGCCACCCGCATCTTGATCAGGTAATCCACTTCGCCGGTCATGCGGTAGAATTCCACGATCTCGGGAATTTTCTTCACCGCGGCGGCGAAATTTTCCAGCCAGTCTTCGCTGTGTTCGGCGGCGCGCACCTGCACGAACACCGTCAGGCCGGCGCCGACCTTGGCCGCGTCCAGCAGCGCGACGCGCTTGCGGATGACGCCTGCCTCTTCCATCTGGCGGATGCGCCGCCAGCAGGCATTCTGGGACAGGTTGACCGCATCGGCGATCTGCTGGATGGACTGGCTGGCATCCTCCTGCAAAAGAGCCAGGATGGAGAAATCTGTCGTATCGAGGGTGTTCATGGGAGAATATCCCAAATATGTCCGCGATCACGACGATATATAGGAACTAATTCGCTGGAAAGTGCGATATCCTTTGCGGGTCAAACGGGGCCTAAGACCATGTTCCAGCGCCTTTTCGTCGCCCATCCGGCCAGCGTGAACGAGAGCTATTTCCAGCATCAGCGGGTGGCTTTGTCCTTTGCCCTGCCGCTGCTGACCGCCGCCGGCGCAGCCCTGGTCCATGCCGTCATCCCCGGCCTGTGCGAACGCACCGCCAGCAACATCGTGCGCCAGCTTTGCGCCCGGCTGGAAAAGCGCTGCTAGATATCCGGCTGCCCTGTGCGCTAGAGCATCGGGATGCACGAGTCGCGGCGCGTTCTGAAACAGGTCTTCGGGTTCGACGATTTCCGGCCCGGCCAGGCCCAGGCGATCGAAGCGCTGATGGCGGGCCGCTCCATGCTGGCGGTGATGCCGACCGGCGCGGGCAAATCTCTTTGTTATCAAGTGCCGGCGCTGGTGCTGGGCGGGCTGACCGTTGTGGTGTCGCCGCTGGTGGCGCTGATGCAGGACCAGGTGGCGGCGCTGCGGCTGGCGGGGGTGTCGGCGGACAGCATCAATTCCTCCTTCGACCGGGATGCCAATGTCGCGGCCTGGCGGCGGGTGACGTCGGGCGAGACGCGGTTGCTCTATCTGGCGCCGGAACGGCTGATGACCGAGCGCATGCTGGACGCGCTGGGCAAATGCGATGTGCGGCTGATCGCGGTGGACGAGGCGCATTGCATCTCGCAATGGGGGCCTGCCTTCCGCCCGGAATATGAAGGCCTGGCGCGGCTGCGGGATCTGTTCCCGCGGGTGCCGATCATTGCCCTGACCGCCACGGCGGATGAGGCTACCCGCACCGACATCAAGGCGCGGCTGTTCGGCGGCGGGGTGGAAAGCCTGGTGCTGGGCTTTGACCGGCCCAACATCAAGTTCACCGTGGCGGCGCGCAGCGACGGCCGGGCGCAGTTGCTGGATTTCGTGCGCCGCCATCCGGGCGCCAGCGGCATCGTCTATTGCCTGTCGCGCAAGAAGACCGACGAGACGGCATCATTCCTGGAAAGCCATGGCATCCGCGCGCTGCCCTATCATGCCGGCATGGGCAAGGAGGCGCGTGATGTGAACCAGAACCGTTTCATGACCGAAGCCGGGATCATCATGGTGGCGACCATCGCCTTCGGTATGGGCATCGACAAGCCGGACGTCGCCTTTGTCTTTCACACCGACCTGCCGGCCAGCCTCGAGGCTTATTACCAGGAAATCGGGCGTGCCGGCCGCGATGGCCGCGCCGCGGAGGCGCACATGCTGTTTGGCGCCGCCGACCTGCGCATGCGCCGGATGTTCATCGACCAGGAAGAGGCAGCCCCCGAACACAAGCGCCGTGCCCATGCCCGGCTGAACACCCTGATCGGCTTTTGCGAAACTGCGCAGTGCCGCCGCCAGATCCTGCTGAACTATTTTGGCGAGACCGCCCAGCCTTGCGGCAATTGTGACAACTGCCTGGACGTGGTGCCCATGGCGGACGGCGCGGCGGAAGCACGGCTGGTGTTCGCCGCCATCGCGCAAAGCGGTTCGCGCTTCGGCACCTCGCACATTGTGGAAATCCTGCGCGGCGCCAAGACCCAGAAGCTGATCGAGCGCGGCCATGATGGGCTGGAAAGCTTTGGCAGCGGGGCGGCGCAAAAGAAGGAAGCGTGGCAGTCGCTGATCCGCCAGCTGGCAGCCGGCGGCTTCCTGTCGGCGGATGATCATGGCGGGCTTTTCATCGCCGAAAAGGGCCATTCCCTGGCGCGGGGCGAAATCGCCTTCACCTATCGCGCCGTGGCGCCGGTCCCGCGCAGCAAGATGCGGGGCGATGCGGTTCTCGCGGAAGCCGGCGATCCGGATTTGCTCAGTGCGCTGAAGACGCTGCGCATGCAGTTGGCGCGGGAGCGCAAAGTGCCGGCCTATGTGATCTTTTCCGACCGCAGCCTGATCGACATGGCCGAAAAGCGCCCGCGCGACCTGGACGATTTTGCGCAGGTGCATGGCGTGGGCGCCGCCAAGCTGAAGGATTTCGGCACGGTCTTCCTGGCGGCGATCAAGGCGGCCTAGGCGATCGTCACCGACACCGTGCCCAGCACGCCGAAATCGCCGGCGATGCGGTCGCCGACCGCGATGGCCAACGGCTTGACGCAGGTGCCGGTCATCACGACCTGGCCGGCCTTCAGGATGAGGTCGAGCCGTGACAGCTCATTGGCCAGCCAGGTGAGGGCGATGCGCGGATCGCCCAGCACATTGGCGCCGGTGCCGTCTTCCGCCACCGCATCGTTGCGCAAGGCGCGGACCTTGTGTGCCGCCAGGTCCAATGCGCGCCAGTCGAAGCTGGTGGCCGCACCGATCACATATCGGTGGGCGCAGGCATTGTCGGCGATCAGCTGCGCTTCGCCCGCGGTGACGAAGTCATTGTAACGGGAATCCGGAATCTCGATGGCGGGATGCAAGGCCGACACCTGCGCCAGCACCTCATCCTGCGCATAGGGTTGCGGACGCGGTGGCAGGTCCTGGGCCATGCGGAAGGCGAATTCCATTTCCGCCACCCGCATCAGGTTGTTGCCAAGGGGGGTTGCGCCGCCATCGGGCACGCGGCGCTCCGCCAGCAGGCGTCCGGCCATGGGGCCGTCAACGCCGATATGCTTTTGGCCGGCGAGGCTGGTGGCCGCGATCTTCCAGCCGAACAAGAGCGCGGTGCTGAAATCCTCAATGCCCGCCTGGATGCGATAGGCGGCGGCGCGGTCCGCTGGCCGCACCGGCAACGCGCCCAGCCGCGTCTGGTCCTTCCAGTGGCCATAAAGCAGGGCGCAGATGGGATCGGTCATGGCGGCACGATACTAGACGGCCTGTCCGGCGCACCAGCCGGACGACCAGGCCCACTGGAAATTGTAGCCGCCCAGCCAGCCGGTCACATCCACCACCTCGCCGATGAAATAGAGGCCGGGAACGTCGCGGGCTTCCATGGTGGTGGAATTCAGGTCGCGCGTATCGACCCCGCCGCTTGTCACTTCGGCCGTCCGGTAGCCTTCGCTGCCGGCCGGCACGATGCGCCAGTCGGTGACGGTATTGGCCAGGCTGCGCAGTCTGGCATCGGAGAGGTCGGCCAGGTTGCCGCTGCAGCCTTCCGCGTCCGCGATATCCTTTGCCAACCGCCTGGGCAGCAGGGTCGCCAGAAACGTATGCGCGGCCTGGCGGCCATTTTGCGCCCGGGCCGCCTGCAGCAGCGCGAACAGGTCGTGTCCCGGCAGCAGCGAGACGCGGATTTCCGCGCCGTCTTGCCAATAGGACGAGATTTGCAGGATGACCGGCCCGCTGAGGCCGCGATGGGTAAAGAGCAGGGCTTCCTGGAAGGCGGTGCGGCCACACGCGACCCTGGCCGGGACTGCGACGCCAGACAGTGCATTCAGGCGCTTCAGCAGCGCCGCTTCGAAGGTCAGCGGCACCAGCGCCGGCTGTGTCGGGGTTATGCCAAGGCCGAACTGCGCCGCGAGGCGATAGCCGAAATCGCTGGCGCCCATCTTGGGAATGGATTTTCCGCCGCTGGCGACGACCAGCGCGCGCGATTGCAGGATCTCGCCATCCGCCAGCTGCAGCCGGAAACCCTCGGCGGCTTTTTCGACAGCCGTGACCTTGCTGTTCAGGCGCAGTTCGGCCCCGGCCATCTCGGACAGAAGAAGATCGATGATCTGCTGCGCCGAGCCGTCGCAGAAAAGCTGGCCGAGCGTCTTTTCGTGCCAGGTGATGCGGTGGCGATCGACCAGCGCGATGAAATCATCCTGGCTGTAGCGGCTGAGCGCGGAGATGCAGAAATGCGGATTGGCGGACAGAAACTGTGCCGGCGTGGTGCCCCGGTTGGTGAAGTTGCAGCGCCCGCCGCCGGAAATGCGGATCTTTTCGCCGGGGCTCGCGGCGTGATCGATGACCGTGACGCTGCGCCCGCGCTGGACGGCGATGCCCGCGCACATCATGCCGGCGGCGCCTGCGCCAATGATGATGACGTCGCGCATCTGCGTGCTTTCAAGGGCAGAAAATTGGCGGAGCCGGAGGGATTCGAACCCTCGATACGGCTTTACAACCGTATAACGGTTTAGCAAACCGCCGCCTTCAGCCTCTCGGCCACAGCTCCAACCAGACCTTCA
>JAQGLO010000159.1 GCA_028292825.1 Alphaproteobacteria bacterium | reverse complement strand
TCCTCGGCCATCGGCGGCAATTCCGGCACCATCGAGGAAAAATCCTATGCCTGGTATGGCGAAGTCGTGGGCGACGAACTGATCGACGGCCATGCCCTGCGCTACAATCTGGGCCTGCGCTTCATCGAGACCCACCAGTACATCACCTCGCCGGTGACGGTGGTCAATCCGGCCAACTCCAATGGCGGCCCGGGCGGAACGGCGCTGGCCGATGGCGGCATCTATCCCAACACCTTCCGCTTCGCCACCCAGAGGAAGGAGTACGGTTCCTTCCTGCCTTCCGTGAATGCGGTCTATGAAGTGGCGGACAATTTCCAGATCCGCGGTTCGCTGTCGCGCACCATGACCCGCGCCAATCCCAACCAGATGATCTCGGGCGTCAACTTCTCGGACCTGACGGCCCAGTCGGTGACGGTGGGCAATCCGGCGCTGAAGCCCTTCTATTCCAACAACATCGATATCGGCGCCGAATTCTATACCGGCGGTGCGGGCTATTTCGGCTTCACCGCCTTCCGCAAGGGCCTGTCGGGCTTCCCGGTGCAGCAGAATATCAGCCAACCCTTCTCCTACCTGGCGCAGTTCGGCATCAACTATGGCACGCTGAACAATATCCAGCAGACGGCGCTGGCCGGCCGCGGCTGCACCTCCGATGCGGCCTGCACCGCCACCGTGACGGTGACCCAACAGGTCAATGCACCGGGCATGCTGACCGTCAACGGCATGGAGTTCGACTATGTCCAGCCCTTCGACTTCCTGCTGGACCAGTGGGGGCTGCACGGCTTTGGCTTCAACGGCAACATGACCATCCTGGACCAGAGGAGCAGCGGCTCGGCGCCGGCCTTCGCCACCGGGGTGCCGCCGATGAGCTACAATGTCACCGGCTATTACGACAATAACGGCATCTCGATCCGTCTGTCCTATGTGTGGAACGACAAGAGCTATGCCTCGGGTTCCAACACCCAGAGCCTGTGCCTGCCCAACACCAACACCTCCTCGGCGGGCTGTCCGCAGGGCGCCTATCTGTTCTCCCAGGAATATGGCCAGGCGGATTTCTCCTCCAGCTTCCGGCTGGCGAACCTGTTCGGCGCACTTCCCACCGATCCGGAAGTCACCTTCGATGTGCAGAACCTGTTCCGCAGCAAGCTGCGCACCTATGACCAGTTCACCACGGCGACCCACAGCTACTACAACCAGGGCCAGGTCATTCTGTTCGGCTTGAGAGGCACTTGGTAAGAACCGGTTTTGCGCGGTTTCTTCCCCTAGGCGTTTATCGCGCATAACTGAGCGGCAGCTTCCATGAGGCTGCCGCTCTTTTTTTGCCGCATGGACCGGACATTACAACTTGTCCCCGGCGCCATGTGCTGCGTTACACTGGGCCGGGGCCGTGATGGACAAGGGGGGAGGGGGGTACCTCCAACCGAGGTTCAATTGGGCAGTGCGCCGAATGCGTTCAAAGACTTAGCCGTTCATCACCGCGGCGCGCAGGTGGATATCTTCGCGGAAGGGGTGCGGAAACAACGCGGGATTGTCCAAAGCCTTCGCCTTGTCGCCGCCGGCCCTGGCCCAGTCCGCCAGCCAGGCATTGGCCGGATCGCGCGATGGCGCGGTGGCCATCAGCGCGAGCCATGCGTGCACGATTGTCGCCATGCGAGCGAAGCCGCGCTGGTGCCGCGCATTGTCCAGCAGCATGGGAAACAGCCGCTGCGGCAGCTTGAGCGAGCCGTCCTCGGCGATCTGTGCCAGCCGGTGGTCGATCATGGGATTGGCGAACCGCGCCTTCACCGTGCGCCAATAGGCGGCCACATCCAGCGGCGCGAGAGCGGGCGTTATTTCCTCGTCCATCATGGCGTCCAGGAACGCCGCCAGCGCGGGATCGGCGATTGCCTGGCGCACCGTGACATGCCCGCGCGGCAGGCCCAGATAGGCCAGCGCCGAATGGGCGGTGTTGAGCACATGCAGCTTCAGCCGCTGGTAGCCGGCGATGTCGGCTACGATCTCGGCGCCCACCGCGCCCCAGGCCGGCAAGGGGCCGGCAAAGCAGTCCTGGATTACCCATTGCGCGAAATCCTCGCGCTGGACGCTGGCCTCGTCCTGCAAGCCCAGCACCGCCGCGACCCGGGCGCGATGCTCCGGCGTAGAGGCCGGCACGATGCAGTCCACCAGGGTCTGCGGGAAGGCGTTATCCGTAACGCGAAGGCCCGGATGCGCGCGCGCCGCAAAAGCGGTCACCGCGTCGCCCAGCCTGTCGCCGTTGGACTGGAGATTGTCGCAGGACAGGATGGTCAATGGTCCCGCGCCATTGCTGCGCCGCTGCGCCAGCGCCAGCGCCAGCCAGCCGATGGCAGACCGGGGTGAATGCGGCGCGGCAAGGTCGGCCACGATATCGGGATGCGCAAAGTCCAGCGCGCTCGCCGCATCCAGGCAATAGCCTTTCTCCGACAATGTCAGGGTGACGGCATGGGTTGTCGGGGCCGACAACGCCGCCAGCAAGGCAGCGCGTTCACGCGGCGCGAACAGGGCGGCACGCAGCACGCCCATGACGCGATACCGCGCCGCCGTGCCCAGGCTCTCTACCGTGTATAGGCAATCCTGGGCCGCCAGGGCATCGGGCACATCCGGCCGCTGCAGCGAAGCGCCGATGATGCCCCAGTCTCCGCCCTTGGCATCAATCGCGTCTTCGGTGAAGACCGCCTGGTGTGCGCGGTGAAAGGCACCGATGCCCAGATGCACGATGCCCGGCTTCAGTGTGGCAGGATCAAATGACGGCGCGCGCACCGGCAACCGCGCCAGCGCGGCCGCAGTCAGCAAGGTCACAGCTTGTAGACCTTCTTGGGCAGGTTGTAGGTGAGATCGCGCGCCACTTCGTGCGATTCGTCCAGCGGCAACCGTCCCTGCGCCACCAGTTCCGCCAGATAGGCGCAGTCAATGCGCCGTGCCATGTCGTGGCGTGCCGGGATCGAGAAGAAGGCCCGTGTGTCATCATTAAAGCCGGCGGTGTTGTAGAAGCCGGCGCTTTCGGTGGTCTGGCGGCGATAGCGCATCATGCCTTCGGGCGAGTCATGGAACCACCAGGCCGGACCCAGCTTCAGGCAGGGATAGTGGCCTGCCAGCGGCGACAGCTCGCGCGAATAGGTGGTCTCGTCCAGGGTGAACAGCAGCAGGGTGAAATCGCTGCGATTGCCGAAACGGTCCAGCAGCGGCTTGAGCTGTCCCATGAAGGCGCCCACCGCCGGCATGTCGCCGCCGACATTCTTGCCATGGCGGCGATAGAGAAGGGCATTGTGGTTGCGCCAGCAGCCGGGATGAATCTGCATCACCATGCCATCTTCCACCGACATGCGCGCCATTTCGGTCAGCATCTGGCCGCGGAACAGTTCGCGCGCCGCCGGATCGGCCCTGCCGGCCGACACCTTGGCGAACAGCGCCTCGGCTTCGGTGGCGGACAGGTCGGCGGTCTGGGCCGTCGCATGGCCATGATCCGTCGCGGTGGCGCCATGGGCGCGGAAGAAGGCGCGGCGGTTTTCCAGCGCGCGCAGATAGCCTTTCCAGGTTCCGGTATCCTCGCCGGTGACCTCGCCAAGCTTTTTCAGGCTGGGCGCGAAAATCTCGTGATCGGGATCGGTGACCTCGTCGGGACGAAAGGTGGTGAGCACCCGTCCGTTCCAGCCGGATGCGGCAATGGCCTCGTGATCCTTCAGCAGGTCCAGCGAATGCTCGGTGGTGGCGATGGCCTCGAGATTGAAGCGCTCGAACAAGGTGCGCGGACGAAATGCCGGCGTCGCCAGTTTTTCGCCGATGAAATCAAAATAGTGATCCGCCGTTTGCGGCGTGAAGGGCCGGTCCAGGCCGAACACCTCCAGGAAGGTGTGGTCGAGCCAGGCGCGGCATGGCGTGCCGCGGAATATGTAATATTTTTCCGCAAACAGCCGCCAGATCTTGCGACGGTTCGTTTCGACCACCGCGTCGCTGCCGTCGCGCGGCGCCAGCCCGATGCTCTCCAGCGTCACGCCCTGGCTGTAGAGCAGCCGCAGCAGGTAATGGTCGGGCCACAGCAGCAAGCTGACCGCATCCTCAAAAGGTTCGTCATGGGCGAACCAGGCCGGATCGGTATGCCCGTGCGGGCTTATGACCGGCAGCTTCTCGATGCCCGCAAACAGTTCGCGGGCCAAGGCGCGCTGCACGGTGTCGGCGGGGAAATAGCGGTCAGGATCAAGACGCAACGCCATAAGTTATTTCCCGGAAAGCTGGGCCGGCGTCACCAGGGCGTAACGCGGCACGATAAGATGAATGACCAAAAGCGCGAACAGATAGGCAAGGGATGCGAAGACAAAGATCGGGGTATAGCTGCCGACGGTCTGCAGCACATTGGCGGCAAATTTGCTCATCAGCATGCCGCCCAGGGCGCCGCTGAGACCGCCCAGGCCCAGGATCGAACCCGATGCCCAGCGCGGAAACAGGTCCGACGGCAGCGCGAACAGATTGGCGGAAAAGCCCTGATGCGCGGCACAGGCCAGGCCGATGATCGCCACCGCCAGCCACAGGCTGCCGGCATACATGGCGAAGGCCACCGGCAGGGCGCAGACGGCGCAGGTCAGCATGGCGATCTTGCGGGCGCGGCCAAGGCCGAAGCCGCGCTTGATCAGGTTGGAAGAGCGCCAGCCGCCCAGCACCGAACCGATATCGGCCATGATGTAGATGGCGACCAGAGGCGGGCCGTAATGCTTGAGATCCACGCCATAGCGCTTGGAAAAAAAGTCCGGCAGCCAGAACAGGAAGGTCCACCACACCGGATCGATCAGGAAGCGGCCCAGGATATAGGCCCAGGTCTGGCGGGTCTTCAGCAGGGTGATCCAGGCGACGGGCCGCTGGGGCTCCTGCGGATCGGATTCGATCAGCGTCAGTTCGGTGGGCTTGAGGCCGCGATATTGCCGCGGCGTGCGATACCAGATGAGCCATACCGCCAGCCAGATCACGGTGAGCAATCCGGTAATGATGAACGCCGCCTGCCAGCCCCACAGGATGGTGATGACCGGCACGATGATCGGCGCCACGATGGCGCCGACATTGGAGCCGGCGTTGAAGATGCCGATGGCCAGCGCACGTTCCTTCTTGGGAAACCATTCGGTGGTGGCGGCGATGGTGGAGGGGAACAGCCCGGATTCGCCCAAGCCCATGGGAATGCGGACCCAGGTGAACCCTGCCGTGGTGCGCACAAAGGCATGGGCGATATGGGCGATGGTCCAGACGCTGACGGCAAGCGTGGCACCGACCTTGGCGCCGAAGCGGTCGACGATGCGCCCGAAGATCACATAGCCGACGCCATAGGCGGCCTGGAACCAGAACACAACATCGCCATAACCAGTCTCGCTCCAGCCATAGAGGCCCTGCAAAGTCGGCTTCAGCACCGACAAAACCTGGCGGTCGACATAGTTCAGCGCCACCACGAAAAAGAGCATGGCGCAGATGAACCAGCGCACATACCCAACGCGGGCAACATGCGGCTCCGAAAAGGTCATCACATCCTCCTCACGGCGCCGCTTATGCTGCGGCTACCAGTTGTACAGGGTGCCGTCCTCCAGCCGGTTCACCGGCAGGAAAGCGCGCTTGTAGGGATATTTGGCGGCCAGTTTCTCGTCGATCTCCACGCCCAGGCCCGGCATCTCGCCGGGATGGAGCATACCGTCCTTGAAGGTATAGGTGCGCCGGAAGACCTCGTCGGTCTCCTTGGTGTGGTGCATCCATTCCTGAATGCCGAAGTTCGGGATCGACACGTCAAAGTGCAGCGCCGCCGACATGCAGACTGGCGACAGGTCGGTGGCGCCGTGGCAGCCGGTGCGCACATTGTGCAGGTCGGCCAGCGCCGCGATCCGGCGCAGATGGGTGATGCCGCCGGCATGCACCACGGTGGCGCGGATATAGTCGATCAGCTGCTCCTCGATCAGCTGCTTGCAGTCCCAGATCGAGTTGAAGATTTCGCCCACCGCCAGCGGCGTGGTGGTGTGCTGGCGGATCAGGCGGAAATTGGCCTGGTTCTCCGCCACCACCGTATCTTCCAGCCAGAAGGGGCGGTAGGGCTCCAGGTCCTTGCCCAGCCGTCCCGCCTCGATCGGCGTCAGGCGGTGATGCACGTCATGCAACAGGTGCACATCCCAGCCCAGCACTTCGCGCGCCTTCTCGAACAGCGCGGGCACGCTGCGCAGGTATTTTTCGGTGGACCAGACATTTTCGGTCGGAAGGTCGGCGTCGGCCGGCTCATAGAACAGCTTGGTGCCCGACACGCCGTAGGTGGACTTCAGCCCCGGCACGCCCGATTGCAGGCGGATCGCCTTGTAGCCCATCTCCTTGTAGGAGATGGCCTGCTCCAGTGTTTCCTCGATGGTGGTGCCGTTGGCATGGCTGTACACCATCGCGCCTTCGCGGCAGCGCCCGCCCAGAAGCTGGTACAGCGGGAGGCCGGCCGCCTTGGCCTTGATGTCCCACAGCGCCGTGTCCACCGCGGCGATGGCGGACATGGTGACGGGCCCGCGCCGCCAATAGGCGCCACGATACAGATACTGCCAGGTGTCCTCGATATTGTGCGCGTCGCGTCCGATCAGGCAGGGAATGACATGGTCGGTGAGATAGCTGGCCACCGACAGTTCGCGGCCGTTCAGGGTGGCGTCGCCGATGCCGGTCAGGCCGTCCGACGTCTCGATCTTCAAGGTCACGAAATTGCGCCCGGGGCAGGTGATGATCACCTTGGCGGAAACGATCTTCAACACAGCAATAATCCCTTTGGAACCCGGACGTCTTATAGCGGCGCGCGTCTGACGGCGCGCTCGATCTTCTGAATGATACCGCTATCAAAGCTAGGAAATCACAGGCCTTTTGTCAAAGCCGCGCGCCGCGCATTACGCAGTTGCGAAAGGATCGGGCTGGAAATCGCGCTCGCGATAGGCAAACCAGTCGAAATCCGCCGGCGCGCCCGTGCCGGCCATATCCTGGCAGGCCATGCCGACAAAGGCGCCCGTAAAGTTGGGCGTTCCCGGCATCTGGGCCTCGTCCGACAGGATCGAGGCATCGAAGGTCTGGGGCAGGCGCTGCCAGGCGCCATCACCGATGCGGTAGGCGAACCACAGTCGTTCTTCATCCACCTCTACCCGCAGGCCGATAGGCTGGCCGGCCGGAACAGCGATAGGCGGAGTGAAGGCGTCGCCCACCGGCGCATCGGGCAGGGCCGACATCACGCGGATATGCTTGCCGGTGACGTCGTCGTGGCTGACATGCAGATAGTGGAACTTGTTCTGGCCGTAATAGCAGACCAGCCCCGCGGCCTGCTGAAAGTGTGCCGGCTCAAATTCGAGGATCGTTTCGGCGCTGTAGCAATGCGCCTGCTGGCGGCGCGCCACCAGCGCCTGTGTGAACAGGCTGCCGATGCTCTCGCGGCCATGGAGACGCAGATGCCCCGGGCGCGCGGTGAGGTTGAAAATGGTTTCGGGATGCGGCGTTCGCAGCCACTGCCAGTCCATGGCGAGCGTGGCGGTGTCGAAATCGTCGCGTTCCGGCGTGGCCGGGAAGGGGTGCGCAGGCAGGTCCGGCGCTGGTGTTTCCAGGTCCGGCACGCCTTGCTTGTCCAAGGTATACAGCCAGCCGTCTGCGGCCCACGTCATCTTCTGGATCGCAGTCTCGCGACCCAGGACGCAGCGCCCGCGGTTTTTCAGCGGTCGCCCGCAGAGATAGACCATGTAGGTCTCGCCGGATTGCGTCTCTACCAGGTCGGCATGACCGGCGCGCTGCAACGGCGCGTCGGGCCGGTTACGGGCGCTGAGAATATAAATGTTGGGATGCAGTTCGTATGGCCCCAGCAGCGACTTCGACCGTGCCAGGGTGACGGCGTGGTTCCAGCCGGTGCCGCCCTCCGCCGTGATCAGGTAATAATAGCCGCCGCGCTTGTAGAGATGCGGCGCCTCGGTCAGGCCCAGCGGTGTACCCACGAAAATGTTCACCCGCTCGCCGATCAGCATGCCCGCCTTGGCCGAATATTCCTGCGCCACGATGCCGGCGAAACGATTCTGGCCGGGCCGGTGGTCCCACAGCATGTTGACGAACCATTTGCGACCATCGTCATCGTGGAACAGCGAAGGGTCGAAGCCGCTGCTGTTCATATAAACGCGATCGGACCATTCACCGTCGATGGTGTCGCAAGTGACCATGTAATTGTGGAAGTCGCGCAGGGATGCGCCCGCCGCGCCGCCCACCGAAGTGCGGCCATAGCGCTTCACATCGGTGTAGATCAGGTGGAATTGCGCACCGTCGTGCGACAGGCAGGGCGCCCAGATGCCGCAGGAATCCGGATCGCCCAGCATGTTGAGCTGGCTGGCGCGCCGCAGCGGCCGGGTCAGCAGCCGCCAGTTCACCAAGTCGCGGGAGTGGTGGATCTGCACACCCGGATACCATTCGAAGGTCGAGGTGGCGATGTAATAATCGTCGCCCACCCGCACGATGGAGGGATCGGGATTGAAACCCTTGAGGACGGGATTGCGGATCATGACGTGATGGCGCTTGGCTTCGGTTTGCAGATCACCGTCCATGCCACGACGGCCGCCAGAAGGTCCAGCACCGCCAGCAGCACAAAGACCGGCGTATAGCCGATCTGGTCGACCCGCTGCCCCAGTTCCAGGGTAAAGATCAGGATGCCCAGGTTGGCGCAGGTGCCCGCCATGCCCGCCACCGTGCCCACTTCATTGCGGGGAAACAGGTCGGTGGCCATGGTGATCATGGTGACACTCAGGGTCTGGTGCGCAAAACCGGCCAGGCTGATCAGTGCCACGGCCATCAGCGGGTCCTGCACAAAGCCGGTGAACGCGACACCGATCATCATGATTGCGCCCAGCGTGAAAGCGCCGCGCCGCGCGTCAATCAGGTCCAGCCCACGTTTCTGCAGGAACAGAACGACAAAAGGCCCGAAGATGCAGCCCAGATCGGCCGCCAGGAAGGGCAGCCAGGCATACATGGCGATATGCTTGAGATCGAAATGCCGCACCGTGGTCAGGTAGAGCGGCACCCAGAAGCTCAGCATGCCCCATGTGGGGTCGGTGAGGAAGCGCGGCAGGGCGATGCCCCAGAAATTGCGCCGCTTTAAAATTGCGAGGATCGACGGCCTGGTCCCCTTTGCCTGCAGGAAATCTTCCTGCCCCGAAACAATGTAATCGCGTTCTTCCGCCGACAGGCCCGGATGCCGGGCGACTGGTTTGTAGAAGATCAGCCACAGTGCCACCCACACCAGGCTGACGACACCCACGATCACGAACGACGCCTGCCAGGAATAATTCAGGATCGACCAGGCCACCAGGGGCGGCGCGATCATAGAGCCGATGGATGGCCCGATATTGTAAAGCCCGCCGGCCAGCCCGCGTTCTTTTGCCGGAAACCATTCCGAAACCACTTTCAGTCCGCCGGGCGAAAAGGCGCCTTCGGCAAAGCCCAACAACCCGCGAAAGCCTGCCAGCATCTGCCAGTTGGTCGCCAGGCCGTGCGCCATGCAGAAGATCGACCACAGAAAGGCGAACAGCGCGAACCCGGTCTTTACCCCCAGGATGTCGATCACATAGCCAACCACAGGCTGGAGCATGATTGCGCCCTGGAAGGCTGACGTCACCCAGCCATATTGCTGGGTGGTGATGTGCAGATCGTGGATCACGGTAGGCGCGGCAATCGACAGCGACTGGCGCGACAGGAAATTGACCATCGCCCCCAGCATGATCAGGCCGATGGTGAACCAGCGAAGGCCGATGAAGCGGCGCATTTTTCCTCCCACGCGCCCGTTGGCGGGCTTATCCTGCATCCTGCCCGATTGAGCCGGTGCGTGAGAAATGGTAACGCTAACGGGACGGTCCGGAAAGACAAAAAGGACCGCACAAGGGAGATGGCGATGGACGGTTTCACAAGACGCGGGCTGATGGGCGCGGCGGCGGGCGTGGCCGCAATGAGCGCTCTGGATATGGGCCCGGCGCGGGCCGCGGCACCCGACTCCCTGGATGCGCTTGCGAAGGCCAAGGGTTTTACCGGCTTCGGCAGCTGCATCGGCGGCGGGGCAGAGGATTTCGCCTCTTCCTTTAATGACGCCGGCGTGCGCGCCATCCATGAACGCGAATGCGGCATCGCCGTCTGCGAAAACGAGACCAAGTGGGTGGCTCTGCGCCCCAACCCGAAGGAATATTCCTTCTATCTCGCGGACCGCGTGGTGGACTGGGCCGAAGGCCATGGCATGCAGATGCGCGGTCATACCCTGCTCTGGCAGAAGACACAGTATTTTCCCAAATGGCTGCAGAATTACGACTTCGGCACACGCCCCGCGACCGAAGCCGAGCGCCTGCTGCGCGAGCACATCACGACCGTCTGCACCCATTACAGCAAGCGCATCTTCACCTATGACGTGGTGAACGAGGCGGTGGACGAGATCAGTGGCGAGTCGCGGATCACGCCTTTCTCCAAGCTGCTGGGCGACGCCACCATCGATATCTGCTTCGACGCCGCTCACAAGGCCGCGCCGCATGCCAGGCTGGTCTATAACGACTATATGGGCTGGGGCCCGGCCAGCGCCCACCACCGCGAGGGTGTGCTGAAGCTGCTATCAGGTCTGAAATCACGCAAGGCGCCGGTGCATTTGCTGGGTGTGCAAAGCCATATCGGTCCCGGCACCAATGTGGAATCGCAAGGTCCCAATACGTTCGGCGGCGCCGACCAAGCGGCCTGGAAACAGTTCTTGGATGCGGCGGTGGCGATGGACCTGCGGCTGTGCCTGACAGAATTCGATGTCGGCGAGCGCGGCACGCCGGCCGACATCTCCGAACGTGATCGTTTCATCGCTGATCTCGCACACCGCTACCTGGATTTCATGTTTGCCTATCGCCAGACCGATTACCTGATGGCCTGGGGCATGATGGATCATTATTCCTGGCTGCAGAATTTCGGCGGCAAGCGCCCCGACGGCATGCTCAAGCGCCCGACGCTCTATGACGACAATTACCAGCGCAAGCTGCTGCGCCAGGCCATTGCCGAGGCCTTTCGCAGCGCACCAATGCGGGCCTGAGCACCTTTGCCTCGGCGCGAGCAATCTGGCCTAATGGCAGCGGAAACGCTGACGGGGAATAACAATGAACGACACCGCCACGCCGCTTCGCCGCGGCCGGATTTTCATCGTCACCCTGCTGGCGCTGTTCACGGCCGGCGCCGCTGTGTCGCTCCGCGCCGTCACCGCCGTGCACATGCGCACCGATTACCTCGACGCCATCGACAAGGTCCGGGCCGGTGAGATGCTGGGCACCGTGCTGGGCGCGGCTTTCATCGGCTTCGCATTGACACTGTTTTTTGTCAGCCCCGTGCTGGCGGCAATCGGTTTTCGCCGCGCGCTGATCGCCGCCGCGACCCTGCTGGTGGCTGGTTTTGTCCTGGTGGGCCATGCCGCCTCGCTGGGCGTGTCGCCCTATACCGGGCTGCTGATCGGCATGGTGGTGCAGGGCCTGGGCTGGGGATTGGTCGAGACCGTAATCAATCCGCTCACCAGCGCGCTCTATCCTGATGACCGGGTTGGCAGGTTGGGCATCCTGCATGCCTGGTATCCGGCCGGCGTGGTCGGCGGCGCGCTGATCGGGCTGACGGCCGATGGTGCGGGCTGGCCCTGGCGGTTCGAATTCGTGATCGTGGGCGCCTTTGCCCTGCTGTTCGCCGGTCTTGCCTGGATCGAGACGTTTCCCCCGGTCAGCGCCTCCACCGATGCGCCGGTCTCGCCGGGCGAGATGATCAGGGCCACCCTGCACAGCCCGGCGCTGATCTTCTGGGTGGTGCTGATGATGTTCACCGCCTCCGCCGAATTCGCGCCCGGTCAGTGGGTGGACGTGGCGCTCAGCCAGATCGTGGGCATGCGCGGCATCTGGTTGCTGGTTTTTGTCAGCGCACTCATGTTCATGCTGCGCCATTTCGCGGGCCCCCTGGCCCATCGCTTCGGCAATATCGGCCTGCTGATCTTTTCGTCGGTCTTTGCCACCTTGGGGCTCTATGCGTTGAGCTTCGCCAACAGCCCGACCACCGCGCTGCTGGCCGCGGTGTTGTGGGGGCTGGGCGTCGCTTATTTCTGGCCCACCATGCTGGCCACGGTGGCCGAGCGCTATCCGCGCAGCGGCACCATCGTGTTCGGCACCATGGGAGCGGCGGGCGCGGCTTCAACATTTGTGGTGCTGCCCTATATCGGCGCCCTGTCGGACAAGGCCAAGCTTGCGGCGGCGTCGCAAGGTGAGACGGCCGGGCAGATACTGCAGACCGCCGCAACGGTATCCTTCCAGACCATTGCGCTGATCCCGCTCTGCCTGATTGTGATCTTCATCGGCATCGCTGTCGCCGACCGGATGCGCAAAAAGGCCTAGCGCTTGAGGCCCTGGGAGACCAGATAGCGCAGGATGTCGCTGTCTTCGGCCGCGCCGCGCTTGTGCAGTTCGATAAGACAGCGCACCGCCAGGTCGGGCGAGCGGTAAATGTGCGCGATGGCGGCGAGCTTTTTCAGTTGCAGGTCGCTGAAGCCATCGGGGCGCGTCAGGTCGCGGATATAGACGATGTCGGACTCCAGCAACTGGTTCAGGGCCATGCGCGGGTCATTGCCGGCGATGGCCGGCGCGATGGGCCAGCGTTTCACGTCCATGAAGCGGTGCGGGATGAAACCCTGGCTGCGCATTTCCATGTCCACCGCGCCGAAGGGCGGCTGGTCCCTGTACAAAGTGACGAATGACGTCTCCAGCTGCACCGCCACGCAGCCGGCAAGCTTGTCGCGGCCATTCTGCAGCACCATCAGTTCGGCGCCCTGGACATCCATCTTGAGGAAATCGATCTGCGGCAGGTCGGCGACATCGTCCAGCCGCCGCGTCTGGATGCGTGCCGTGGATTCCACCCGCCCCAGCTGCGCCAGATTGTTGAAGAAGGCCCGCGCCGCCGGATCGGGCTCCAGGATCGAGCTCCAGCCAAAATTGCAGATGTGCAGGGTGTGTTCCGCTCCGTCGCCGACGGCATCGGGAAATACCGTTCCCGTTTTGCCCAGCCGCTGCCGCAGGGCTTCTACCTGCCGCGCATCCGGCTCGAATGCGAATAGCTTTCCCGCACCACTGTCCAGCAAAGGCTGGTACGGCGGGGTTTCGCCCAGGAAGGCCGCGCCGATATCGGCAATCGCAATGGCGCCCGCGGGCAGGGAGAGGATCTGGTCCAGCACCCCGGAACCGTAGGTGCGCCGCTTTGGGTCGTCAAATTTTGTGCAGTGCACCCGCGCAGATCGGGCTTGGACAATGCGCCTGTTACGGGCAGCATCGCGTCAACAAGAACAACGGGGAGGACATCATGGGCCTGAACAAGCGCGAGTTGCTGGGCGCCGGCATTGCCGGATTGGCGGGGATCGGCAGCGCTATGGCGCAGACCACAGCCACGGTCACCTACGGGCCGCAGAAGCCCAGCGTTTCGCACGGCATGGTCAAGACCACCAGGCTGTTCCAGTCGCCGCCGGGTTTCGTCAATGCGCTGGCGGTGGCGCCGGAAGGGCTATGGCTGGGACAGCAGAAGCTTTCCGGCAAGGCGGCGCAGTCCTATCACCTGCCGGACCCTGCCGACCTGCGCGAGGCGGCCTGGCTGGTGGACTGGAATGGCAAGCTGCTGAAAACGGTGATGACCAATTCGCGCAATACCTCGGGCATGGCCTATGGCGATGGCTGCGTGTGGATGATGGCCAACCAGGAACCGCAAGGCGTGTTCCAGCACGATATGAGCGGCAAGGAGATCAGCCATCGCCAGATTCCACTGGGCCTGCCGGGCCAGGATGGCGGCGGCAGCCATGGCGCCCAGTGGCGTGACGGCAAGCTGTGGATCGTCGCCAACCGGCCGCGCCTGATGCTGCGCGTCGATCCCAAGACCTGGACGCCTGAAGTCGCCATCCCGATCTATGTCACGCCCGACAAACCGCGCTGGCACGACATGACCTTCGATGCCGACGGCAATATCTGGATGGTCACTGGCAATGACAGCAAGAGCTACAAGGAAGGCACGCCCGGCCTGGTCAAGTATGACGGCAAGACCGGCCAGGTGCTGATGACGTATGATTTCGCGCCCGGTTCCTGTGATCCGCATGGGCTGGAATTCCACAATGGCAGCCTGATCAGCTGCGATGCCGGCATCCATCCCGGCTGGCCCAATTACGACAGTCCCAGCCACGGCTGGATCTTCAAGATCGAGGTGGTGTGATGCTGAAGCGCAGGCATTTTCTCGCCGCCGCGGCGGCCACGCCCATGTCCTTGCCGGCTCTGGGACAGCCGGCGCATCCGTCCTGCCTGCCGGCCTATGGCGCCCTCAAGACGCGGCCCGCAAGCAAGATCGAAATTCTCTACAAGACCAGGCATGGCCAGCCCAATGGCTTGGCGCTGACCGACAATCCCGGCCAGATGTGGATCGTGGACCAGGGCGCCGAGCACTGGATTTCGCTAATCGACCTCAAGACCGGCGAGACCCTGCGCGAATTCCAGGCCGATGTGGTCGGTCCGAGCGGGCTGGCACAGGACGGCGACACCATGTGGATCACCTCGACCCACAACTCCATCATCCTGCATTGCGACCTGAACGGCAAAACCATCGCCAAGTATGTGACGCCCGGCGCCGGCCGCATCTTTGAACGCGAGGATGACCCGCCAGGCCGCCGCTCGCCGCTGAAGCCCGCCTGGCCCGACAAGCCGCGCGGCATCGGGCCCGCCCAGGGCGGCAATGTCGGCAATGACACCGGCAAGGGTCTGCCGCCCGGACAATTGCCGATCACCGAGGAAGAAGGTTCGGGCGGCACCGGTGCGCACGCCATCCTGGTGGACGGCGATTACCTGATCACCGCCGTGCCGCCGGCGCGCCAGATCTTCTGGATTCACAAGAAGACCTGGAAGGTGAAGGCCAGCTGGCCGGTGCCGGGCAATCGTCCCCATGACATGAGCTGGAGCAAGAACCGCAAGACCGTCTGGTCATCGGATTCCAATCTCAATGCCTTCTTCCATCACGACGTGGCGACAGGGAACATCTTTGAAAAAGTACAGCTGCCCAATGACTCGCCGGTGATCCACGGGGCCAAGCTGGTGGGTGATCACATGTACATCTGCGACGACATGGGCTGGATGGCGCGGTTCACGATCTGACCGGACATGGCATAGTGTGGCGATGGAGACACTTGTTGCCGGGCGCGCCTGCGGTGAATGCCAAGTCTGCTGCATCACGCCGCAGATTGACACGCCTGACATCCGCAAGACATCGGGTGTCGCTTGCCGCAACCTCACCGGCACCGGCTGCGCCATCCACACCACGCGTCCGGCGGTATGCCGGGGCTTTTATTGCGGCTGGCGGATACTGGAAAGCCTGCCGGATGACTGGCGTCCCGATCGCTGTGGTGTGTTTGTCCTGCTGGACCAGACGATGGACCTGCCGGTCCAGTTCCGCCTCAGGACTGCGGTGATCCTCGCTCTGGTGGGCAATCCGCTGAAGACAGTCCGCCAGCGCTGGTTCCAGGACTATGTCGGGCGCAGTGTGCTGGCGGGCGTTCCACTGTTCCTGTCCGTGCCGCCGCGCAACGGCAACCAGATGGCGCGGGTCATGCTGAACACCTCCACCATGCGTGACGCGGCTGCCAGCCGCATGGCTGCGCGCATCAAGGATGAACTGGAAAAGGCGCTGAAGGCGGTCGCCCTGTATCCGCCGATGAAATACGTGCCCGTCCATGGCGGCCCCGATATGGACGGGGCCGGTTGAACCGCTAATGCGCCATGTGCGGGTCGCGCTCGCCCGCCTGCATGGCCAGGGCGATATTGTCCACGGCTACCGGGCAGGTGAAGTGTGCCGAGCGGGCGCAGTTGGGGTTGTAGGCCTGGTTGAAATCGATCGTCACCGATGACGGTGGGAATTTTCCAAAGCCGTCCACATCGACATAGCGTCCCGCGCCATACGCGCCCTTGCCGGTGAGTTCGTCGGTGAAAAAGGCCGACATGTCGCTGATCTTCGCCGGGTCATCGGCATAGAAGGGCAGGGTGATGGTCTTGCCTTTCAGGCTGAAGCTGGCGTCGCCGGCATGGAAGAATTGCTTGTCGATGCCGCGCGACGTGCGGAAAACGCGCGGCGGCAGCTTGGCGTCTGGCGTGAAATGCGCTGTCACGCGATACGCCGCGCCGTAGGGATAATAGGATACGCCGGTAAAACCCTTCGCCGCGGGGTTGCGCTGGTTGTAGACAAAAATGCGCCAGCCCGGAACGCCGGGCCCGACCTGGGTCGGATGGCCGACAATGTCCACATCAGCATCAATCGCAACGCTCTTTTCCAGCTGGGCGGGATCGACCGGTTTGCCCTCCTGCAGCACGGTGATCTTGCCGCCTCCGACCGACACCCGCAGCACGCCTTGCGCCCTGGCGTCATGGCTCCAGCGCCAGCTGCCTGGCTGACCCTTGCGTCCCTGCAGCACTGCCGACTGGCCATCGCCCAGATAGGCGGAGTCCTGAATCTTCAGCATGGCGTGCGGAGTCTGAGCATAAGCCTTGTTCTGGTCGGCGATGCCGGTCTTCCATGCCGTTTCCGGCGAGGGCGGCGGCGCGGCCGCAATCAAGACCAGGATGGCAAAGGCTGCGGAAAGGACGCGCATGAATTCCTCCAAGGGAAGGCGCCCCAGCATAGGCGGCGGATGGCCGGGTTTCAATTTGCTTGCAAACTCGGCAGCGGGAACCGGACCCCGTCCCGGCACGTTGTTTTCGCGATTCACCAGCCGGAGACCGACCATGTTGAGCAAGCTCGTCAGCAAGCCGGGCGACACCCGGGTATGGCTCGCCGTCCTGGAGCAGGGCGAGGAAGCCAAGGTGTCCCTCCTTGCGCTGGCAAAGAAAGACGGTATCGAAAACGCGTCCTTCGTGGCACTGGGTGCTTTCGAGAAGGCCGTCATCGCCTATTTCAACTGGGAGACGAAAAAGTACCAGAACATCCCGGTGGACGAGCAGGTGGAAGTCATCAGCCTGATCGGTGACATCGTGCCGGACGAAAAGGGCGCCGCCAGCTTGCATGCCCATACCGTGCTGGGCCGCAGCGACGGCAGCACGCGCGGCGGCCACCTGATTGAAGGTCATGTCCGGCCCACGCTGGAGATAACGGTCACCGAAATCGCCGCCCACCTCACCCGGCGCAAGCATCCCGACCTTGGGGTGGCCCTGATCGAGGCCGGTTAATAGCCTTCGCAGATAGCGGTTGCAAAATCGCGGCTGTGCCAGCAAAACACTTCCGGCCAGACGCGCCGGGAGGGCACGATGAAACAGCTGCTGATCTACGACAATCTTACGCCTTTGACTCGCCAGGACCATGGCAATCTGTCCCTCAGGAAGCTGGAAAGCTTCGCATTCGCGCGCCAGACAAATGCCGTGCCGTTGGTGGTGGCGGAATTTCCGCTGGCCGCGATCGAATATGCCATCGTCTTCACCGACACGGAGGAAGGCATTGTGCCGGCCGCAATCCTGGGTGCGCGCAACGGTGAAAATCTCTTTGTCGACGATAATGGCAGGTGGAATGCCGCCTATGCCCCGGCCTTTGTGCGGCGCTACCCTTTCGCCTTCGCAACCGACGAGAAGGCCGAGCGATTCACTGTGATGATCGATCCCGGTCATTCCGGCTTCAACACCAGCGGCGAGGGTGACAGGCTGTTCAATGCAGACGGCACCAGCGCCGCCTTGCTGGAAACCATGATAGCGTTCCTGCAGGACTATCAGGGCATGTTCGCGCGCACCAAGATCTTCGGCGCCCGGCTGGCGGAACTGGGCCTGCTGGACGAGGTGGAAGCCAACCTGCCGCTGCCCTCCGATCCCCAGCGCAAGCTGGCGGGCTTCAAGATCGTCAATCGCGCCAAGCTCAAGTCCATTCCAGCCGACGTCCTGGCGGAAATGCTGCGCGAAGACGAATTGGAATTTGTCTTTCTGCACTTGTTCTCGCTGCGCAACCTGGACCGGTTGAAAGACAAGCTCATCCCCAGGACCTGATCTGCATGGAACTTTCCTGCGCCACCCCGCATTGATGATGCGGGAACGCAGGAGAGACAATGAGCAGCGCAGCCGCCTATGGGGATTTTCTGCGGGGATTGATCAGCAATCCCCGCGCCGTTTCCGCGCCCACGCCTTCCAGTCCCACCCTGGCCCGCGCCATCGCTGCGCAAGTCGATCTGGGCCGTGACGGCCTGGTGATCGAACTGGGCCCGGGGACCGGCGTGGTCACCCAGGCGCTGCTCGAGCATGGCGTGCCCGCCGACCGGCTGGTGGCCATCGAGCTCGAAGGCAGCTTCGCCCGGCTGATGCGCAAGCGCTTCCCGAAGGTGACAGTGCATCACGGCGATGCAGTGACGTTCGAAAGCCAGATCGCGTTTGGCGCCCGCGTGGCGGCGATCGTCTCGGGCCTGCCGCTGCTGCAATTGCCGCTGGAGACCCGCCGGTCGCTGCTCCGCCGGGCGCTGGCCTGCCAGGATGCGGGCGGCGCTTTTGTTCAACTCTCCTATAGCTGGCGTCCGCCCGTGCCGCCTGAGCCCGGCATGACGCTCACCAGGAAAACCGTATGGCGGAATTTCCCGCCGGCCCATGTCTGGACCTATCGCGCCGGATGAACAGCGTCCACGATCCCAAACAGGCAGCACGTGCGGCGGGCCTGCGCTATGTCAGCGACGAGCGGCTGGCGGGCATCACCCGGCATGGCCCACCGGGCCGCTTCCATTACAAGTCGCCCACGGGCCGGGTCGTGCGTGACCGCGGCACCCTCAAGCGCATCCAGGCACTGGTGATTCCTCCCGCCTGGACGCAGGTGTGGATCGCGCCGGCCGCCGATGCGCATCTGGCAGCGACGGGGCGCGACGCGCGGGGCCGCAAGCAGTATCGCTATCATCCCGGCTTTGCCGCCGTGCGCGATGCCGACAAATATGCCCATCTGGCCGAGTTCGCCGCCGGCCTGCCGGCGCTGCGGGCGCAATTGAAGCGCGACCTGAAACGTCCCGGCCTGTCGCGCGAGAAAATCCTGGCCACCATCGTCACCCTGCTGGAAAAGACTTTGATCCGGATCGGCAACGAGGACTATGCGCGGGCGAACCAGAGCTTCGGCCTGACCACCCTGCGCAACCGCCATGTGAAGGTGAAGGGCGGCGAGCTGCGTTTCCTGTTCCAGGGCAAGAGCGGCAAGCAATGGAGCCTGTCGCTGCAGGACCGGCGGGTGGCGCGGGTCGTCCGCTCCTGCCAGGATCTGCCGGGCCAGCATCTATTTGAATACCGAGACGCTGGCGGCAAGGTGCATGGCGTGACCTCTTCGGATGTGAATGCCTATCTGCGTGAAATCAGCGGCCGCGACATTTCCGCCAAGGATTTTCGGACCTGGGCCGGCACCGTGAAAGCCGCGATGGCCTTCAAGGACATGGAGGGCGCCGCCAGCAAGAAATCGGTGCGGGCGGTGATCGCATCGGTAGCAGACCAGTTGGGCAACACGGTCGCGGTCTGTCGAAAATGTTATATTCACCCCAAGGTCATCACGGGCGTGGAAAGCGGCGGCCTGAGTCTGCGGCTGCCAAAGCGGCCTCGCGCAGGTCTCACTGCCGCCGAATCTGCGGTGCTTGCGTATTTGCGCCGCGGCAAATAGCGCTGGATCGTGCAGCAGCGATGCAATAGCTTTTGGGCCTGCTGATACAAACCAGTCAGGCCACATGACGCAGCGCCAAGCGCCTCAACACAAGTCCACGCCTCCTCGCAATGTCCCCTTCGAGCCCGACGTCGTGATCGTGGGCTCGGGCGCGGGCGGCGGCATGGCGGCCTATGCGCTGACACGGGCGGGTGTGAAGGTGCTGATGCTGGAGGCGGGGCGCGATTACGACCCCGTCAAGGAAAACAGCATGCTGAAATGGAATTACGAGGCGCCGCTGCGCGGCGCGTCCACGCCCGACAAGCATTTCGGCTATTACGACGCCACCGCCAATGGCGGCTGGGACGTGCCCGGCGAGCCCTATACCAACGCGCCGGGCTCGACCTTCAAATGGTGGCGATCGCGCATGGTGGGCGGGCGCACCAATCACTGGGGCCGGCATGTGCCGCGTTTCGGGCCCTATGATTTCAAGGCCTATAGCCGCGACGGGCTGGGCATGGACTGGCCGATCTCCTATGCCGATCTCGCGCCCTGGTATGATCGCACCGAAAAGCTGATCGGCGTGTCCGGCGCAAACAGTGGGCTGGAAAACCATCCCGACTCGTCGCCGGGCGTCTTGCAACCGGCCTCGCCGCCGCGCATCAACGAACTGGCGATCAAGGCGGGGGCGGAAGCGCTGGGCATTCCCTGCGTGCCCTCGCGCTATGCCGTGCTGACCCGCGACATCCCGCACAAGGATGCGCCGCGCCAGGCCTGTTTTTATGCCTCGCCCTGCGGGCGCGGCTGCGCCATCGGCGCCGCCTTCCAGACCACCACTTCGCTGCTGCCCATGGCGATGGCGACGGGCCGGATGCGCATCGTCACCGACGCCTTTGCCGCGCGGGTTGTCGTCGGCGCCAATGGCAAGGCCACCGGCGTGGAATATTTCAAGGACGGCGCGCTGCACCTGGCCAAGGCGCGGGCGGTGGTGCTGGCGGCCAGCGCGGTGGAAAGCGCGCGCATCCTGCTGAATTCCAGGGACGGCGGGCTGGCCAATTCCAGCGGCGAGCTGGGCAGGAACCTGATGGACACCACGGGCACCAACATCACCGGTCATATTCCGTCGCTGGAAAATCGCCCGCGCTACAATGAAGACGGCAAGGACGTGGCCCATCTTTATATTCCCTGGTGGCTGTACAAGGAGCAGGCGGCCGGCAAGCTCGATTTCCCGCGCGGCTATCATTACGAGATTGGCGGGCGCTTCGGTGCGCCGGGCGGCAATCCGGCGGTGGGCCTGGAAGACGGCTATGGCGCTTCGCTGAAGGAGGATGCGCGGCGCTATTACGGCGCACAGATTTCGCTGACCGTTCGCGGCGAGATGATACCCAACAGCGACAGCTATCTCGAACTCGATCCGGTGGTGAAGGACAGGTTCGGCCTGCCGGTGGCGCGCTTCCACTGGAAATGGTCGGATCATGAAATTCGCCAGATCGCGCATGGCATGAAGACTGCGACCGATATCGTGCACAAGCTGGGCGGCACCGTGATGGGCCCGCTTTCGCCGCCCGAGCAGGCGATTGCCGTCGGCGGCTGGATCATTCACGAAGTCGGCGCTGCCCGCATGGGCAGCAAGCCGTCCAACTCCGTGACGGACCAGTATGGCCGCACCTGGGATGTCGACAATGTCGTGGTGGCCGATGGCGGTGTCTTCACCTCCAACGCGCACAAGAATCCCACCCTCACCATCATGGCGCTGTCCTGGCGCAGCATGGACCACCTGGCGGGCCGCATGAAGAAGGGCGAGATATGAGCGAGATTTCGCGCCGCGTGACGCTCGCCTGGGTCGCGGCGGCCGCCGCCGGCCCCTGGGCGATTTCCAGCGCCGAGGCCGCGCCCGACCTGCCCGCCACCTGGCCGCAAGCAGACCTGCCGCCGATCACGCTGGGCGGGTATGGCCAGGACCCCAACCTGGTCAAGCCGGTGGTGCCGTGGCCGCTGACGCTTTCGCCGCAGCAGCGCGGCAATCTCAGGACGATCGCCGGGTTGATGCTGCCGGCGGATGTCCATTCGCCCTCCGCCGCCACGATGTCGATCGATGCCTTCATCGATGAATGGGTCAGCGCGCCCTATCCGCAGCAGCAGCGCGATCGCGGGGTGATCCTGCATGGCATGGAGTGGCTGGACGCCGAGAGCCAGGCCCGTTTCCAGCATGATTTCGCGACCGCCAGCGAGGCGGAACACCGGGCGATCTTCGACGATATCGCCTTCCGCGGACGCGTGAAGCCGGGCTATGAACGCCCGGCACTGTTCTTCGGTCGTCTGCGCGCGCTCGTGCTGGCCGGCTTCTACTCTCTCCCCGAGGGCTTCAGCGATATCGGCTATATCGGCAACACACCCAGCCTGGAGCCCTATCCGGGCCCGCCCAAGGACGCCGTCGCACACCTGAACGCGGCCCTCACCAAGCTGGGCCTGAAGACCGTCAGCTAGCCTTCAGGCGCCGTATCCAGATATTGCGGAACGACACATGGCTGTCGGGGTTGCCGTGATCCTGCAGCGCCAGCGGCAATTCAGCGGCATGTGCGGTATAGCTCGCCACCTTGCCATGCACGGTGGCACCGATCAGCACCGTATTGTCCTGCACCAGCACACCATTCAGCACCACCGTCATGCGGGCCGGCCGCGTGACCTTGTCGCCGTCAAAATGCGGGGCATGAAAGACGATGTCATAGCATTGCCAGACACCCGGCGGCCGTCCCGCATTCACCAGCGGCGGGCTTTGGGTATAGATCGCGCCCACCATGCCATCGGGATAGGTTTCATTGTTGGTGGCGTCCAGAATCTGCACTTCATACAGGCCCATGGGAAAGACGCCGCTGTTGCCGTGATATTGCGGATTGAGGGGCGGATGCGGCTGGTGCGGCTCGCGGAATTCAACATGGATCTGCGCGTCGCCATAGGACGCCTTGGTCTTGAGGAAATTGTAGACGTGCGCGCCGGTGGTGACGACGCCGTCCTTGACCGTCCATTCCTCGAAATGATCGCCGGTCCATTTGTCCAGATTCCTGCCGTCGAACAGCACATCGGCATCACCGGGCGGCGGCGCGGCGCAATGGGTGCCGGTGTCCACCGCCGGCGGCTGCGGCCGGCGGATGTCATCGGCGCGCCACGGCGAACCCGGCATTTTCGGACCCGCGAGAGTCAGCTGCGCCAGCTTGGGATCGGCCAGCCATTTCGCCCAGGCCGGATGTTCCGCCACGATGCGCTGCAATTCCGCCGGGTCTACGGTGTCCTGCGCCTGCACCGCAAGACTGCAAAAGCCGGCCGTCGCCAGTGCCAGAATGATTGTTTTTTTCATTGTTCTCTCCCCGTGACCGGCCACACTCTATCGCACCGGGAAGGACTGCGGAACACCGCTTATCGGGGACGGTCCCGCGCGTGCCGCTGCGTGCCGCGATTGAGGACGCGGTCTGACGGCAGGATCGCATCCGGCGCGATGTCGGCCTGGCCTTCCAGCTGGCCATAGAGCGGCGCGAAATCGGCATCGGCGGTCTGGCGGCGCAACTCCTCGAAGCTGTCGATGACGAAATAGCTCTGCTGATAGTCGTCGATGCGATAATCGGTGCGCATCACCCGCTCCAGGTCGAAGGCGATGCGGTTGGGCGAGGTATCGTCCAGCGCGAAGATCGATTCGCCGAAACTGGAAACGATGCCCGCACCATACAGCTTCAGGTCCCCGCGCTGGCGGATCAGGCCGAACTCCACGGTGTACCAGTAAAGCCGCGCCAGTTTTTCCAGTGCCCCGAAGCGAATGGCGCGCAGCCCGCCGGCGCCATAGGCCTGCATGTAGTCGGCAAAGGCGGGATCGGCCAGCAGCGGGACATGCCCGAACACATCATGGAAGACATCGGGCTCTTCCAGATAGTCCAGCTGGTCGGGGCGCCGGATGAAGCGGCCCGCCACGAAGCGCCGGTTGGCGAGATGGTCGAAGAAGACGTCGTCCGGCACCAGTCCCGGCACCGCCACCACCTGCCAGCCGGTGAGCGCCGTCAGCCGCTCCGACAGTTCCCCGAAATCGGGGATGCCCGCCTCTGACAGGCGCAGCACATCCAGCCCGTGCAGGAAGGCATCGCTGACGCGTCCCTTCAGCATGGCGGTCTGGCGCGCGAACAGGGTGTCCCACACGCCGTGTTCCGCAGCCGTATAGCTGTCCCAGGCCTGGGGAATGGTCCAGTCGGAACGGGCGCCGGGCGGCGGGGTGGCGGACAAGCTCATCTTGACTCCAGATGGTTACATATGAAACCATTTCGAACAAGCCGGGAGAAACGCAAAATGGAACTGTGGGACAATCCCATCGGCACCGACGGATTCGAATTCGTCGAATATACCGCACCCGACGTGTCACAATTGCAGGCGCTGTTCGAAAGCATGGGCTTTCGCGCCGTGGGCCGCCATCGCTCCAAGGCAGTGACCCTGTACCGCCAGGGCGATACCAATTTCATCGTCAATGCCGAGCCGGACAGCCACAGCGCCCGATTCGCAGCGGAACATGGCGCCAGCGCATGTGCCATGGCCTTCCGTGTCGCGGATGCGGGCGCGGCCTATCGCGAACTGCTGGCGCGGGGTGCCGTGCCCTTTGCCAATACCGTGGGGCCGATGGAGCTGAACATCCCCGCCGTCCAAGGCATCGGCGGCAGCGTCATCTATCTGGTCGATCGTTACGGGGCGCAGAGCATCTATGACGTGGATTTCCTGCCCACCGATCCCGCGCTGGGCTTTTCTCATCCCGGCGCCGGCCTGTCGGAGATCGACCATGTCACCCATAATGTCTTTCGCGGCAACATGGACAAATGGGCGGGTTTCTATGAGAAGCTCTTCGATTTCCGGGAAGTGCGCTATTTCGACATCGAAGGCCAGCTGACGGGACTGAAATCCCGCGCCATGACCAGCCCGGACGGCAAGATCCGCATTCCCATCAATGAATCCTCGGACGACAAATCCCAGATCGAGGAATATCTGCACGCCTATCACGGCGAGGGTATCCAGCACATCGCGTTGGGGACCGGGGACATCTATGCCTCGGTCGAGGCGCTGCGCAAAAATGGCGTCGCCTTCCAGGATACGCCGCAGACCTATTACGAGCGGCTGGACAATCGCATCCAGGGGCACGGAGAAGACGTGCCGCGCCTGAAGGCCAACAATATCCTGATGGATGGCGCCCAGGACGACCTGCTGCTGCAGATCTTCACCCAGAATGCCATCGGGCCGATCTTTTTTGAACTGATTCAGCGCAAGGGCAATCAGGGCTTTGGCGAAGGCAACTTCAAGGCGCTGTTCGAAAGCATCGAGGCGGACCAGATCCGCCGTGGTGTGCTGGCCTGATGAAGAACTGGATCGAATTCCCCCGCATCGAAGGCGAAACCTCGCGCCAGGCCCATGCGGACCTGCCGGCCGGCACCTATGAGCGCGAGATCGGGCGCGACGGCTTCTTCGGCCCCGCGACCCATATCTATCACAAGCACCCTCCCACCGGCTGGACGCATTTCGAGGGCCCGCTGCGGCCGCGCGCTTTCGATGCCGTCGCGCTGGCCGCCAGGGAGCCCTTCAAGTTCATACCACTGCTCAGCAATGCGCATTGCAAAATGGAAATCTGGTCCTTTGCCATGGCGATGCCGATGCTGGCGCGCAATGCCGATGGCGACCTGCTGTTCTTCATTCATGAAGGCGCCGGAGAGCTGTTCTGCGATTTCGGGCACATGTCCTATCGCGACGGCGATTACATCCTGCTGCCGCGCGGCACCATGTGGCGCCTGGAACCGGCTTCGCCCACCACCATCCTGCGCATCGAGGCGACCAATGGCAGCTATCGGTTGCCGGATCGCGGCATCCTGGGCGCGCACGCCATCTTCGATCCCGCCGCACTGGAAACACCCAGGCTGGATGAGGCCTTCAAGGCCCAGCGCGACGGCGAATGGCAGGTGAGCATCAAGCGCCGGGGCCAGGTGTCCAGGATCACCTATCCCTTCAATCCGCTGGATGCCGTGGGCTGGAAGGGAAATCTCACCGCCCTGAAGCTCAACTGGCGCGACATCCGCCCGGTGATGAGCCATCGCTATCATATTCCGCCCAGCGTGCATTCCACCTTTGTGACCGACCGTTTCGTGGTCTGCACCTTTGTGCCGCGCCCGATCGAAAGCGATCCCGGCGCTTTGAAAGTCCCGTTCTTCCATTCCAACGAGGATTTCGACGAGGTGATCTTTTACCATGCCGGCGAATTCTTCAGCCGCGACAACATCAAGCCGGGCATGGTGACCTTCCATCCCAATGGCTTCACGCATGGCCCGCATCCCAAGGCCTTCGCCGCCGGCGCGAAAGCTGCCAGGACCATGACAGACGAGGTTGCGGTGATGATTGATGCGCGCGATCCGCTGGACATGAGCGAGGCGGCGGCGACCACGGAAGTGGCCACCTATGCCGAAAGCTGGATGCCGAAATGAAGTTCGCGTCCCTGAAAGGCGGCCGGGACGGCCGGCTGGTGGTTGTTTCGCGCGACCTCAGCCGCTGCGCACCGGTGCCTGGCATCGCCACCCTGCAGGCGGCCCTGGAAGAGGGAGCAGCCGGAATGCCCAAGCTGCTGGCCGCAAGGGACGCGGTGAATGCCGGCAAGGGCGAACCGTTCGAGCCCGCGCGTTGTGCCAGCCCGCTGCCGCGCGCCTATCAATGGGTCGACGGCTCGGCCTATGTCACCCATGTCGAACTGGTGCGCAAGGCGCGTGGCGCCGAGATGCCGGCCAGCTTCTGGACCGATCCGCTGATGTATCAGGGCGGCAGTGACGGTTTTCTGGGACCGATGGATGACATTGTCGCGGGCGACGAAGCCTGGGGCATCGACCTGGAAGGCGAGGTCGCGGTGATCACCGATGATGTGCCGTACGGTTGCACGGCGGAAGACGCGGCGAAGCACATCCGCCTGGTGCTGCTGTGCAACGACGTCTCGCTGCGCAACCTGATCCCGAATGAACTGGCCAAGGGCTTTGGCTTCTTCCAGTCCAAGCCGGCTTCCAGCTTCTCGCCCGTGGCGGTGACACCGGACGAACTGGGCGATGCCTGGGAGGATGGCCGGGTGCATCTTCCGCTGCTGGTGGAAGTGAATGGCCAGCCTTTCGGCCATCCCGATGCCGGCACCGACATGGTGTTCAACTTCCCGCAACTTATCGCCCACGCCGCCAGGACGCGCGCGCTGGCGGCAGGCACGATCATCGGATCCGGCACGGTGTCCAACAAGGACCGCAGTGTGGGCTCTGCCTGTATTGCGGAGCGGCGCATGCTGGAAACCATCGAAACCGGCGCGCCGGTGACGCCCTTCCTGAAATTCGGCGACCGGGTGCGGATCGACATGCAAGACGCCCGAGGCCGCAGCATCTTTGGAGCGATAGACCAGCATGTCCGCCGCGCCTGACATCACGCTGTATGGCTATTTCCGCTCTTCGGCAGCTTTCCGGGTGCGGATCGCGCTGAACCTGAAGGCCATCAAGCCCACGCTCCATTTCGTGCATCTGCTGAAGGATGGCGGCCAGCAGCATGCCGCGGACTATCAGGCGCTGAACCCGCAGCAACTGATACCGACGCTGGCGCATGACGGCCACACCATCGGCCAGTCGCTGGCCATCATCGAATATCTGGACGAGATTGCACCCCAGCCGCCGTTGCTGCCGTCCGATGCGGCGGGCCGCGCCCGGGTGCGCCAGATCGCGCTGGCCATCGCCTGTGATATTCACCCGCTGAACAATCTGCGGGTGCTGAAATATCTGAAGAGTGAGCTGGCCGTTGAAGATGCGGCACGCACGGCATGGCAGCAGCACTGGATCGCGGAAGGCTTCGCGGCGCTGGAAGCCATATTGTCGGGCAGCGTGGGCACATTCTGTCACGGTGATGCTCCCACCCTGGCCGATATCTGCCTGATCCCGCAGATGGCCAATGGCCGCCGCGCCGGGCTGGACCTGTCGTCTTATCCCACGCTCCTGCGTATCGAAGAGGCAGCCTATCGCCTCAAGGCTTTCACCGACGCGCGGCCGGAGAACCAGCCCGATGCCGAGTAAGGCGCATCTCGACCTGGACGCCTTCACGCCCTATCGGTTGTCGGTGCTTACCAACCGCGTGTCCGGCGCCATTGCGCGGCACTATTCCAGCCGTTTCGGGCTGACGATTGCGGAATGGCGGGTGATGGCGGTGCTGGGCCAGATCAAGAGTGGGGCGCCGGGCCTGTCGGCGCGCCAGGTGGCAGAACGCACCGCCATGGACAAGGTGCAGGTCAGCCGTGCGGTGCAGGCGCTGCTGGCGGCGCGGCGCATCACGCGCGCCGCGCATGCGCGCGATGGCAGGGTTGCGCATCTTGCGCTGTCGGCGCAAGGGCTGGCGATCTACAACGAAGTGGTGCCGTTTGCGCTGGCGCTGGAAAAGCAGTTCCTGTCGGTGCTGACGGCGGCTGAGCGCAAGGCGTTCGATGCTTTGCTGGCGAAGCTGTCCGATGGCATTACCGACACGACATCTTTCACCTGACCGGAGTTTTCATGTCAGACGATTTCTACAACCGGGTCCGTACCACGCTGGACGAGATCGAAGCCGGTGGCCTGACCAAGCCCGAGCGGGTGATCGCCTCGCGCCAGGGCGCGGAGATCATGGTGAACGGCAAGGCAGTGCTGAATTTCTGCGCCAACAATTATCTGGGCCTGGGCGGCGATGCGCGGGTGTCGGAAGCCGCCGCGAAAGCGGCGCGCGATTTTGGCGCCGGCATGGCCTCGGTACGCTTCATCTGCGGCACGCATACGCTGCACAAGGAACTTGAAGCGGCCATCGCTGGCTATTTGGGTTACGAGGACGCCATACTGTTTCCCGCCGCCTTCGACGCCAATGGCGGACTCTTTGAACCGCTGTTGGACGAAAAAGACGCCATCATCTCCGACAGCCTGAATCATGCCTCGATCATCGATGGTGTGCGTCTGTGCAAGGCCAAGCGCTACCGGTTCTCCAATGGCGACATGACGGCGCTGGAAGACAATCTGAAACAGGCGCGCGCCGACGGCGTGCGCAGCATCGTCATCGCCACCGACGGTGTCTTTTCCATGGATGGGCATATCGCCGACCTCGGCGCCATTACCGTGCTGGCGGACAAGTATGACGCCATGGTGATGGTGGATGACTGCCATGCCACCGGTTTCCTGGGGCCGCAGGGCAGGGGCTCGGCCGCTTTCCGCGCGGTGGAGGGCCGCATCGATTTTCTCAGCGGCACCTTCGGCAAGGCTTTGGGCGGCGCCATGGGCGGCTTTGTCTGCGCCAAAAAGGAAGTGGTGGCGCTGCTGCGCCAACGCGCCCGGCCCTACCTGTTTTCCAATGCGCTGGCGCCGTCTGTCTGCGGCGCGGCGCTGGAGGCAATCCGCATCGCACAATCAGCAGAAGGCGATACCCTGCGCGCGAAACTCATCGACAATGCCGCGCGCTTTCGCGCCGGCATGACGGCGGCGAAGTTCGACCTGGTGCCGGGCGAGCACCCCATCGTGCCGGTCATGCTGGGCGAGGCCCGCCTGGCCCAGACCATGGCGGCGCAGCTGCTGGACGAAGGGATCTATGTGATCGGTTTTTCATTCCCGGTGGTGCCCAAGGGCCTGGCCCGCATCCGCACCCAACTGTCGGCTGGCCACAGCGTTGAACAGGTCGACCGCGCCGTCGCTGCTTTCACCAAGGTGCGCGACCGACTGGAGAACACAAAGTGAGAGCACTTTCCAAGACCCAGGCCGCGCCTGGTCTCACCATGATCGAGGCAGAAACGCCCCGTATCGGTGCGGAGGATGTTCTGATCCGCGTCCGTCGCACCGCCATCTGCGGCACTGACCTGCACATCTACAACTGGGACGAATGGGCCCAGAAGACGATTCTGCCGCCCATGATCACCGGCCATGAATTTTCCGGCGAGATCGTGGAGATCGGCAAGGGCGTTACCCGGCCGCTGTTCGTCGGCCAGCGGGTGTCGGGCGAAGGCCATATCGTCGATCCCAACTCCCCGGCGGCGCGGGCGGGCCACTTTCACCTCGATCCCCACACCCAGGGCATCGGCGTCAACCGGCAGGGCGCGTTCGCGGAATATCTCGCGCTGCCCGCCTTCAATGTGGTGCCGCTGCCGCAGAATGTGGATTTCGAGATCGGCGCGCTGCTCGATCCCTTCGGCAATGCGGTGCATACGGTGCAGCAGTTCGACCTGATGGGCGAGGACGTGCTGGTCACCGGCGCGGGCCCCATCGGCATCATGGCGGCCATGGTGGCGCGCCGCGCCGGCGCTCGGAGCGTGGTGCTGACGGACCGCAATGATTTCCGCCTGGGCTTGGCGGCAAAGATGGCCGATGTCCGCACCGTCAATGTGACGCGCGAGGACCTGAAAAGCATCATGGCGGAAGAAGGCATCGAGGACGGCTTCGGCGTGGCGCTGGAAATGTCGGGCGCTCAGGCCGCCATCGCCCAGTGCATCACCCATCTCGCCATGGGCGGCCGGCTGGCCATGTTGGGCATCCCGTCCAAGGCGATGGAGGTGAACTGGTCCGACATCATCCTCAAGGCGATCACCATCAAAGGCGTCTATGGCCGCCAGATGTTCGAGACCTGGCGCAAGATGCTGGCCCTGCTGCATGCCGGGCTGGACCTGGCGCCGCTGATCACCCACCGCGTTGCTGCCAACGATTATCAGGCGGGCTTCGACGCGGCGCTGTCAGGCGAATCCGGCAAGGTCGTGATGGACTGGTCCTAGGCCAGCTCGATTGCGATGGCGGTGGCTTCGCCGCCGCCGATGCACAGGGACGCCACAC
>JAQGLO010000158.1 GCA_028292825.1 Alphaproteobacteria bacterium | reverse complement strand
AATCATGACGGCAAATCCGTGGCTTAGGGCGTGGCGCGAAAGCGGCGCGGATGATAGGGAGGGGCAGGGGTCCCGGCAAGCCGCGCTGGCGCGTGGGTTTTGCCGCCGAAAACACGGAAATACAAGTCGTTACCTTGAGAGGCATCATGCGTTCGCTGGTGGCGGGAAACTGGAAGATGAACGGCCTGACGGCCGCGCTGGGCGAGCTTGGCGCCCTGAAGGACGGGCTGGCTGCGAGTTCGCTCGCCTGCGACGTGCTGGTATGCCCGCCGGCCACCTTGATCGCCCAGGCCAACGGACTGGTGCAGGGCGCCTTCGCGCTGGGCGGCCAGGACTGCCGTGCCGAGGCTTCGGGCGCCTTCACCGGCGACCTCTCTGCCGAGATGCTCAAGGATGCCGGCGCGTCCTATGTGATCGTCGGCCATTCGGAGCGCCGCCAGTATCACGGCGAAAGCGATGCTGATGTCGCCGCCAAGGCGCGAGGCGCCTGGCGCGCGGGCCTCAAGGCCATCATCTGTCTCGGCGAGACCGAGGCGCAGCGCGGCGCCGGCGCGCACCATCAGGTTTGTGCCGTCCAGCTGGAGGGCAGCGTGCCGCAGGACGCGACGGCCGCGAACACGGCGATCGCCTATGAGCCGGTCTGGGCCATCGGCACCGGCAAGACGCCTTCGTCTGCCGACATCCTTGCAATGCACGCCCATATCCGCGCCTGCCTGGTGCGCAGGCTGGGCGAAGCGGGACAGGACGTGCTGATCCTCTATGGCGGCTCGGTCAATCCAAACAATTGCGGCGATATTCTTAACCTGCCGGAAGTGGGTGGAGCCCTTGTTGGCGGTGCCAGCCTGAAAGCGGCGGATTTCCTCGCCATTATCACTGGAATAAAAGCCCCTTAACCAAGTCACTCGACCCTTTCTTAACACGCCGCGCGCATCCTGAAGCCAAGACAAATCAAGTGTCGCGGTGGGTAATGAGCAGGCTGTCTTATGACAGTGTTGACGTTCTGATTTACGATCCGGTGCCGGCCAACCGCACCGCGACGCGCGCGACCCTGTACGCGCTGGGCTTCCGCCGCACCGAAAGCGTCTCCACGATCGAGGCCTTCGTCGAGTCGATGCAGAAGAACCCGCCCGACATCGCACTGTGCGAGGCCCAGGGCGCGACCGACGAGCTTTGCGCCACCATCCAGCAGATGCGCCAGGGCGGCTCGGGCTACAATCCCTTTGTCGTCATCATGGTCACGGCCTGGGAAAAGACCACCAGCCTGATCACCAAGGTGGTGTCCAGCGGCGCCGATGATCTTTTGCTGCGGCCCTTTTCGACGGCGCTGCTGGGCCAGCGCATCGAGGCGCATATCGAACGGCGCAAGGGCTTTGTCATCACCACCGACTATGTCGGTCCCGACCGCCGCAGCGACAGCGCGCGCGCCTCCAATGTCGAACTGTTTGAGCCGCCAAATTCGCTGAAGATGAAGGCCAAGGACAGGATGTCGCCCGAGGCCATCGCCAAGCGGCTCGAGACCGAATTGCGCGGGGCGCGTGAGAAGCTGACCAGCGAGAAACTGCGCCGCGATTCCTTCCAGGTCTGCATCCTGTGGCGTCTGCTGCAGGAACAGTCGATCCCGGCCGGGCATATTCCGCCCGACCTTGCCAAGCTGATCACCCTGACCCGCTCCATCGAGACCCGCGCCCGCGACACCGAATTCGCGCCGGCGGTGGAATGGTGCGACTCGGTGCTGGCAGCGGCGGAAGGCCTGACCCTGGGGGTGGACCGCAACGCCTCCATGCACCTGCTCGGGCATGGCGCGCTCAGCCTGCACCTGATCTTCCATCCGGAAAAATCGCCGGCCGACCAGTTGTCGGAAATCGACGCCACCGTGGCGATCATCCGGGCGCGGAACCAGGCCGAGGCGCTGGCGTCCTAGATCAGGGCCAGGTCCGTCGGCTGTGTCGACGGAAAGATCTGCGCCAGCTGCGTTTGCGACAGGCCATAACCCTTTTGCAGCACACCGCCGATCAGGGCGCGATAGTCGGTCAGCACCGGCCAGTCGCGGTCCTGGAACAGGTTGGCCTGGGTGATCGTGACTTGCGGTCCTGCGATACGCCCGCCCTTCACCCCGCCGCCCATGACCCAATAGACGCTGCCATGGCCGTGGTCGGTGCCGCGGTCGCCATTCTCGCGGAAGGTGCGGCCGAATTCGCTGACCACGATCACCACCGTGTCGTTCCAGGCAGGCCCCAGCGCGGCGGGCAGCGCCGCCAGCCCGCGCCCCAGTTCGCCAATGCGATTGGCGAGATAGCCTTCCGCGCCGCCCTGGTTCACATGGGTGTCCCAGCCGCCGACATCGACAAAGCCGAGATTGAACTTGTCCTGCATCAACAGGCCGATGCGCTGGGCCGACAGTTCGAACCCCTTGGCGGTGACGGCGTTGCGGTTGGCCGCCATCATCTCGCCGGAGATGGCGGCATAGACATCGCTCTGCACCTGGAAGCCCTGCGCCACGGCCGGCGCGAGGTCCTGGCCCTGGTACATAGCCTGGATCAGCTCGGCATTTTTCCCCGCCACGCTGGGCTTGCCGGCAAAGTTGAGCGCGATGTTGGGAATGGAGGCGCCGCCGCGAAAACTCAGCGGCAGCTGGCTGGTGAAAGCGATGGGCTTGTCGCCCGACAACAGGCCGGCGGTGCGCGCCAGGAAGCCGGATTGATAATTGCGGGTGCCACCCATCGGCTGGCCCAGCTCGATGGTGTCCTGGGTTTCGAAATGCGAGCGCGAAAGATCGTCGGTGCCGGCGAAGGGAATGAAGGCGACCTGTTTCTGTTGCCATAGCGGGTAGATGGAATCCTTCAGTGCCGGGTGCAGTCCCCAGCCATCCGCCAGCGGCAACGCCGCCTCGCGCGCCACCGCGATGGTGGGCCGCGACGCGTAATAGAAGTCGCTGGAGGTGGGGATGACGATATTGGCGGCGTCATAGGCCCCGCGCAGGAAAACCACCAGCAGGCGCGGTCCCGCCATGGGCGCGGCATACAGGCGGCCTGCCGTGAACAGCGGCGCGGCATAGAGAGCGGATTTGAGAAGATCGCGGCGGTCCATGTCAGCGCCTCATGAATTCGGGGGACGACAGCAGCAGCATGTTGCGGTCGGCGGGCGTGGCGCCCTGGGTGACGATATTGCGTGTCGTGGTGGGCAGTTGCAGCGACTGGTACCAGGCGGTCTGTTCCAGCAAAGGCGGCGGCGGGCGCGTGACGGTGTCCCCGTCGGCGCGAAACAGTTGCGGCGCGCCGGCCCCGATCTGGCGTGCGATCTCGAACCGCGCCGCCATCTGGCCGGGACCGGCCCAGGCGGCTTCGGTCAGCGGATAACCGTCCGGTGTTTCATGGCCGAACAGCGGTTCGCCCATGCGGTTCAGCCAGTTCACGATCGGCTGGGCATTGACGATGACCCGGTCGCCATAGACCACCCGCATGGATGACACGGCATAGTGCATCGGGTCCTTGAATTTGCGCCCCAGCGAGGCCTTGAATTCGTCGGATGCGAACAGCGTCTCCAGCACCTGGGCGATGTCGCCATTGCTGCGCTTCCAGGTTGCCGCCATGGCGGTGACCAGGCGTTCCGACGGCGCGTCGCAGCAGAAATATTGCGCCAGCTGCCGGGAGACGAAATGCGCCGTGGGCGGCTGCGCCACCAGGATGGCGATGGCCGCCGCGACCTCGTTGATGCCGCTGCCCTTGATGGTGGTGCCCAGGAAATGCTTGTCGCCGAAGTCGTGGCGCCTGGGATAAAACACCGTGAGATTCTCGTCGCGGGGATCGTCCTGGAAATCGGCGCGGAATTCGCCGCGCCTTGTGCCCGGCAGCTTGCCGTTCAGGTCGACACCCAGCCCGGTAAGCACCCGCGCCAGTTCCTGCACATCCTGCTGGCTGTAGCCAGAGCCGACGCCAAGGGTGTGAAGCTCCATGATCTCGCGGGCATAATTCTCGTTGATATGGCCCGCGGCGTTCTGGGCATTGTCGAGATATTGCAGCATGGCGGGATGGATCACCGTGGTCGCCAGCAGGTCGCCGAACTTGCCCAGCGCATGGGCGCGAATGGCATTTTCATAGTCTCCGACAAAGGCGCGGATCTCGCCTTTCGGGGCATGCACATTGAAATGGTTGAACCAGAACCAGGTGAGCTGTTCCTTGAGCTGGTTCCTGGAATAGATGTCGCGCAGCAGGGACTTGGTCTGGGCCTGGCGATACAGGTCGTTCAGTTTCTGCTGATAGGCCTTCTGGGCCGCGGCATAGTCGGGCGTTCCCTTCAGCTTCTGGGCGGCCTGGCGCAGGTCGCGCAATTCGGCGTTCAGTTGGCCCAGTGACTTCTGGCTGATTTCCAGCGCGCTGATCTGGTCCTGGACCGCCTGCGGCAGGCCGTCATCGTCGGACGGATGCAGTTGCTCCTCCAGCCAGCGCCCGGAGGGGAGGGTGCCATCGGCGCCCCAGCTTATGCGATTGACCAGCGCCAGGTCCGGCGCGGCCCCTTGCGGGGCGGACAGGGCCGGAAAGGCGGCCAGCGCCAGCAGCGCGGGAACGAGAGCAAGGTTTCTCATGATCTTCAAACGCCGGGGTGGCCCCTCCGGCACTGGATAATCGCCCATTTTCCAGGTTCCCGGCAATGAATTCCCCGCAATTTCGGCCCAATGCAGGAGGAACTTCCCAAACCGGGGCGAATGGCCTAAAGACGCGCTCGCAAACCCGGATTTTCGTCCATGCAGACCATGTTGCTTGTCGCCGAACTGTTCATCGCCGTGGCGCTGATCATTTTCGTGTTGCTGCAGCGTTCCGAAGGCGGCGCCCTGGGCATGGGCGGCGGCGGTGGCGGCGGCATGGGCGGACTGTTCAGCCCGCGCGGCGCGGCCGACACCCTGACCCGGACCACGGCCATCCTGGCCTTCCTGTTCTTCGTCACCTGCATCGCGCTGAACCTGCTGGCGCTGCATGGCCGCGACGAAACCTCGATTCTTGATTCGGCGGCGCCCGGCACGGCGGCGCCGGTGAAGCCGGTCACACCTGCGCCCGCTCCCGTCGGTCCGTCGGTCCCCAAGCCCCAGTAGCTCTTCGTTTTTCACAGGCCTGTTGGCGCGCGAAATTTTTTGCGATTTTGCGCTTGCGCGCCCCATGCCTTTTCATGATGGTGACCTTCCATGGCCCGGTTAATCTTCATCACCGGCGGCGTGGTCTCTTCCCTTGGAAAAGGTCTTGCGTCCGCCGCTCTCGGCGCGCTGCTTCAGGCGCGCGGCTACAAGGTGCGCCTGCGCAAGCTGGACCCCTATCTCAATGTCGATCCGGGCACCATGAGCCCGTTCCAGCATGGCGAGGTCTATGTCACCGATGACGGGGCGGAGACCGATCTCGATCTGGGACATTATGAGCGCTTCACCGGCGTGTCGGCGCGCAAGTCCGACAATGTCACTTCGGGGCGCATCTATTCCCAGGTGATCGAAAAGGAACGCAAGGGCGGCTATCTGGGCCGCACCGTGCAGGTGATTCCGCATGTCACCGACATGATCAAGGAATTCGTGCTGGCCGATATCGACGGGCTGGATTTCCTTTTGGTGGAAATCGGCGGCACGGTCGGCGACATCGAGGGACTGCCCTTCTTCGAGGCCATTCGCCAGTTGCACAACGACCTGGGCCGTGGCCAGACCGCGTTCATCCATCTGACCCTGGTGCCGTACATCGAAGCAGCGGGCGAACTGAAGACCAAGCCCACCCAGCACAGCGTCAAGGAATTGCGCGCCATCGGCATCCAGCCGGATATCCTGCTGTGCCGCACCAGCCATCCGCTGCCGGACGATGACCGCCGCAAGATCGGGCTGTTCTGCAACCTGCCGGCTGAGCGCGTGATCCCGGCCATGGACCTGGACACCATCTACCGCGTGCCGGAGGCCTATCACGCCGTCGGGCTGGACACCGAACTGCTTCGCGTGTTCGGCATCGACAATGCGCCGCCGCCCGACCTGTCGCGCTGGAAGGCCGTCGTCAACAAGGTCAAGAATCCGGAAGGCGAAGTGCGCATCGCCGTGGTCGGCAAGTACATGCAGGTCAAGGACAGCTACAAGTCGCTGTCCGAAGCCCTGACCCATGGCGGCATCGCCAACAATGTGAAGGTGCACCTGGACTGGATCGACAGCGAAGTGTTCGAGCGCGACGATGCCGCGAGCTTCCTGGAGGAAGTGGACGGCATCCTGGTGCCCGGCGGCTTTGGCGAGCGCGGCACAGAAGGCAAGATCGGCGCGGTCAAGTTCGCGCGCGAACGCAAGGTGCCGTTCTTCGGCATCTGTTACGGCCTGCACATGGCGGTGATCGAGGCGGCGCGCGATCTTGCGGGCCTGGACGGCGCCGGCACCACCGAGATCGGGCATCCCAGGCATCCCGTCATCGGCCTGATGACCGAATGGGTAAAGGGCAACCAGGTGGAAAGCCGCGCCGCCAATGGTGACATGGGCGGCACCATGCGGCTGGGGGCCTATCCGGCAAACCTGACGCCGGGCTCCAAGGTGGCGGAAGTCTATGGCGCGCTGGAGATCAGCGAGCGCCATCGCCACCGCTATGAAGTAAACACCAACTACGCCAAGGATCTCGCCAAGCACGGTATGGAAGTATCAGGCTGGTCGCCGGACGGCCGCCTGCCGGAGATCATGGAAATCCCCGACCATCCCTGGTTCATCGGCGTGCAGTTTCACCCGGAACTGAAATCCCGCCCGCTAGAGCCGCATCCACTGTTCACCAGCTTCATCGCCGCGGCGGTGCAGAAGAGTCGGTTGGTCTAGAACCGGTACTGCAATCCCACGCCCAGCGTGCTGCCTTCGTCCGCATTGGGCTGGAACAGCCCAAAGGCGCCGGAGCGGTGGTAATAACGCAGCACGACGTTCCAGTCGGGCGCGATCCCGACAGCGACTTCCGCGCCGACATAGTTCAGCCAGGCATTCTCCTTGAAATTGATCGGCCTGCCGTGAAAGCTGCCGGTGGAGATCACCGGCGGGTCGTCGGCCCAGCTGGGACCGGTGAAGCCGGCGACGCTGACCGGGTCTCCCAGGAAATGGAATTCGTAGCGCACGCCCAGGCCCAGCTCCACGCTGCTCTCGTCGCTCTTGGCGACAAAGCGGGTGGCGCCGCCTTCGCCCACCAGGGTGAAGCCGCTGCCCAAGTCCACGATATCGCGGTCCACCGACAGGCCGATCTGGCTGCCGTCGGGATGGAAATGGCCATGCAGGAACAGCTGGGTGGTGTCATTGCGGGTGGCGATGCCGCCATACAGCGATACGCGCCACGGCCCGTCATCCGCCTGTGCCGCGACAGGCAGCAAAGTTATCGTCAGCAAGAGTGCAAGTTTGCGTATCATCCGGGCCGCCTGATGCGGCCCGCGGAAAAGACGGTCGCGTTCAGGTAATTCCCGCACCGCACCATAAGTTCCCGCTTAACAATCTCTTAACCGCAACCCTAAAGCGCGTAGCAAATCCGTAAGACCTCCGCTTATAGGATCGCGGCCATGGGCCGATCCGTTTCCCTGTTTCTGGTGCGTGGCGCCAGCATTCTCGCTGCGGGAATGCTGTTGTTCGCCGTGCTGGGCCATGCCCATGCGGAAAACCTGGACGGTTATGGCATCAAGCCGGTGGCGGGTGCGCCCGACGCGGCGGATTATGGCCTGAGCCAGGCGTCGGGTAACCCACCGGTTTCAGCCACGCCGGCCGCCGCCAACAACAGCTACAACGCCGCGCCGGTCGGCGGCGGTTACAACCCGCCCGCCGGCAACGGCTATTACCCCACCCTCGCCAGCGGCAATGCGCCGATGCCCGGCGGCTATGCGCCCGCGCCGGCCGGCTACAATGCCGGACCGCCGCCGCAGGCCGTCCCGGCCTCTCAGCCCGTGCCCGCCTACCAGCCCGCGCCCGCTTACCAGCCGCCGCCGCCGGTCCAGCCGCAATACACCGCGCCCAGCTATCCGACGCGCCCCGTCCAGGCCTCGGCCGGCGCCTATGGCTATCGCAGCGGCGACGGGATTTCCGACGCCGCATTGGCGAGTGGCGCCTATCCCACGGCCTACCAGTCGGCCGCGGATTATGTGCTGGGGACCGGCGACAAGTTGAAATTGACGGTGTTCGACGAAACTGATCTCAGTGGCGATTACACCGTGGACTCCACCGGCTTCGTGCGGCTGCCGCTGATCGGCCAGGTCCGTGCGGCGGGCCTGACCTCATCGCAGCTGGAAGGCACCATCGGCAGCGCGCTGGCGCAGGGCTATCTCAAGTCGCCGCGCGTCTCGGTGGCGGTGACGACCTACCGGCCCTTCTACATCATCGGCGCGGTGAACCGGCCGGGCGAATATCCCTATGTCGATCACATGAACGCGCTGAACGCGATCGCGCTGGCTGGCGGCTATACCACCACCGCCGTCGAAAGCGTGGTGTATGTGCGCCGCGAGGGCAGCAACGAGGAAGTTGAAATGGCCACCGACCGCTCCACCGCCATCCATCCGGGCGATGTGGTGCGGGTTCACA
>JAQGLO010000017.1 GCA_028292825.1 Alphaproteobacteria bacterium | reverse complement strand
GGCATCGTCGCCTTCGCGTCGTCCTTGGACCAGGCCGGGCCCATGACCAAGACGGTGCGCGATGCCGCCATCATGCTGAAGACCATGGCCAGCGTGGACGCGAAAGACTCCACCAGCATGGATTTGCCGGTGCCCGATTACGAAAAGCTGCTGGAAGGCGGCATCAAGGGCCTGCGCGTCGGCATTCCCAAGGAATACCGCATCGACGGCGCCGCTCCCGAGGCCGACGCCCTGTGGGACAAGGGCGTTGAATGGATGAAGGCCCAGGGGGCCGAGATCGTCGAGGTCTCGCTGCCCCACACCAAGTATGCGCTGCCCACCTATTACATCGTCGCGCCGGCGGAGTGCTCGTCCAACCTGGCGCGCTATGACGGCGTCAAGTTCGGCTACCGGGCCCCCAATGCCCGCGACATCACCGACCTGTATGAACGCAGCCGCGGCGAGGGCTTCGGCCCCGAAGTCCAGCGCCGCATCCTGATCGGCACATATGTTTTGTCGGCTGGCTATTACGACGCCTATTACAGCCGCGCCCAGAAGCTGCGCACCCTGATAAAGCGCGACTTCGAGCTGGCGTTCGAGAAATGCGACGTGCTGCTGACCCCGGCGACCCCGGGCCCGGCCTTCGCCGTCGGTTCCAAGACCACCGATCCGCTGGAAATGTACCTGCAGGACGTCTTCACCGTGACGGTGAACCTGGCGGGCCTGCCCGGCATCGCCGTGCCGGCTGGGCTGACCTCGACCGGCCTGCCCATGGGGCTGCAGCTGATCGGCAAGGCTTTTGACGAGGCCACGCTGCTGCGCGCCGCCTTTGCGGTGGAAACCGCTGCCGACTTCAAACATTCCCCCGCCAAATGGTGGTCCGTATGAACGCGCCCGTGAAGAACAAGCTGCTGAAAGGCGAAACCGGCGACTGGGAGATCGTGATCGGCATGGAAGTCCATGCCCAGGTCTCCAGCCAGTCCAAGCTGTTTTCCGGCGCCTCCACCGAGTTCGGGGCCGAGCCCAACAGCCAGGTCAGCTTCGTCGATGCCGGTTTCCCCGGCATGCTGCCTGTCATCAACGAAAAATGCGTCGAACAGGCCGTCCGCACCGGGCTGGGCCTGAAGGCCCGGATCAATCTGCGCTCGATCTTCGACCGCAAGAATTATTTCTACCCGGACCTGCCGCAGGGCTACCAGATCAGCCAGTTCAAGGACCCCATCGTGGGCGAGGGCGAAGTCACCATCGACCTCAAGGACGGGGAATCCATCATTGTGGGCATCGAACGCCTGCATCTGGAGCAGGATGCCGGCAAGAGCCTGCATGACCAGAGCCCCGACAGCAGCTTCGTGGACCTGAACCGGTCCGGCATCGCCCTGATGGAGATCGTCAGCAAGCCGCATATGCGCTCCAGCGAGGAGGCCGCGGCGTTCCTGAAGAAATTGCGCGCCATCGTGCGCTACCTGGGCACCTGTGACGGCAACATGGACGAGGGCAGCATGCGCGCCGACGTCAATGTCTCGGTTTGCAAGGTTGGCGGCTATGACGCGTTCCGCAAAACCGGCAGCTTCGCGACCCTGGGCACCCGCTGCGAGATCAAGAACGTCAATTCCATGCGCTATGTGCAGCAGGCGGTGGAATATGAAGCCCGCCGCCAGATCGAAGTGATCGAGGCCGGCGGCACCATCCGCCAGGAAACCCGGCTGTTCGACAGCCACAAGAACGAAACGCGGTCCATGCGCTCCAAGGAAGAGGCGCACGACTATCGCTATTTCCCAGATCCCGACCTGTTGCCGCTGGAACTGGAGCAGGAATGGGTCGACGCCATCGCCGCCACGCTGCCGGAACTGCCCGATGAGAAGAAAGCGCGCTTCGTGGCGGGCGGTTTGTCGCCCTATGACGCCTCGGTGCTGGTTGGCGAACGTGAACTGGCCGACTTTTACGAGGAACTGGCCAAGGGCGTGGACGCAAAAGCCGCCGCCAACTGGCTGAACAACGAAATTCTGGGCCGCCTCAATCGTGACGGGCTGTCAATTACCCAGGTACCGGTCAGCGCGGCGGCGAACAACGCCATCATCGTGATGATTTCGGACAACACCATCTCCGGCAAGATCGCCAAGGACCTGCTGGACATCGTGTGGAGCGAAGGCGGCGACCCGCGCAGCGTCGTCGAGGCGCGCGGCATGAAGCAGGTGACGGACACGGGCGCCATCGATGCCGCCATCGAAGCGGTGATCGCCGCGAACCCCGACAAGGTGGAAGAGGTGAAGCTGAAGCCGAAGCTCGCCGCCTGGTTCGTCGGTCAGGTGATGAAACAGACGGGCGGAAAAGCGAACCCGGGCGCCGTCAACGCGGCCCTCAAGACCCGACTCAATTTGCCCGATGAGGGGTGATTCGCACAAAATGCGCATTTCGCGGACCAGCCCCGCAAAATTCGCGGAATTTTGTCCGTACACGGAATAGCGAATTTAACCTTTGTAAAATGCGGGTTTTCCGCATTTTCGGTTTTTGCGCATTTTTGCAAACCCCCGGCACACTTGCGTTTCAAAATGCAAGTAATTCATATTGATGACGTTTTGGGGGGTGACGGTGTTGCTCAGACCCGAACAAACGATAGAGGAGTTGAACATGGCTGCGAAGAAAAAGGCTAAGAAGGTTGCTAAGAAGAAGGTTGCCAAGAAGAAGAAGAAGTAATTGACCTCGGTCAATTAGACCTTCTTGGCGCTTCTGATCATTCACTCAGAAGCGTTCGAGGCTACAAGCGAAGGCCGCGGTCCCTTAATTGGTCCCGCGGCCAAGCTGTTTCTGGAGCTTGCGGTTTCAGCGCCGATCCCTATTTCCAGTGCAGCAGCGCAACAGGGATACCGTCATGGCGAAGAAAACCGCAAAACCGGCCAAAAAGCCCACCCCCAAGGCCCGGAAATCCACGCCAAAGCCCGCCAAACCCATCGCGCTCTACTATTGGCCCACCCCGAACGGCCACAAGATCAGCATCATGCTGGAAGAACTGGGCGTCCCCTACGCGGTGCACCCCGTCAACATCGGCAAGGGCGAGCAGTTCGCTCCCGCCTTCCTGAAAATCTCCCCCAACAACCGCATGCCGGCCATCATCGACCCCGATGGCCCCGGCGGCCGCCCGATCTCGGTCTTTGAATCCGGCGCCATCCTCCAGTATCTCGGCCGCAAGTACGGCAAATTCTATCCCCAGGACGAACGCGCCCGCGTCGCGGTGGAGGAATGGCTGTTCTGGCAGGTGGGCGGCCTCGGTCCCATGGCGGGGCAGGCCAACCACTTCCTCAACTATGCCCCCGAAGATCTGCCCTATGCCAAGAAGCGCTACAGCGACGAGGTCCACCGCCTGTTGGGGGTGATGAACAGGCGCCTGGAGAAGAAGAAATTCCTCGCCGGCGCCTATTCCATCGCCGACATGGCGTGCTGGAGCTGGGTGCTGTCGACGTCCAAGTACATCGCGCTGGACGAATTCCCCCATGTGAAGGCCTGGCGCGAGCGTGTGGGCAAGCGCAAGGCGGTGGTGCGCGGCAAGGCGGTGGCGGCCGAAGCCCGCACGCCGCTGACGGACGAGGAACGACAGGTCCTGTTCGGGCAGCGGGCGCGTTAGGCTTTCATTCACCGCGCCTAATGGTTCTTAGCAATTAAGGCTAACCGGCGTTTACCGCGTCTTAGCTTGTCCGGCGCCACCATCCCCTCACGCGAAAGGCATCTGGCCTGCTCGCTATGAGGGAGTAAGTGTCGTGGCCTGCATCGACATCGATTCACTGGCGCAATATGAGCGCGACGCCAAGGATGGCCGCGCCGACGCGCTCTACAATCTTGGCCTGGCCTATTCCACCGGCCAGGGCGTGGGCACCGACCTGGTCGCGGCCCACAAATGGTTCAATCTCGCCGCCGTGCGCGGCGTGGAAGCCGCCAAGAGCTGGCGCAACCAGCTGGCCGAGGAAATGAGCACCGGCCAAATCGCCGAAGCCCAGAAGCTGGCCCGCGAGTGGCTGAATATTTTCAAGAATTAGACTACTTCGCCCCGATCACAGCCATGGACGGCGGATTGGGTGCGTAAAGGTCGCTGAGAATCCGCAGCGGCACATCCTTCCCCGCCAGCCGGGCGCGATAGACCTCGGTATTTTCCAGAACACGCTGCACGTAATTGCGGGTCTCGCTGAACGGGATCTGCTCGATCCAGTCTATGGGGTCGCCCCCTTTTGATTCCGGAGCGCGCGGATCGCCATAGGCCGTCAGCCACTTCTTCACATTGCCCGGTCCCGCATTGTAGCTGGCGATCGCCAGCACCCAGGAGCCGCCATAGCGGTCCATGTGGCCGCGCCATTCCGCCATGCCCAGCTGCATATTGTAGACCGTGTCGCTGGCCACCGCCTCCGGCCGATAGGGCTGGTTGTTGGCCTTGGCCGCCGTGCGGGCCGAGGCCGGCATCATCTGCATCAGCCCGCGCGCCCCGGCGCCCGACACGGCATAGGCATCGAACTCCGTCTCCTGCCGGATCAGCCCCAGCACCAGCGGGGCTTCCGGCGCCGCGCCCGGTCCGACATAGGCGGGCAGGGCGATGACGGGATGGGTAAAGGCCGGCATGGGGGCGCCGGCATAGCTGGCCGACTTGGCCAGCCGCACCGCGATCTCCGGATAGCCCCAGTCCACCAGCAGCAGCATCAGCCGCTTGATGTGACGGGGCGAGGAATAGACTTCCACATCGCGGTCGATGAAGGCGCGCAGGCTGCCCGCCTGGCCCAGGTCGGCCAGCACCTTGATCGCGTCCATCAGCGGCGAAGTTTCAAGTTCCGAAGCCGCTGCCGCCTCCACCGCCGTGTCGTTCAGGTGCAGCACCGGTGTCGCGTCGGTATGGGCCAGCGCGATCTGGCCATAGAAGGTCTCGGGGTATGACGCCGCCTGCCTGTAGTGCGACAGCGCGCCGGCAGTGTCGTTCAGAGCCTCATAGGCGCGTCCCTGCCAGTATTGCGCGCGGGACTTGCTGATGGGCCGCGCCACCGCTGCATCCAGCTTCTGGAAGTGCGTGAGGGCCGTGGAAGGCTCCTTGAGGAAGCGCAGGGCGATGAAGCCCGCCAGGAACTGCTGCTCGGCATACTGGTCGCCCGTCGTGAAGCCCGCATGCTGCGCGATCTTCAGCGCCAGCCGGGGATCGCCGCCCGTCAGCGCATCGCGCGCCTGGACATTGCACTCCGCCCACCAGCGCGCCGCATGATCCTTCACCAGGGGCGCTGCGGGGACGCGCAGCAGCATGGCATGGGCTTCGGCATCCCGGTCGGCGATGCGCAGCTGGCGGCTCCAGTCGAACAGCAGGCCGGGGTCAGAGCTATCGCGCAGCTTGCCGACCACGGCCTGCGCCTTGGGAAAGCCTGACGTCAGGGCGATGCGGGCATTGGCGATCTCGGCGGTGGCGGCATCCACCCGCGCCATCACGCGGCGCGCCGCCGAGGTCTCGCCCCGCCACAGCAGGGTGTCCAGGCGGTCACGGTCGTCGGCCGCCGTCAGGTAGGCGGCATCCTTCTGCACGATGGCCAGTTCCACATCCGGCTCGAAGCTGCCATCGGCCCAGCCCTGGCGGATCAGCAACGCGCCCCGCGTTTTTTCGCCGGTGGCGACCAGCGCTTCGCCGAGACGGATCTTGCCGATGCTGGAATTGGGATTCTTGCCGCCGAACCAGGCCACCACCTGCGCCGGGGTCATGTCTGAGCTCATAGCGGCCTCGGCGCGCGCCTGAAGCGTGCCGCGCAACGGCCATGCCGCCGCGCCCTTGGCATCGGTGTCGCGGATCACGGCATCGATTTCGGCAAAGGTTGCGCCGCTGTTCTTGTCCAGGGCGTAGCGCCATTCCAGCAGCCGCCGGGCCACGAGGTTCTGTCCCTGGGCCGCGATGCTGCGCGCCGCCACCCAATCGCCGCGGCCGGCGGCCTCGAAGGCGCGGCTGAACAGGTCATGCTCGGGGATCGTCAGGTAATGCAGCCGGCTGGGCCGCACGGTGGACGCGCCCGCACCGCCGCCCGTGGCATCCATCACCGGCGGCATCATCACCACCGTGCCGACCGGCCCTTCCGCTGCAAGCGCGAAGCCGCCCGCGAGCAGGGTGGTGGAGAGCAGACAGGCGCGCAGCAGGGACATATGAGGCATCGGACTCAGGCAGCTTGTTGAAAAGTCTGGATCAGCTTAGACGCTAACCCCCGGACCGGGCCATAATGTGACCGCTCGCAGAAGAATAACGGAACCTGACTATGACCATTCGTGACCGCATCAAAGGCTCGATCCCCGCGCTCATCACCCCCATGAAGGACGGCAAGGTGGACGAAGCCGCCTTCCGCGCCCTGGTCCAGTGGCAGATCGCCGAAGGCAGCACCGGCCTGGTGCCCACCGGCACCACGGGGGAATCCCCGACCCTGAGCCACGAGGAACATATGCGGGTGGTGGAGATCTGCGTCGAGGAAGCCGCCGGCCGGGTGCCGGTGATCGCCGGCGCCGGGTCCAACTCGACCGACGAGGCCATCGCGCTGACGAAGCACGCGAAGGAAGTTGGCTGCGACGCCGTGCTGTCCGTGACCGGCTATTACAACAAGCCGTCGCAGGAGGGGCAGTATCGCCACTTCATGGCGATTGCCGAAGCCGTGGACATCCCGATCCTGCTCTACAACATCCCTGGCCGCGCCATTGTCGAGATTAGCGTCGAGACCATGGCAAGGCTGGCGAAGAACCGGAACATCATCGGGGTGAAGGACGCCACCGCCAACCTGATGCGCCCCTCGCGTGAGCGCAACGCCATCGGCAAGGACTGGCTGCTGATCTCGGGCGAAGACGGCACCGCGCTGGGCTACAACGCCCATGGCGGCCATGGCTGCATCTCGGTCACCGCCAATGTCGCGCCGCGCCTGTGCGCCGAGTTCCAGGCCGCGTCGCTGTCAGGCGATTTCGCCAAGGCACGTGAGTATCAGGACAAGCTGATGCCGCTGCATGACGCCATGTTCTGCGAACCCAGTCCCGCGCCCGCCAAGTTCGGGGTCTCGCTGCTGGGCCGCTGCCTGCCGGACGTCCGCCTCCCGCTGGTGGAAGCCACCGATGCCGCGCGGGCCCAGGTCAAGGCGGCGATGCAGGGCGCCGGTTTGAAGTTCTAGGCACGAGCGCCTACCTTCACATCATGTCCAAGAAAAAAGAAGACAGCTTCAAGATCATCGCCGACAACCGCAAGGCGCGCTATGCCTATGCCATCGGCGAGACGCTGGAAGTTGGCATCATGCTGATGGGATCGGAGGTCAAGTCGCTGCGCAGCGGCAAGACCACCATCGGCGAAAGCTATGCCCATGCCAAGGATGGGGAGCTGTGGCTAGTGAATTCGTATATCCCCGAATACCTGCAAGCCAACCGGATGAACCACGAGCCCAAGCGCACCCGCAAGCTGCTGGTGCACAAGCGCGAGGCCGCACGCCTGTCCGCCGCGATCCAGCGCGAAGGCATGACGCTGATCCCGCTGAAGCTCTATTTCAACGCCAAGGGCAAGGCAAAGCTCGAGATCGGCGTCGCCAAGGGCAAGAAGCTGCACGACAAGCGCGAAACCGAAAAGAACCGCGACTGGGAACGGGACAAGGCGCGGTTGATGCGGGCCAAAGGCTGATCTGCTAGACTATTTCCGGTAACGGGCAGGGGTGGGACATGAAATTCATATTGATGTCGGCATTGGTCATTCCGCTGCTCGGCGGATGTTCCGGTATGCTCGCAGGCCAGGCCTTGAAAGAAGCGCAACAGAAATGCGCCGCAAAGGGTGGAAGCTTTGTGCAGGACGATGTGGAGAAGCACGACAACCCAATCTACTCCTCCGCGACGGTGACGGGCGGTGCGTTGGCATGACGGGTGCCGTACCGGCTGCCGCGAAATAATCCCGGCAGGGGCATATCCGGCCTGAAAGGAAAACCACCACATGCTCGACCATATCGGCATCGCCGTCACCGACTTCGGCCGGTCCAAGAACTTCTACGTCCACGCCCTCTCGCCGCTGGGCATCGATGTGGTGATGGAAGTCACCGCCGAACAGACGGGCAGCACACCGTCCTGCGGCCTGGGCTCGGACGGCAAACCCTATTTCTGGATCTCACCCGGTGCGGTGGCGCACAACCATGTCGCCTTCACTGCTGCAACGCGCGCCGATGTGGACTCGTTCTACAAATCGGCGCTGGCGGCGGGTGGACGTGACAATGGCGCGCCGGGCCTGCGGCCGCACTATCATCCCGATTACTACGGCGCCTTCGTGCTGGATCCGGACGGCCACAATATCGAAGCGGTCTGTCACCGCCCCGAATAGCGTCAGTCCTGCGCTGCAACCTTGGTCTTGGCCCGGGCCTTCTTGGGGGCGGGCGGGTTGGCTGCGAGTTCCGCGGCCTCGGCCGCTTCCTTTTCCAGCCGCAACGCCTTCAGGCGCTCGGTCTTGGCGTCGGAATCCACACGTTCCTTCTTCAGATCCGTGAATATCTGCCGGTCCCGCCGTTCGCTGGCGGTTGCGCGATCCTCTGCCTTGAACATCGGATTCAACCTGTCTGATTTGTTTGCCATGCAACAGAATAGCACAAAACTCCCAAAAGGGGGCTTTTATTCCAATCCGGCCAAGGCCTTGGCTTTGCTGACAACATTCTCGAACATCGACGTGGTTAGCACACCGGTATTGGTGTTGTAGCGCGAGCAGTGATAGCTCGAAATCAGGGTGAAGCGGCCGATGTCATAGGCCACGCCATGCTTGAAGGGATGGGCGCTGATTTTCGCATCAAGGGTTTTCAGCACACTGTCATGGGCGATCTTGCCCAGCGCCAGGATGACCTTCACGTTCGGCAGTGTATCCAGCTCGGAAATCAGGAACTGGCGGCAGGTTTTGATCTCCGATGGCTCCGGCTTGTTCTGCGGCGGCACGCAGCGCACCGAATTGGCGATGCGGCAGTTCACCAGTTCCAGCGTGTCGTCGATGCGCTCGTCATAGACACCCTTTGCCAGTCCGGCCTTCAGCAAGGTGGCGTAGAGCAGGTCTCCCGCCCAGTCGCCGGTGAAGGGCCGTCCGGTGCGGTTGGCACCCTGCAGTCCGGGCGCCAGGCCCGCGATCAGCAACCGCGCCGTCAGCGGCCCGAAGCTGGGCACGGGGCCGTTGAACCAGTCCGGATATTTGGCGCGGTTGGCCTCACGGAACGCCACCAGCCGGGGGCAGAGCGGACAGTCATGCGGCGGGGCCAGCGGAGTGTTCATGACCCCGCACTAAAGCCAGGCCCGCGCGAAGTCTAGCTTTGGGTCGCGGCCGCCAGTTGGGGCGACGCCGCCTTGCCGCCGTCGCGCGCGATCTGGGACTTGAGTTCGTCCAGCTCGATGAAATTGTCGGCCTGGCGGCGCAGTTCGTCGGCGATCATCGGCGGCTGGGTTCGGATGGTGGAGACCACGCTCACCCGCTTGCCGCGCCGCTGCACCGCTTCCACCAGGCGGCGAAAATCCCCGTCGCCGGAAAAGATCACCACATGATCGACACAGCCCGCCATCTCCATCACGTCGATGGCCAGCTCGATATCCATGTTGCCCTTGACCCGGCGGCGGCCCTGGCTGTCGGTGAATTCCTTCAGCGGCTTGGTCACCACCGAAAAGCCGTTGTAATCCAGCCAGTCAACCAAAGGCCGCAGCGGCGAGAATTCCTGGTCCTCGGCCACCGCGGTATAATAGAAAGCCCGCACCAGCGTGCCCTTGCGGGCGAACAATTCGAGCAACCGTTTATAGTCGATATCGAACTGCAGCCCCTTGGCGGCGCCATACAGGTTGGCGCCGTCGATGAACAATGCGAGCTTCTCGGCCGGATAAAAAAGCATATGACCTCCAATATAAAAGGCCGTCGCACTTCAGTCGGTGCGGGGCCGTGATCCTGATCGCCTTAGGCGCCAACCTGCCCAGCGCTGCCGGCCCACCGGCAGTGACGCTCAAGCGCGCACTCGCCCGGCTGGAAACCCTGGGTGTGAAAATCCTGTCGGTCTCGTCCTTGTACGAGACCGCCGCCTGGCCAGATCCGTCCGATCCGGCCTTCGTCAACGCGGTCGCCGCCGTCGAAACCGCTCTCCAACCCGTTGAACTTCTGGCGCTTTTGCATGAGGTGGAAACTGATCTGGGGCGGTTGCGTTCCGCCCCCAACGCCCCCCGGACACTGGATATTGATCTGATCGACCATGACGGCGCGGTCATGGACGGCGCCGTGACGCTTCCCCATCCGCGTGCGCAGCTGCGCGCCTTTGTGCTGGTGCCCCTGGCCGAGGTCGCGCCGGACTGGCGTCACCCGGTAACCGGGCAGGGGGTGGCGGAACTCCTGGCCGCCCTGCCGGACAGGGACAGCGTCAAAAAACTGGCTTCGTGAGCGGGATTCGTGTATTCCCCGGCCCAATCTCCTGATAGCGGCGGCTTTCGGGTCGCTAACCTGTTGAATATAAAGGATACCTCATGGCGCGCGTCACTGTCGAAGATTGCGTTGACAAGATTCCCAACCGCTTCGACCTGGTCCTGGCCGCCGGTTTCCGCGCCCGCCAGCTTTCGGGCGGCGCCGAGCCGATGCTGGAACGCGACCGTGACAAGAACCCCGTGGTGGCGCTGCGCGAGATCGCGGCCCGCCTGATCAAGCCGGAAGATTCCAAGGAAGACTATATCCGCTCGCTGCAGAAGCATGCCGAAGTGGACGAGCCGGAAGAAGCCCGCCCCGAGGCCGACGACCGCGAGGATTCCTCGCATCGCCAGGTCACCGAGGAAGAGCTGCTGCGCGCCCTCACCACCGAAGCCCAGCGCCGCGCCGAACCCCAGCCGGAACCTGAGGCTGACTACGAAGAGTAGTTTGCCGACAAATTCTGAGACCAGGGCCGTGGCGCAAGCTGCGGCCTTTGTCTTTTTACAGCCTTTTACCGTCCGCTTTAGGTTCTGATTCCGAGTTTATCTGCCTATATTTGACGGATGAGCACCCACGCTCCCGTCCCGCCGCCGCCGGAGACCCCGGCCGCCAAGCCTGCGCCTGCGTCCCCGCCCCCGCGCGGCCGCCGCCGGCTGATGCGCCAGACCGATCTGGTCGAGCGGGTGCTGGCCTATGACCCCGATGCCGACGAGGCCATCCTCAACAAGGCCTATGTCTATGCCATGACGGCGCACGGCAAGCAGTTCCGCGCCTCGGGCGATCCGTACTTCGCCCATCCGCTGGAAGTGGCGGCCATCCTCACCGACCTCAAGCTCGACGTGGCCACCATCGTGACGGCGCTGCTGCACGACACCATCGAGGACACGCTGGTCACCTATGAGGACGTAAAGGAAAAATTCGGCGACGAGATCGCCAACCTGGTGGACGGCGTCACCAAGCTGAGCCAGCTCGAAGTCTTTTCCGAACGCACCAAACAGGCGGAGAATTTCCGCAAGCTGATGCTTGCCATCACCAGCGACATCCGCGTGCTGCTGGTCAAGCTGGCCGACCGGCTGCACAACATGCGCACCCTGGGCTATATCGACAAGCCCGAGAAGCGCCGCCGCATCGCGCAGGAGACGGTGGACATCTATGCCCCGCTGGCGGGCCGCATCGGCATGCAGAACATGCGCGAGGAGCTGGAAGATCTGGCCTTCGCCGAACTGGACCCGGAGGCGCGCAATTCCATCGTCACGCATTTTGCCCGCCTGGACATGGTGGGCGGCGACCGCGTCGGCCGCATCGCCGACCAGGTCAAGCGCCGCCTGGCCGAGCATGGCATGGAGGCCTGGGTCTATGGCCGCGGCAAGCGCCCCTTCTCGATCTGGCGCAAGCTGCAGACCAAGAAGCTGTCGTTTGAACAGCTGTCCGACATTTTCGGCTTCCGCGTCATCGTGGGATCGGAAGCCGATTGCTATCGCGCTTTGGGCATCATCCATACCAGCTGGCAGATGGTGCCGGAGCGCTTCAAGGATTTCATTTCCACGCCCAAGCCCAACGGCTATCGCAGCATCCACACCACCGTGATCGGCCCGGAAAAGCAGCGCGTCGAAATCCAGATCCGGACGCAGGAGATGCACGACATCGCCGAGCGCGGCGTCGCCGCCCACTGGCGCTACCGCGAGCATGTGCCCGACGCCCATATCGGCGACAGCGCCACCTATGGCTGGCTGCGCGACATGGTGGACCTGCTGGAAAAGGGCGACAGCCCGGAAGAGGCGCTGGAGAATTCGCGCCTCGCCCTCTACCAGGACCAGGTCTTCTGCTTCACGCCCAAGGGTTCGCTGATCGCGCTGCCGCGCGGCGCCACGCCGATCGATTTTGCCTATGCCGTGCACACGGACCTGGGCAACAGCGCCGTCGGCGCCAAGGTCAATGGCAACCATGTCGCCTTGCACACGCCGCTGAAGAATGGCGACCAGGTGGAAATCATCGCCACCAAGGACGCAACGCCATCGCCCATGTGGGAGCAGTTCGTGGTGACGGGCCGGGCGCGGGCCGAGATCCGCCGCTTCCTGCGCCATGCCCAGCGTGACGAGCATGTCCGCTTCGGCCGCAAGATCCTGGAAAAAGCCTTTGCCGACGAAAAGCGCGAGCTGACCGAAAAGGCCATCGAGGGCGTGGCCAAGACCCTGCGCCTGGCCAAGGCGGAAGATGTCTATGCCGATGTCGGGCGCGGCGCGCTGCGCGGGCATGAAGTGCTGCAGGCGGTGTTCCCCGAACTCAAGCGCGCCGGCAAGGGCAAGGCCGCGCCAGGCGAAGCCAAGCCGATTTCCATTCGCGGGTTGACCGAGGGCATTTCCTATACGCTCGGCCAGTGCTGCCATCCCATCCCCGGCGACCGTATCGTCGGCATCACCACCCCGGGCGAGGGCCTGGTGATCCACACCATCGACTGCGGCGAGCTGGACAAGGCCGGCGCCATGGATGACTGGCTGGATGTCAGCTGGGGGCCCAAGGCGAGTGAGGGCGCGGCCGATGGCCAGTCGCTGGCACGCATCCTGGTGCGCATCCCCAACGCGCCCGGCGCCATGGCCGCAGTGATGACCGCCATCGCCGCCAATGGCGGCAACATCACCAATTTCAAGATGACCAACCGCAACCCGCTGTTCTTCGAATTCACCGTCGATGTGGAAGTCCGCGACGTGCCGCATTTGCAGAATATCCTGGGCGCGCTACGAGTCAGTGATGCGGTCGAGTCGGTCGATCGCGTGCGCGAAGCGGATGCTTCGACAAGCTCAGCATGAGGCCGTATTAAAAGTCCTCACCCTGAGCTTGTCGAAGGGTGAAGAAGCAGGGGTAAAATGAACGTCGAACAAGTCCTGAACGAATTCAAGAAATCCGGCGCGTTGCTGGAAGGTCATTTCATCCTCTCCAGCGGCCTGCATTCCGATAAGTTTCTGCAGAAGGCACTGGTCTTCCAGGACGCCAAGCGCACCGCCAAGCTGTGCAAGGCGCTGGCCGAAAAGGTCAAGGCGCAGATCACCGATGAGATCACCGCGATCGTCTCTCCCGCCGTGGGCGGCATCGTGCCGGGCTATGAGATGGGCCGCCAGCTGGGCTTGCCGGCCATGTATGTCGAGCGGGTGGACGGCGAATTCCAGCTGCGCCGCAACTTCACCCTGAAGAAGGGTCAGAAGGTCCTGATGGTGGAAGACATCATTTCCACCGGCGTCTCCAGCCGCGAATGCATCGCCGCCATCAAGCAGACCGGCGCCAAGGTCGTGGCCGCCTGCTGCCTGATCGACCGCTCCGGCGGCAAGGCCAAGGTCGGCGTGCCGCTGATCGCGCTGGCCGAATGGAAGGTCCAGGCCTGGCCCGCCGACAAGCTGCCGCCCCACCTGCGCAACACGCCTGCGGTGAAGCCGGGGTCTCGCGGCCTTGCTTAGGCTTGGCGTCAACATCGACCACGTCGCCACCGTGCGCAACGCGCGGGGCGGGGATAACCCCGATCCCGTCCGTGCCGCCATCGTGGCGCAAGCAGCCGGCGCCGACGGCATCACCGCGCATCTGCGCGAGGATCGCCGCCACATCTCTGATGACGATATCCTGCGCCTGACCGAGGCGCTGACCATTCCGCTCAACCTGGAAATGGCCGCCACCGACGAGATGCTGGCCATCGCCCTGAAGGCGCGGCCCCATGCCGCCTGCATCGTGCCGGAGAAGCGCGAGGAACGCACCACCGAAGGCGGCATCGACTGCATCGGCCAGCACAACCGGCTGAAGCCCATCGTGGCGCAGCTGGTGAACGCCGGCATCCGTGTCTCCATGTTCATTGAGCCTGATCGCAAGCAGATCGATGCCGCCCACACCCTCGGCGCGCCCGTGGTGGAACTGCACACCGGCGCCTATGCCAACGCCAGCGGCGACGCCCGCGAGAAAATCCTCAGGCACATCCACAATGGCGCGGAGTTCGGCGCCGACCTGGGCCTGGAAATTCATGCCGGCCACGGCCTGACCTTTGACAATGTGCAGCCGGTCGCCGCCATCCCGCACATCCGCGAACTGAACATCGGCCACTTCCTGATCGGTGAGGCGGTGTTCATCGGCCTGGAAGCCTCGATCCGCGAAATGCGCCGCCTGATGGATGAGGCCCGCGCATGATCCTGGGCCTGGGCAACGACCTGATCGACATCCGCCGCATCGAGAAGGCCATCGAAAAGCATGGCGACCGCTTCCTGAACCGAATCTATACCGACATCGAGCGCGCCAAATCGGACAGACGCGCCCAGCGCGCCGCCAGTTATGCCAAGCGTTTCGCCGCCAAGGAGGCCTGCGCCAAGGCGCTGGGAACCGGGCTGAACCATGGCGTCTACTGGCGCGACATGGGCGTGGTGAACCTGCCGGGCGGCAAGCCGACCATGGCGCTGACCGGCGGCGCCCTGAAAAGACTGGAAAAACTCACACCCGCGGGCCACCGGGCCCAGATCGACCTGACCATCACCGACGATTTCCCGCTGGCCCAGGCCATCGTCATCATCTCCGCTGTTCGCGAAGAGGGCAAAGATTAACCGCATCCGCCTTGACAGCGCGGCGTTCTGACCGTTTCTGTCGCCGCAAACCACGGAAATCACATGTCGGACACGAAAATGGCGGTCAAGCAGCAGCAGGGCGAATCCTGGGGGGAACTCGCCAAGACGGTG
>JAQGLO010000128.1 GCA_028292825.1 Alphaproteobacteria bacterium | reverse complement strand
GATTTCCGGCGGCATGGTCGCCGAATAGAACAGGGTCTGGCGCGTGAAGGGCAGCTTCTTGCAGATCTCTTCCACGTCGGGAATGAAGCCCATGTCCAGCATGCGGTCGGCTTCGTCGATCACCAGGATATTGACCTGGGAGAGCAGGATGCGGCCACGGTTGAAATGGTCCATCAGGCGGCCGGGGGTGGCGATCAGCACATCGACGCCACGGTCCAGTTTCTTGATCTGCTCGTCCATCGAGGTGCCGCCGATCAGCAGCGCATGGGTGAGCTTGGAATATTTGCTGTACTTGTCGAAGCTTTCCGACACCTGGTCGGCCAGTTCGCGGGTCGGCTCCAGAACGAGCGCGCGGGGCATGCGCGCCTTGGCGCGGCCCTTGGACAGCATCTCGATCATGGGCAGGGTGAAGCTGGCGGTTTTGCCGGTGCCGGTCTGGGCAATGCCGATCACGTCGCGCCGCTGCAGGGCGAGCGGGATGGTTTGCGCCTGGATGGGCGTGGGGGTGGTGTAGCCGGAATCGGCCACCGCCTTGAGAAGCTCGGGGGAGAGGCCCAAGGCTTCAAAGCCGTTCTGCACGGCCTCGCTGGCGGGGGCTTCTGTTATCGAAGTCTGAGTGTTTTCAATAACTTCGTCTAATCCGGCTTCCGCGCCGGAGATCGTCACACTGGTCGTAGCACGCTCCTGAGAAAGGGGCGCGACAGGTGGCGCCCGGGCCGCAGACCCAAATGGTGTGCGACTCTTATCCGCCCGATACATAGGGATATTCCCTGGAAATGCAAGATATGGCTGTATTTGCGCGAGTTCCGGGGTTGGGCATGCTGAAGATAGGGAGTTTTGCGGCCTTGGCCGTGGCGATCTGGCTGCTGGGCGCTTACGGCCAGTCGCGGCCCGATGCGTTGGGCATCGACGCGCCCGCCGCCCAGTTCTCCGCCGCCCGCGCCAGCGCGGCGCTGGGCCGTGTGTTGGGACCCGAGGTGCCGCATCCCGTCGGCTCGCCGCAGAATGCCGCCGTGCAGGAAAGGCTGTTGAAAGAACTGGACGCAATGGGCGTCACCGCCCGCAGCGTCCGGCAGATGAGTTGCTACAGCGAGATGCGCTGGGGAGCGGTGGAATGCGCCACGGTCACCAACATCATCGCCGGTGTCACGCCGGGCCCCAAAAATCAAAAAGACGGCAAGATCGTGCTGCTGATGGCGCACATGGATTCCGTCGCCGCCGGCCCCGGCGCCTGCGATGACGGCTGCGGTGTGGCCACCTTGCTCGAAACCATCCGCGCCCTGCGCGCGCGTGGCACGCATGGCGAGCATCCCATCGTGGCGCTGTTCACCGATGGCGAGGAGGCGGGACTGTTGGGCGCCGCCGCCTATCTGCGCGATCCCCTGGCACGGGCCAAGACCGGCATGGTGATCAATGTCGAGGCCCGCGGCAACCAGGGCCCCAGCTTCCTGTTCCAGACCAGCGCCGGCAATGCGGCGATGATCGACCTGTATGCGCGCAGCGTGCCGCGCTTCGCCACGTCCTCGCTGTATGGCGAGATCTACAAATTCCTGCCCAACGACACCGACCTGACGCCGTTCCTGCAGGCCGGCATCCCCGGCTACAATTTCGCGCTTGTCAGCAACGAGGCGCAGTATCACACCGCACGGGACCGCCGCGCGAACATCGATCTGCGCGGCCTGCAGCAGCATGGCGACAATGCGCTGGCGCTGGCGTCCGCGCTCGCCAACGTCGATTTCGCCGGACTGAAAAGCGGCGACGCGGTGTATCTTGATGTGCTGGGCCGCTGGCTGCCGCGCCTGCCGGTGGCCTGGGCGCTGCCGCTCAGCATTCTTGTCCTTGTCGTGATCGCGCTGGCGGGCTTCTATACGCGGCGCGAGCGGCGTGAAATCCGCCGCCCCTGGCTGGCGCTGCTGATGCCGCCGCTGTTCCTGGCGGGCAGCCTCGGCATTGGCTTCGGCCTGCACTGGATTGCCGCCGCCATCTCCGGCCATGCCCAACCGGCCTATGCCGATGCCTTGTGGCTGCGCCTGTCGCTGGGTTTCGGGGTTTTCGCGATGGCGCTGCTGGTGTCGCGCGGCGCCGGCGCGGCCGCGAGCTGGCTGTGGTTCGCCGCGCTGGCTGTCGCCTGCGCGATTTTCGCGCCGGGCGTGACGCCATACTTTCTGTTCCCCGCGCTGGTCGCAGCCCCGCTGTTGCTGGCAACGGTGCGCGGCGGGCGCGATGTTGCCGTGTTCCTCGCCGCGCTGGCTGCGATGGTGATCTGGCTGAGCCTGTGCGCCCTGACCGAGCCGCTGCTGGGTATCGACACGCACCCCCTCTTTACCGTCACCGCCGCCTTCGGGCTGATGACCTTGCTGCCGCTGCTGGGCAAGGCGCGGCAAGGCTGGGGTCTGTCGCTGGCGCTTTGCGTGGTGGCGGCGCTGGGGTTCGCGGTGGTGGCCGGCTTCCAGCCCGCCTTCAGCAGCACCAAGCCGCAGCGCCTGGATCTCAAATATGCCGAGCAGGACGGCAAGGCCTGGTGGCTGGCCGATCCGGTGGCGCACCTGCCGCCACCACTACGCGCTGCCGCCGGTTTCTCAGCCCAGCCGCAGCGCCGGATCGAGCTGGCCTATGTCGCGTCCGCCGGGGCCGCGCGCAATCCCATACCCGGCGCGACGGTGACGCGCCATGGCGAGGATGTGATCCTGGACCTTCACGCGCCCGGTGACGGCGTGACGCTGCTGGTGCCGCAAGAGGCCAGGCTGCAATCGGTGACCTTGGGCGGCATCACGGTGCCCGCGCCACAGCGCCGCGTCTCCATCGTGTGTGCCACACAGGACTGCGGCGCCGCACAGATCACGCTGAAGCTGGGATCGTCCAGTGCAACGACGCTGACCTTGCTGTCCGTGAAACAGGGGCTGCCGCCGGACGGCGCGAAACTGCTGAAAGCCCGTCCCGCTGAAGCCGTGGCATCGCAGAGCGGCGATCAAACCGTGCTGGCGGCGACGGTCGCGATACCGGCGCGCCAGAAATAGATCAGACGTCCACCACTTCGCGGGCGAATTCGGCATTCTCCTGGATGAACTGGAAGCGCAGTTCCGGCTTCTTGCCCATCAGGCGTTCGAACAGGTTCTCGGTGGACTTGGCGTCGCCGTCGGGAATATGCACCTGCAACAGGGTGCGATGACCCGGCCGCATGGTGGTTTCCTTCAGCTGCGCCGGCATCATTTCGCCCAGGCCCTTGAAGCGCGACACTTCCACCTTGGCGTTGCTGCGGAACTCGGTCTTGAGGATGCGCTCGCGGTCGGCATCATCACGGGCATAGATGGTCTTGCCGCCCTGGGTCAGCCGGTACAGCGGCGGCATGGCCAGGAACAGCTTGCCGTCGGTGATCAGCTGCGGCATCTCGCGATAGAAGAAGGTCAGCAGCAGCGAGGCGATATGCGCCCCGTCCACGTCGGCGTCGGTCATGATGATGACGCGCTCATAGCGCAGCGCCTTTTCGTCATATTTGGAGCCGGTGCCGCAACCCAGCGCCTGCACCAGGTCATTCAGTTCCTGGTTCATTTGGAGCTTGCCCGCGGCGGCGCTGGCCACGTTCAGGATCTTGCCGCGCAGGGGCAGGATGGCCTGGGTGTTGCGCTCGCGCGCCTGCTTGGCGCTGCCGCCGGCGCTGTCGCCTTCCACCAGGAATATCTCGGTGCCTTGCGCGGAGTCCCGCGAACAATCCGATAGCTTGCCCGGCAGCCGCAGCTTGCGGGTGGCGGACTTGCGCTGGGTTTCCTTTTCCTGGCGCTTCTTGAGCCGGTCCTCGGCGCTGTCGATGACGAAGTCCAGCAGCCGCGAGGCGTCGTTCGGGCTTTCCGCCAGCCAGTGGTCGAAATGGTCGCGCACGACATTCTCCACCAGCCGCTGGGCATCGGGTGAAGACAGCTTGTCCTTGGTCTGGCCCTGGAATTCCGGCTCGCGGATGAACACCGACAGTACGGCGCTGGCGCTGTCCATCACATCATCGGCGGTGACCAGCGCGGTCTTGCGGTTGTTGCTGCGCTCGCCATGGGCGCGCAGCGCCTTGGTCAGGCCATTGCGCAGGCCCTGTTCGTGGGTGCCGCCCATGGCGGTGGGAATGGTGTTGCAATAGCTGCGCATCATGGGATCGCG
>JAQGLO010000119.1 GCA_028292825.1 Alphaproteobacteria bacterium | reverse complement strand
CCTGGTGATCGACGAAGCCGACCGCATGCTGGACATGGGCTTCATTCCCGACGTGGAAGAGATCTGCAAGAAGCTGCCCTTCACGCGCCAGACCCTGTTCTATTCGGCGACCATGCCGCCGGAAATCCAGCGCCTGACCGATCAGTTCCTGCACAATCCGGCGCGCATCGAAGTGTCGCGTCCCGCCACCACCGCCGCCAACATCGTGCAGCAGATCGTGGAAATCCCCGCCAATGACTGGGCCAAGCGCGAGGCGTTGCGCCGCCTGATCCGCGAGGCCGAGCCAACCCTGAACAACGCCATCGTCTTCTGCAATCGCAAGCGCGATGTCGATGTGGTGGCCAAGAGCCTGGTCAAGCACGGCTTCGACGCCGCCCCCATCCATGGCGATCTCGACCAGTCCCTGCGCACGCGCACGCTGGACCGGTTCCGCGCCGGTGAGCTGAAGATCCTCGTCGCCAGCGACGTCGCAGCGCGCGGCCTGGACGTTCCGGCCGTGAGTCATGTCTTCAATTTCGACGTGCCGATCCATGCCGACGATTATGTCCACCGCATCGGCCGCACCGGCCGCGCCGGACGCAGCGGCGCCACCTTCATGCTGGCCAGTCATCGCGACGGCAAATATATCGAGGCGATCGAGAAGATCACCGGCCAGAAGCTGGACCGCCGCGAGATGATGGATATCGAAGTGCGCGAGGATGTGCGCCCGCGCCGTGACGACCACAAGGGCGGCGGCAAGGGTGGCGGAGGTGACCGTGGCCGTGGCGGCCGCGATGGCAAGCAGCGTGACCGCCGTCCGCCGGGCGGCAAGTTCCACGACCAGGTCGCCAGCATGGACCCCGTGGAAGGTGCTGCTGCGCCGGCTGAAGCCACCATTGCCGAAGCGCCCCGCCCCCAGGCGGACGGCTCGCGTCCGCCGCAGGCAAAGGAACCGCGCCCGCAGCCGGAGCGTCAGCCCCGCAACGATGCCCCGCGTCCGGACAAGCCGAGACAGGAACAGCGTCCGCGCAACGAGCCCCGCCCGGACAATCGTCCGGAAAATCGCGAGCCGCGCAACGACAAGCGCGAACGCGGCGGCCAGCGCCAGTACAACGAGCAGGCCGCCAAGCCGGAAGCCGTGGACAAGAGCCAGCTTCCCGCCTTCCTGTTCCGCCCGGTGCCGGTCAAGAAGCCCGAGCCGCAATCGGAATAATCTGCGCGCCATGAGTCTCCATCGGCAGGTTGCAGGATGTTTGCAGGCGCACAAGCCAGGCAAAGACTGGAATTTGCGCGAAATTCCCGGCTTGAAAAGTTCCTCTATTTAACCCTTTTTTACGGGGCAACCGGGCACACTGCCCGCGGGACCCGGTAGTCGGGTTAGGGGAATGACTGTGTTCAAGCCGGATCGCGAGCAAAGCTTTGCGAAAACTGCCCTCGCCCTGATGGGCGGGTGCAACGTCGTTTCCACGCCCGACAATTTCGAGCTGTTCTATGCCTATGCCTCGGGCGAGAACCCGGCCGTCATCCAGGTGATGACGGCGATCATCAACGCCAAGAAGCCTTTCACACCCGAACTGCTGCAGGACCTGCGCCTGCGCTGCCTGTCGGGGGCGCGCGCCGCGCTGGCCATGGAGGCCCTGGGCGGCGACATGGGCGCGGTGATTGACGATGTGCTGGGCCGCCTGGCGGAAGCCGGCAAGGACACCGCCACCTACAAGGACACGCTGTCGGCCGCCACCGGCGAGCTGGGCAGCGACCGCAGCCCGGCCGATGTGCGCAAGCTGGTGGAAAACCTGATCTCCGCCACCCGCGCCATGGAGCAGCGCACCAGGTCTCTGGAAGGCGAACTGCAGGCCTCCTCCGCCCAGGTGAGCGAGCTGCGCCACAAGCTGGACGATGTGCGCAAGGAAAGCCTGGTCGACGCGCTGACCAACATCGCCAACCGCAAGGCGTTCGACGACGCCGTGAAGGCCGCGATGGATGCGGTGGCGCAGGGCGAGGACGTCACCCTGCTGCTGTGCGACATCGACCATTTCAAGAAATTCAACGACACCTGGGGCCACCAGACCGGCGACCAGGTGCTGCGGCTTGTGGGCTCGTGTCTGGCCGAGAACGTCAAGGGCCGCGACACCGCGGCGCGCTATGGCGGCGAGGAATTCGCCGTCCTGCTGCGCGGCAGCCCACTGGATGCCGCCGTGCGCGTCGCCGACCAGATCCGCCAGACGGTGGAAACCAAGAAGCTGGTGAAGAAATCCACCGGCGATGTGCTGGGCGCCATCACCATCTCCATCGGGGTCGCCCAGTTCGCCCGGGGCGAAAGCGCCGAAGCCGTGATCCGCCGCGCCGATGCCTGCCTGTACGGCGCCAAGCACAATGGCCGCAACCTGGTCATTTCCCAGAACGATCCGCGCATGGCCGCGATGGAAACCAGCGCCGCCTAGCGGGTCTTTGCGGCGCGCTTCTTCTCCACAGCCTTGGCCAACGATGCCGCACGCGCGGTGCGCGCCCATTGGGCCAATTCGGACGGATCGTCATAAAGCCGTTCGGGTATGGCGAACCAGCTTGTGCCGATGACGCGGGCGCCCCGCGGATAGGCGAATGGCTTGCAGCCTTCCGCCTCGAAAGCCGGGCGCGAAGCATCGTCGGTGGTGAAATAGAGAATGTCGTCCCACACCAGCGCGATCATGGCAGCGCCGTCCCATATCGCCTCGCCGCTGAAGAAGCGGCGCACGCTTACGGGGCCATATTCACGGAAAAGATCGTCGAAGCGGTGCGCGTCGCCGGGCACTTAACCGGCGGCCGGCGTGATCGCCACGCTTTCGCCGCAGCCGCAGGCCGATGTCTGGTTGGGATTGTTGAAGACAAAGCGCGCACCCAGCTTTTCCTGGATGAAATCCAGTTCGGTGCCGATCAGGAACAGGATGGCCTTGGGGTCGATGAAGATCTTGACGCCCTTGTCCTCCATCACTTCCTCGAACGGCTTGGCTTCCGAGGCATAATCCATGGTGTAGCTCATGCCGGCGCAGCCGCCATTGGTGACGCCGACGCGTACGCCTGCATACTGGCCCGGCGCATTGGCCATGATGGTGGCAATACGCGCCGCAGCGGCCTCGGACAGCTTGACCGGCTTGGGGCGTTCGCGGCGGGGCTTGGCGGTCTGGATTTCCATCAGAACATGTTCAGTTCGAGTTTGGCTTCTTCGCTCATGCGGTCCGGCGTCCAGGGCGGATCGAAGGTCATGTTCACCGTCACCTCGCCGATACCATCCACCAGTTCCAGCGCCGCCTTCACATTGACCGGCATTTCGCCGGCCACCGGGCAGTTGGGCGCGGTCAGTGTCATGTCCACGGTGACATCCTTGTTGTCGGCGACATCCACTTTGTAGATAAGGCCGAGTTCATAGATATCAACCGGGATTTCCGGATCGAACACCGTCTTCATGGCGATGATCAGCTTGCTGGTGAAGGCGTCGAGCTCTTCCGGCGGGATGGCGGAAACTGCGATCGGTGTCTGGGCAGCGTCGCTCATTGGGCGCCCTCCTCTACGGCATTCTTATAAGTGTGCCAGGCCAGGGTGGCGCATTTCACCCGCATGGGGAACTCGCTGATGCCGCCCATCACGTCCAGCCGTTCGCGGTCGTCTTCGGGCAGGTCGCTGGCGTCTTCGCCCTTCACCAGGTGCAGGAAGCCGGTCATCAATTTCTCAGCCTCGGCCTGCGAGCGGCCCTTGAGCATGTCCACCATCATGGAGGCCGAGGCCTGGCTGATGGCGCAGCCCTTGCCTTCGAACTTGATGTCGGCGACGCGGCCCTCGGCATCCAGCTGCAGATAGACCGTGACCTTGTCGCCGCACAGCGGGTTGTAGCCTTCAGCCTTGTGGTTGGCACCTTCCAGCACGCCATAGTGGCGCGGGTGGCGCGAGTGATCGAGGATCACTTCCTGGTACAGTTCCCTGAGCGCGTGATCGGTCATGCCGGACTCATATAAGTATGCTGCGCGCCTTGGCCAAGCCCTCAACCAGGGCATCGACATCGGCGCGATTGTTGTAGAGCGCGAAACTGGCGCGGCTGGTGGAGGCGACATCGAACCGCTCCATCAGCACCTGGGCGCAATGGTGGCCGGCGCGGACCGCCACGCCTTCGCGGTCCAGGATGGTGGCGAGGTCATGGGCGTGCATGCCGTCGGCCTCGAAGGACAGGATGGCGCCCTTGCCCGGCGCATCACCGATCACCCGCAGCCAGTTGAACTGGCGGACCTGTTCGCGGGCATAGGCCAGCAGGTCATGTTCATGGGCAGTCACGGCGGCGCGGTCGAAGCCGGACAGGTAATCCAGCGCCGCGGCCAGGCCGACGCTTTCGATGATGGGCGGGGTGCCGGCCTCGAAGCGCGCCGGCGGGTCGGCATAGGTGACGCGGTCCTTGCTGACCTCGCGGATCATCTCGCCGCCGCCATTGAAGGGGCGCATCGCTTTCAGATGCGCCTTCTTGGCATACAGCACGCCGATGCCGGTGGGGCCGTAGAGCTTGTGGCCGGTGACGGCATAGAAATCGACGTCCAGCGCCTGCACATCGACGATCTCGTGCACCGCGCCCTGGCAGCCATCGACCAGCACGGGAACGCCCTTGGCATGGGCGCGGGCGACGATATCCGCCAGCGGCGTGATGGTGCCCAGCACATTGGACATGTGGGTGATGGCGACCAGTTTGGTTTTCGGCGTGATGGCGGCGTCCAGCGCCTCGATGTCGAGCGAGCCATCATCACGTACATCCACCCACTTCAGCACCGCGCCGGCGCGTTCGCGCAGGAAGTGCCAGGGCACGATGTTGGAGTGATGTTCCATCACCGTCAGCACGATCTCGTCGCCCGGCTGGATCAGGGGCGCGAGCCAGCTGTACGAGACCAGGTTGATGGCTTCGGTGCCGCCCTTGGTGAAGACGATATTGTCCACCGACGGGGCATTGAGGAATTTGGCGACCGTCTCGCGCGCCGCTTCGTAGCGGTCGGTGGCGGCGGCCGACAGGTAATGCACGCCGCGATGGACATTGGCGTAATCGGTCTGGGCGAAGTCGCGCATGGTATCCAGCACGACGCGTGGCTTCTGAGCGCTGGCGCCACTGTCGAGATAGACCAGCGGCTTGCCATAGACAGTGCGCGACAGGATTTCAAAGTCGGCGCGGGCCGCTTTAGCATCGAAGGCTTTGATATTCGCGGGCGCGTTCATGCGATCACCTTCAGCGCCGTCAGCAGTTCGGTGCGCACCAGTTCGCGCTGGTCCATGTTGGCGATCTGGGCCACCGCATCTTCCAGGAAGGCATGCAGCAGCAGGCCCCGCGCTTCCGCTTCCGGAATGCCGCGGGCGCGCAGGTAGAACAGCGAATCCGCGTCCAGGTCACCGACCGCGGCGCCATGGGCGCACTTCACGTCGTCGGCGAAGATTTCCAGCTCGGGCTTCAGATCGGCTTCGGCAGCTTCGCCCAGCAACAGCGCCTTGGCGGACTGGTTGCTGTCGCTGCCATTGGCGCCCTTGGCCACGGTGACCTTGCCCTGATAGACGGCCTTGGCATTGCCGCCGGCGACGTGCTTGAACAGCTGGGTGGACAGGGTGTCTTCCACCGCATGGATCATGCGGGTGGTGACGTCGCTGTGGCGCTTGCCGTCCAGCACCGAAACGCCCGACAGATGCGCCTGCGCCTTCGCGCCTTCCAGCGCAATTTCCAGTTCCATGCGCGACAGCCTGCTGCCGAAGCTGGCGAAATGGGCACGGTACTGCGCGCCGGCGGCGAGGCGCACATGAGCTTCCTCCACCAACACGGCGTCGGCATCGGCGGGCGAAACGCGGACATGGTCCAGCGCCGCACCCTCGCCCAGCGCAATTTCAAACCCGACATTGCGGAATTCGGACAGGCCGACACCCTCAACAAGCGTCAGCGATGCACCTGCTTCCAGCACCAGCAAGGCGCGGACATGGCCGGGGCCCGTGAAGTCCAGCTTCAACAAGTCGGCAATGGCGGCGCCCTTGGGCACACGCAGCGCCACACCACCGACGGACAGCGCCAGCGAGGCGGCGCTCATCACATTGCCAGTGCCGCGCGCGAAATTGTCGATGACCCATCCCGGCGGGTTTGCCTGCGACAGATCGAACTGCTCGACCCCAGCCGGCAGATCGGTGACGTGCCATTGCGCCACCTGCGCGCCGATACCGGCTTCGCCCAGCGCGGATTTGAGGTCGGAATATTTCCAGTCTTCCACACGGCGCGTGGGCACGCCCTGCGCGGCAAACAACGCAGTGGCTTCGGCGCGGCGGGCAACAGCCAGCGTCATGCCACGTCCTTCAGGATGTGCTCATAGCCCTTGGCTTCCAGTTCCAGCGCAAGTTCCTTGCCGCCTTCGGCGACGATGCGGCCCTTGGCCAGGACATGGATCCGGTCGGGCACGATGTAATCCAGCAGGCGCTGGTAATGGGTGATCACCAGCATGGCGCGTTCAGGGCTGCGCAGCAGGTTGACGCCTTCGGCCACCAGCTTCAGCGCGTCGATATCCAGGCCGGAATCGGTTTCATCGAGAATGGCCAGCCTGGGTTCGAACAGCGCCATCTGCAGGATTTCCAGGCGCTTCTTCTCGCCGCCCGAAAAGCCCACATTCAGGGCGCGCTTCAGCATCTCTTCCGACACGTTCAGCGTCTTGGCCTTGGCGCGCACCAGCTTCAGGACGCCGATGGCATCGAGATCGCTTTCGCCGCGGGTGCGGCGCTGGGAATTCAGCGCGGTCTTGAGGAAGGTCATGGTGGTGACGCCGGGAATTTCCACCGGATACTGCATGGCCAGGAACACGCCCTTGGCGGCGCGTTCTTCCGGCGGCAGCGCTGTCAGGTCTTCACCGTTATAGGTGATCGAGCCTTCGGTGATGTCATAGCCGGCGCGGCCCGCCAGCACATAGGACAGCGTGGACTTGCCCGAGCCGTTGGGGCCCATGATGGCATGCACCTGCCCTGGCTGGATCGAAAGGGTCAGGCCCTTGAGGATCGGCTTGTCGCCGACGGAGACGTGGAGGTTCTTGATCTCAAGCATGACTAACCTACTGATCCTTCGAGACTGATGCCGACCAGCTTCTGCGCTTCGACGGCGAATTCCATCGGCAATTGCTGCAGCACTTCGCGGCAGAAGCCATTGACGATCAGCGACACCGCCTCGTCCTGCGGAATGCCGCGCGCCAGGCAATAGAAGAGCTGGTCTTCCGCGATCTTCGACGTGGTCGCTTCATGCTCGATGCGCGCGGTCGGGTTACGGCTTTCGATATAGGGCACGGTATGGGCGCCGCATTCACCGCCGATCAGCAGGGAGTCGCACTGGGTATAGTTGCGGGCGTTCTTCGCTTTTCCGTAAACAGACACTAGACCACGATAGGTATTCTGCGCCTTGCCCGCCGAAATGCCCTTGGAAATGATGCGACTTTTGGTGTTGGCGCCCAGATGGATCATCTTGGTGCCGGTATCGGCCTGCTGGTAATTGTTGGCGATGGCGATGGAATAGAATTCGCCGACACTGCCTTCGCCGCGCAGGATGCAGGACGGGTATTTCCAGGTGAGGGCCGCACCGGTTTCCACCTGGGTCCAGCTGATCTTGGACTTCACGCCGCGGCAGTCGCCGCGCTTGGTGACGAAGTTGAAGATGCCGCCCAGGCCGTTCTCGTCACCCGGATACCAGTTCTGCACGGTGGAATATTTGATCTCGGCATTGTCCAGCGCCACCAGCTCGACCACGGCGGCATGCAGCTGGTTCTCGTCGCGCTTGGGGGCGGTGCAGCCTTCCAGGTACGAGACATAGCTGCCTTCGTCGGCAATGATGATGGTGCGCTCGAACTGACCGGTCTCCGAGGCGTTGATGCGGAAATAGGTGGAGAGCTCCATCGGGCAGCGCACGCCCTTGGGCACATAGACAAAAGTGCCGTCGGAAAACACCGCCGCGTTCAGGGTGGCGAAGAAATTGTCCGTCACCGGCACGACACTGCCCAGATATTTCTGCACCAGCTCGGGATAGTCGCGGATCGCCTCGCTGATGGGGCAGAAGATCACCCCCGCCTCGTTCAGCTTGCCCTTGAAGGTGGTGGCGACCGAAACGCTGTCGAACACCGCGTCCACCGCCACGCCGGCCAGCGCCATCTGCTCATGCAGCGGGATGCCCAGCTTCTTGTAGGTTTCCAGCAGCTTGGGATCGACTTCGTCCAGGCTCTGCTTCAGCGGCGTGTTCTTGGGCGCGGCATAATAATAGGCGTTCTGGTAATCGATGTCGGGATAATGCACCCGCGCCCATTTGGGCTCCTTCATCGTCAGCCAGCGGCGAAAGGCGCCCAGGCGCCATTCCAGCATCCATTCCGGCTCGCCCTTCTTGGCCGAGATGAAACGCACCGTGTCTTCGGAGAGGCCGCGGGGGGCCATGTCCATCTCGATGTCGGTGACGAAACCGTATTTGTACTTTTCGCCGATATCGGCGACCTGCTTCTTGGTTTCCTGCTGGGCGACGCTGCTCATGCGGCTTCCTTGCCGTTAGAAGAATGGGCGCGAACACGTTCACGCAGCTTGACCAGCGACGCGACGGCGGCGGTGACGTCATTCATGGTCGAAGACCAGCCGAAGCTGGCGCGCAGGGCACAGGACGCCAGGGCCTCGTCCACCCCCATCGCCACCAGCACATGGCTGACCGCGACCTTGCCGGACGAACAGGTGGAGCCCGAGCTCATCATCACGCCGTCAAGGTCCATCCCGATCAGCGCGGTTTCCGCCGTCACGCCGGGCACGGCGAAACAGGTGGTGCTGCACAGCCGCTTGAAGCCTTCGCCGAATACGATCGCCTCGGGAATGGCGCGCTTCAGCGCCAGTTCGAAATGGTCGGTCAGGTGCGCCAGGCGGGCGCGTTCGCCTTCGGCATCGCGCAGCGAATGCGCTGCCGCGCCGAAACCGGCGATGCCGGAAAGATTCTCGGTGCCGGCGCGCAGGCCCTTCTGCTGGCCGCCGCCGACCAGCTGCGGCACCAGCGGCGCGCCATCCGCCACGATCAGGGCACCGACGCCCTGCGGACCGCCCAGCTTGTGGGCGGACAGCGTCATGTAATCGCAAAAGCTGAAATCCAGCAGCATCTTGCCGGCGGCGGGAACGGCATCCACCAGCAGAAGCGCACCGGCTTCGCGTGCCAGCTGCGAAATCTCGGCCACCGGCTGCACCATGCCGGTTTCGTTGTTGGCGGCCATGATGGCGACCAGCGCACGGCCCTTGCCTTCGCGCAGCGCCACCCGCAGCGCTTCCAGGTCGATCACGCCATTCGCCGTCACCGGCAGAGTGGCGACGCGGATCCAGGGAAAGCGTTCGGCCAGGCGGCCGGCCGCGACCAGCACCGAATTGTGTTCGATGGTGGAAACAAAGACGCGGGTGATGCGCCGGGTTTCACTTTTGGAGTCGTCGGCCAGCGAACCCTCCGCCGCGCCGAACAAGGCCAGGTTGTTGGATTCGGTGGCGCCGCTGGTGAAGATCACCTGCTCGGCCCTGGCGCCGGCCAGGGCGGCGACGCGCTCGCGCGCCTCTTCCACGATGGCGCGGGCGGCGCGACCATTGGCATGCACGGAGGATGGGTTGCCGCTGATGGTCAGGGCATGGGTCATCGCCGACAGGGATTCGGGCCGCAGCGGCGAAGTGGCATTGTGATCAAGATAATGCATGACAGTTACTCGGCCGCGACCACATCCGCGACAGCATCGGCGAAACCGGAATCGTTGCAGGGTTTGGCGCGGCCCAGCACCCGGCGCTCCACCACATCGGCCAGCGATACCGACGACAGGAAAACATGGATCTGCTGGCCCAGCTCTTCCCACAGGTCATGGGTGACGCAGCGCGCGCCCGTCTTGGTGCAGCCCTTGCTGCCGCCGGTCTTGCAGCGGGTGGTGGAGATTGGCTCGTCCACCGCCAGGATGATGTCGGCAATGCGCAGTTCGCCGCTCGGGCGCGACAGGCGATAGCCGCCGCCGGGGCCGCGCACGCTGGTCACCAGGCCGCCACGCCGCAGCTTGGCGAAGAGCTGTTCCAGATAGGAAAGCGAGATGTCCTGGCGCGCCGCGATGTCTGCCAGCGCCACGGGGCGGGACTCGCCCAGCTGGGGCCCGGCGGCATTGCCCGCCAGGTCCGCCATCGCCATTACTGCATAACGTCCCTTGGTGCTCAGCCGCATGACAGCGTCTCCTGCGTAAATCGGGCGTTTTTCCTTGCTTTTCGCCCCCCCTGCCGGTGTAGAGAGGGCCAAGCCGTCAGGATCGCCTGATGGGCGGGATATAGAGTTCCCGACTAGATTGGTCAAGTATTCGCGACGCATAGGTGGGTCCCTCTGTAAGCATCTGAAATATCAGGGTTTTGATTCGAGCCAACCGGCTGGAAAGACCTACTATTTCGCTCACGGACGGCCGGTTGGGGGAAACAAGAATCCATGCCTGATATCATCCTGCCCGGCTCCGCTGGCCGCATCGAAGCCCGCTACCAGCGCCAGAAGAACCCCGGCGCGCCCATGGCGCTGGTGCTGCACCCGCATCCCCAGTTCGGCGGCACCATGAACAATCCGCTGGTCTATGATCTTTTCCACATGTTCCACGGCTTGGGCTGCACCACGGTGCGCTTCAATTTCCGCGGCGTGGGCCGTTCGCAAGGCTCGTTCGACAATGGCGCGGGCGAACTTTCCGATGCCGCCGCGGTGCTGGACTGGATGAACACGCTGTATCCCAACCCGTCGAATGTCTGGGTCTGCGGCATCAGCTTCGGCGCCTGGATCGGCATGCAGCTGCTGATGCGCCGTCCGGAGATCACCGGCTTTGTCTCCATCGCCCCGCCGGCCAGCATGTATGACTTCGCCTTCCTGGCGCCCTGCCCGGCTTCGGGCCTGATCGTGCACGGCACGCGCGACAATGTGGTGCCCGAGCCCGATGTGCAGAAGCTGGTGGACAGGCTGACCGCCCAAAAGGGCATCAAGATCACCTACAACAAGATCGACGGCGCCAACCACTTCTTCGACAAGCATGAAGCCGATGTGGTGGAGACCGTGAAGGAATATGTCTCCAACATGATGAGCAAGCCCCGCGAAGGGCGATGACAGCGGGGGCCGCCATGCGAATGTCCGTAGCGGCCCTGGCAGTTCTTCTTGTCTCCGTCGCGGCGACAGCAGCGCCCAGCGATCCTGACGCGGCATGCTTCGGCAACGGCAAGATCTCGCTTTCCGCCAGGGCAGAAGCCTGCACCGCCATGCTGCAACGTCCCTTGTTGCTGCCGCAGCAGAAATTCGCGGCCACCATGATCCGCGGCCAGGCATTTTTCGCGCAGCGCCAGTTTCCCAGGGCGATCGCCGATTTCACCGCCGCCATCGCGCTCGATCCCCAATCGACGGAGGCCTGGTCGGCACGGGGCAGCGTGTACGATACGCTTGGCGATTTTCCGCGCGCGCAGCACGATGTCAGCGCCGCACTCAGGCTTGCCCCCAATGATCCGGGCCTGCTCAACAACAGCTGCTGGACGCATCTGGGGAAGCGGGAATTTGCGGCCGCGCTGGCGGATTGCAACCGGGCCCTGGCCATTTCGCCCCATTCGCTGCAGGCGCTGGACAGCCGCGGCCTGGCCAACTTCCTGATGCGGCGCTATCCGCAAGCCCTGGCGGATTACAACGCGGCGCTATCGATCAATCCCCGTCACGCTCCTTCGCTGTATGTGCGCGGCATCATCCGCCGCAAGAATGGCGATCTGGCCGGCGGCAGCGCCGACATGCGCGAAGCGGGAAAGATCAATCCGGAAATTTCGGAATATCTGGCGCATTACGGACTGGCCGACGCCAACTAGCGCGCGGCGTGAAATTTCCCGCCGGTCATCGGCTGCGCCACACCGGTGGTCGTGGGCAGCGACAGCGGCAATCCCTTGACCGACCGCACGGCCAGATAGGCGAAGGCTTCCGCTTCCAGCGCATCGCCGTCCCAGCGCGCGCCTTCCGCCTTCAGCACCTGCGCATTGATCCGCGCCTGCAGCATCGCCATCAGGGTGGCGTTGTGACGCCCGCCGCCGCAGATGATCCAGGTTGTCGCCGGATCGGGAAAATGTTCGCGCGCCCGCGCGATGGAGGCGGCGGTAAACGCCGTCAGGGTCGCCGCGCCATCGGCCGGTGACAGGCCCTCCACAGCGGCGACGCCGAAATCCATGCGGTCCAGCGATTTGGGCGGAAGCCGCGCGAAGAAGGGATTGGCCAGCATCGCCTCCAACGCCGCGTCATCGACTTTGCCGGTGGCGGCGAAGTCGCCGTTCATGTCCACGGGCTTTTCGGTGTGACGGTGCATCCAGTCGTCGATGGGGGCGTTGCCGGGGCCGGTATCGAAGGCCAGCACCGCATCGCCGTTGATATAGGTGATGTTGGCGACGCCGCCGATATTCACCACAGCCAGCGGCTGCGCCAGGGGCGAATTGCGCGCCAACGCGGCATGGTAGAGCGGCACCAGCGGCGCGCCCTGCCCGCCCGCTTTCACGTCGGCGCTGCGGAAATCATTGACCACATCGATGCCGGTCAGCCGCGCCAGCAAGGCGCCGTCGCCGATCTGCCAGGTCCAGCGGCGCTCAGGCCGGTGCAGGATGGTCTGGCCGTGAAAGCCCAGCAGGGTCACATCGCGGGCGCCGGATTTCTCCACCAGCGCCGCGACGGCTTCGGCATGGATTTCGGTCAGGCGGCGCTCGGCCTCGCGGATGCTGTGCGGGACGGGTCCGCCCTCCGCCACGGTGCGCGCATCGTCCAGCGCGGCGCGCAGCATTGCGCGGGTTTTGGGGTCATACGGAATCATCAGACTGGGTCCGGGACGCGCCACGGCCTCGCCATCCGTTTCCATCAGGGCGGCGTCCACGCCATCCAGCGAGGTGCCGCTCATCAGGCCGATGACTTTATAAATCCTGGACATCCGTGCTATGCCGCCTGCCTGCCAACACAGAGTCTATAGCATGCCAGCCGCACCCCATTTCCAGTCCGAATTCCTGCGCACCTTCGCGGCGCGGGGGGCCTATTACGACTGTTCGGGCCCGGCCGAGCTGGATGCGATGTTCGCGAAGGAGCGGGTCACCGCCTATATCGGGTTCGACTGCACCGCCGACAGCCTGCATGTCGGCAGCCTGGTGCAGCTGATGACCCTGCGCCGGCTGCAGCAGGCGGGGCACAAGCCCATCCTGCTGATGGGCGGCGGCACCACCAAGGCCGGCGATCCCAGCGGCAAGGACGAGACCCGCCAGTTGCTGACCACCGAGCAGATCGAGGCTAACAAGCAGTCCATCCTGGGCGGCATCAAACATCTGCTGACATTCGGCGACGGACCATCGGATGCCGTCCTGGTGGACAATGCCGAATGGCTGGACAAGCTGGATTACATTCCGTTTTTGCGCGATGTCGGACGGCACTTCTCGGTCAACCGCATGCTGAGCATGGAAAGCGTCAAGCTGCGGCTTGACCGCGAGCAGCCGCTGTCCTTCCTGGAATTCAACTATTCCATCATGCAGGCCTATGACTTTGTCGAACTCTACAAGCGCTATGGCTGCAAGCTGCAGTCCAGCGGCTCCGACCAGTGGGGCAATGTGGTGTCGGGCATCGAGCTGGGCCGCCGCATGGAACAGGCGCAGCTGTTCGGGCTGACCACGCCGCTTATCACCACGGCTTCCGGCGCCAAGATGGGCAAGACCGCGGCGGGCGCGGTGTGGCTGAATGCGGGCCGCGTATCGCCTTACGATTACTGGCAGTTCTGGCGCAACACCGAGGACCGCGATGTCGGCCGCTTCCTGCGCCTGTTCACCGACATGCCGGAAACGGAAGTGGCGCGGCTGGAATCGCTGGAAGGCGCCGAGCTGAACGATGCCAAGAAGGTGCTGGCCACCGAAGCCACCGCCATCCTGCATGGCCGCGCCGCGGCGGCGGCGGCGGAAGAGACCGCCCGCAGTGCCTTTGAAGACGGCGCCTCGGCAGCAGGCCTGCCCACCATCACCGCAGCCCTGCCCGACGGCATTCTCAATTTGGCCGTGGCGGCGGGACTGGCGGCATCGAATTCCGAAGCCCGCAAGCTGATCGCCAACAATGGCCTGAAGCTGAACGATGCGGCCGTGTCCGACCCCAAGCAGGTCGTCGATGCGTCGGCGCTGAACAGCGACGGCGTGCTGAAGCTGTCGAGCGGCAAGAAGAAACACGTGCTGGTCAAACCAGCCTGAAGGAGCGCCTCATGAAGCTGCCCATCGCCTTGTTGATGCTGATGCTTGCGCCGGCCATGGCCGCACAGACCATCACGACCACCCCGACCGCGCCCTCCGACAGCAAGCCCAACGATCCGTCGGTTCCGGACGTCTATGCCACCACCGGCCAGTTCGAGCGCGTGGTGGTGATGCGGATGAAGTTCGGCACCGACCTGCTGGCCGATATCCAGAAAAGCGTGGCGGACGAGCATATCAAGAACGGCATCATTCTCACGGGCATCGGTTCCGTGCGCGGTTACCGCGTCCACCAGGTCTATAACCGCGACCTGCCGACCAGGAACATCTTCACAGCCGAACCCAACACACCCGCCGACCTGGACAGCGTCAGCGGCTATGTCATCAACGGCAAGGTTCACGCCCACATGGTGCTGGGGACGGGTGACAAGACCATCGCCGGGCACCTGGAGCCGGGCACCGAGGTGTTCACCTATGCCGTCGTCACGGTGGGCGTGCTGAGCGGCGTCGATCTCAGCCGGGTCGAGGACAAGGGCTATCGCTAGAGCTTACTGCGCCGGCCTTGGTTGCGGCGCGGGCTGGCCTTGCGGCGCATTTGACGGCGCGTCCGCCTTGGTCGGGATATGGCCTTCGAAGATGCGGCGGAAGATGCCGGGCGTCAGGATGGACAGCGGGTTGGTCGACAGATCGGGATGATCGGATGCCCCGGTCAGCGAATAGGTGATGCCGAAAATCCCCTCGCCCTTCTTCGACGCCAATATATCGCCCAGCAGCGGAATATTGCTCAGCACCGAATTCAGGCCATAGGCCGGGATCAGCGAACCCTTCAGCGCGATGACGCCCTTGGGCCGGTCGATATAGCCATCGGCGCTGGCGCCGATGGCGCGGCCCACCACGCGGGCATTGTTCACGGCGATGACATTGTTCTTGGAGGTGAAGGGCATGTTCAGCTCCTCCATGGTCATGCCGTCGCCGCCCATCAGGTCGCCGAAGCCGGTCAGCGATCCGGCGCTGAACAGGCGCGCCAGCAGCGGCTGGTTGACCATGGTGAAATCCTTCACGGTCAGCGTGCCGGCAAAGTCGGCCGGCAGCGAGCCCGGATTGACGATGTCGCTGGCCTGGCCCGGCAGGTTGACCACCGCCGTCAGCGCGCCGCCGCGCATGCTTTCAAAGGCGAACAGTCCGCGCGCCAGCAGGCCGGCATCACCGGCGGTGAACGTCACCTTGCGTCCGGTCGCGGAGGTTTCCAGGCTTGCGGCGATGGGCGCGGCGCGCGTGCCCATGGTGAGATTGCCGCCGAGCGTCAGCGCCGCGGGCCGGACGCCCACGCCGGCCAGATCGAGGTTGAAGGGCGCGATGGCGACCCCGTCGCGCATCGCCAGCCTGTCGAGCCTGGCATTGATGTGGAAGCGGCCTTCGGGCGTGTCGTCCTGCGCCTCCACGGTGGCGTTGGCACCGCCCGGTGCTTCGTTGGTGCCGTTGCGCCCCACCTTGGAGCCATCCAGCGAGCGGCCGCGCAGGGTGTAATCGTTGCTGCTGCCATTGCGGGTCAGCAGGAATGACAGGTCGTTGAGCGGCCCCATCTTGACCGTGGTGAAGCTGAGAATGGTGAGTTCGCCATCCTTGCTGAAGTTGGCGGTGCCGGTGGCGTTCAGCACCGGGCCGCTGATCTTGATGGCCTCGTCCTGCACAACATTGCCGGGCGCGAAATTGACCTGGATGCGGCCATTGGCAGTCTGGCCGGGCAGCTTTTCCAGATTGACGATGGGAATGCTCAGCAGTGCCGGGGTGAAGTCCGCCGTCACATCGGCATGGGCCAGGCTGCCGCTGCGGCCCGTGATGTCGGCGCTGACCGGCACGGTGCCGCGCAGGTAGCGCGACAGGTCGATGTTGAGCGCCCCCCGGCCGCCTTCGGTCAGGGAGCCTTTGACGGCCAGCTTGGTGGTCATGGGGCTCTTGGTGCGGAAATCCTCCGTCCAGTCCACCGACAGCCGGGAGTCCGCCAGGTTGACCTGTCCGACCTGGTGCAGATGGGAATTGTCGATGTCGAAATCGACCGTGCCGTTGGTGATGCGGGTGTGGCCGCCCAAGGTGACGGCAAAATCATTCACATGCGCCTTCACCGAAATGCCGACATCGTCCACCGGCAGGTTGGCCAGCATCGGCACCTTGAACATCAGGTCGGCGCTCGCCGCGCCGCCGGTCTGCTTGGGATCGATGCCGAACTTGGTGGGATAGTTCAGCGGCTTCATGTCGATCAGGGCCATGACATCGGGCATGGCGCCCTCGATATGCACGCCGAATTCGCCCACGGTGCCGACCTTGTGCAGGGTGGGGATCAGGGCGGTTCCGCCCGAGAGGCTGAGTGGACCGATATGGCCGCCATTGAACGCGGCCTTGAAGGTGTCGCCGGTCATCACGGCATCGCCATTCACTCCGGTGGCGTGGGTCAAGCCCTTCACATAACTGCCTTCCACATCCTTCAGGGCAAAAGTCAGCTTCAGCGCATCCTCGGGCAGGATCGCCTGGTCCAGCAGGCCGGGCGTGAAATTGGTTTGCGCCTCCAGCGGGCCGATCTGGCCGGCAAAAATGTTGACGTCGATCCAGTCGCGCGCGCCGGGCGCCACCGGCAGCGGCCAGTAATGCAGCAGGGTGCGGATTGGCAGGGCACCGATCCTGGCCTTGGCCACCAGGCCTGGCGCGCCGGTGTCGTTCAGGGTGACGCTGCCGCTGCCGTCCAGCGCGAAACCCTTGGCCGAGACGGACAGTTTGGTGATGTTGAACTGGCGCGGCCCGGCCAGATAGTCGCCCGCCACCGCCAGCGCCTGATAGCCCACCGGCTGCGCATAGATGCCCGGCATGTCCAGCGCGATATCCTTGCCGGACAGTTCGGCATGCACGCGCTCCAGCTTGCCGTCCGGGTCCAGGAAGAAATCGCCGGAGCCTTTCAACGCGGCACGCGCCTCCTTGGCATTCAGCGTAATGCTCGACAGGGTCAGGTGGTGGGGCGCGCCATCATAATGGCCCACCAGACGTAGACCCTGCACATGCAGCAGCTTGTCCTTCAGCGCGGCCCAGGGAATGTCGCCATGGGCGTTGACGTCGAAAGCCGCCAGCGCCAGCGCGCCGCCCGACGCCACGGTGAAATTCGCGGAGGCGCCCAGGATCACCGGCAGCTTCTTGACGCTGGAGAATATGCCGCCCGCAGCTCCCAGGCCGCGCAGGTCCAGGCCGGTGACATTGACATTGCCCCTTATGTCGCCGCGCCCGGCCGGCAGGGTGATGTCGGCGGTGATGTGGCTGGTACGGCCGCCCATCACCACATTGGAATCGAAGCTGGCGCCGGTCGCCTGGCCACGGGCGCGGATGATGACACTGGCATGCGGCGCGGTGACATACAGGCCGGTGACCTCATCGAAGATGGCCAGCCTGGCATCGCGCACCGCGAAGCTTTCCAGCGCCCCCGACGAACTGCCCCGCGCATCGATCACATCGCGGATGCGCCGGATAATGTCGTCATCGCCAACATCCTGCTCGCTGCCCAGGCGGATGCGGCCGCTCTTCATGTGCACCAGGCCGAATTCAACGCCCACCAGGGTGATGCGCTTGACCACGAAATGGCCCTTGAGGAAGGGCGCAGCAGCGAGATTAATATCGGCCTTGGGCGCGGTCGCCACCACCTTGCCGTGGCTGTCGTAGAGCCGCGCGCCCAGCACCACCAGATTCACGCGGTTCTGGTCGCGGGTCCATTCGATGGCGGCGGTGTTGTAATCCAGCGCGATGCCGGGCAGCGCGTCATGGATGGCGCCCGCCAGGGTGCCCCGGAGGGGGCCCAGCGACACCGGTCCCCACAGCAGCCGCAGCCCTGCACCCACCACGAAAAAAACCACAGCCGCCACCAGCACGCCGGCGGTGAGCGCGGCGCGGCTGATATGATGAGCCTTGATGTAATTGGTGAAAGGCAGCTTCAACGGGTCGTCCGGCTTGGGCGGGTCCAGTATTGCAACTGTTAGGCGTAAAAAGGGCAAATGTTCCAATTCTTTGCGGAACTTATGCTGCGATTGCGTTCATTGGCCGATATTGCTTAAATCCCGCCGGGCGCAGGATCTGGGAACTTAGATGGGGCTGGAAGCGGGCGACAAGGCCCCATCCTTCAAGATCGCGACAGACGATGGCGGGACCCTTTCCTCCGCCAGCCTGAAGGGCGTACCCTATGTCGTGTTTTTCTACCCCAAGGATGACACCTCCGGCTGCACCAAGGAAGCCATCGGTTTTTCGGAGAGCCTGTCGAAATTCGGCAAGCTCGGTGTCGCCGTGATCGGCGTGTCCAGGGACAGCCTGGAATCGCACATCAAATTTCGCAAGAAGCACAAGCTGAAGGTCCCGCTGGGATCGGACCCCAATATCAAGATGGCGCAGGCCTGGGGCGTATGGGGCGAGAAGACGCTCTATGGCCGCAAGTATATGGGCATGGAGCGCGCCACCTTCCTGGTGAATGACAAGGGTGTCATCAAACAGGCTTGGCACAAGGTTAAGGTTCCCGGCCATGTCGAAATGGTGCTGGAAGCCGTGAAAACGTCATGAAAAA
>JAQGLO010000097.1 GCA_028292825.1 Alphaproteobacteria bacterium | reverse complement strand
GGCTTGCCGGCCTTCCAGATCGACTGGTGGACATGCATGCCCGAACCATTGTCGCCCTTGACGGGCTTGGGCATGAAGGTCGCGGTCTTGCCATAGGCCTGGGCGACCTGGTGGATCACATACTTGTAGATCTGCATGTAATCGCCGCACTTGGTCAGGGTGTTGAACTTGAAACCAAGTTCGTGCTGGGCGGTGGCGACTTCGTGATGGTGCTTTTCCGGCTGGATGCCCATGTCCTTCATGACCGCCAGCATTTCGCCGCGCATGTCCTGCTCGCTGTCGATCGGGGGGACCGGGAAATAGCCGCCCTTGACCGCGGGGCGATGGCCCAGATTGCCTTCGGCATATTCGGTGCCGGTGTTCCAGGCGCCTTCCTTGCTGTCGACATAGTAGAAGGCCTTGTTCATCTCGACGCCGAAACGGACATCGTCGAAAATGAAGAACTCGGCTTCCGGACCGAAATAGGTGGTGTCGCCAACGCCCGAGGAATTGACATAGGCTTCAGCCGCCTTGGCGATGGAGCGCGGGCAGCGCGAGTAATTCTGGCCGGTCAGCGGCTCGACCACGTCGCAGATCAGGATCAGCGTGGTCTGGGCGAAGAAGGGATCGATCACCGCGGTTTCGAGATCGGGCTTCAGCATCATGTCGGACTCGTTGATGGCCTTCCAGCCGGCAATCGAGGAACCGTCGAACATGGTGCCTTCGTTCAGGAAGTCGTCATCGACCATCATCAGGTCGAACGTGACATGCTGCCACTTGCCCTTGGGGTCGGTGAAGCGGACGTCAACGTATTTGACTTCCTTGTCCTTGATCAGCTTGTGAATGTCGGCGGCAGTCGTCTTCTTGTCGGCCATTGGTCAGTCTTCCCTTCAACGTTGACTTTGTTGGATGCCCGGCTTGCGCCGGCCGTTTGGCCCGCCCCCCAGGACGGGCCGTTTGCGTTTTCAGATCGCGTCAGCCCCGGTTTCGCCGGTGCGGATGCGGATGGCTTCCTCGACATTGAGAACGAAAATCTTGCCGTCGCCGATGCGACCGGTGCGCGCGGCCTTCTGGATGGCCTCGACGCTGGCTTCGACCCGGTCTTCATTGATGACGATTTCGATTTTCACCTTGGGCAGGAAATCGACGACATATTCGGCGCCGCGATACAACTCGGTATGGCCCTTCTGGCGGCCGAACCCCTTGGCTTCCGTCACGGTGATGCCCTGGACGCCCACTTCCTGCAGGGCCTCCTTCACTTCGTCGAGTTTGAACGGCTTGATGATGGCTTCTATTTTTTTCATGGTGCTCCTCCGCGCGGCCTACGGTCCGCACGCTCCGTTAACCTGTTAGCAGGACTTGTGCCGGTTTCTGGCTAAAAAAAGCGCAGAAATTTCAGGGTGTTAGAGAGTGGACGAAAATTGGGCCGCAAGACAGGCCTATTTATTGCCCATATTGCACAATTATTGCTCATATTTTGGCAATCGCGGAACCACCTTGAACCGGCCTGCAAGGCTGCGCCACAACAGCGGTCCTGACCAGGAACACCACATGATCGCCTTTGCCGAAAACCGGCCAACGCCTTCCGCCGCCGTGCTGGAAGGCATGTTCATCGTCTGGCGCGGCTTGTTCAGCCAGGCCGAACTGGATTCCATCGAACGCCATGGCGACAGCCTGGCGCACCAGGACGCGGGCATGCTGGCCGGGACCGACGGCTATGACGCCGCCCGCGTCACCAAGGTCGCCTGGATCGGGCGGGACGACAGGAGCGAGGCGCTGTTCCACAAGCTGGAAGAGGTGGTGCTGGCGATCAACGCCCAGTTCTTCCGCTATGACCTGTCGGGCATCATGGCGCTGCAATACACCATCTATAACGAAGCCGAAGGCAGCCGCTTCGGCTGGCACCAGGATTATGGCGTCAACGAAGCCAGCGGCGGCGAGACCCGCAAGCTGACCCTCAGCCTGCAGCTCAGCAATGGCGCAGACTATGAAGGCTGCGAGCTGCAGACCCAGCTGGGCGACAAGCAGGACAGCGCCCCGCGCGAACGCGGCACCCTGGTCGGCTTTCCCGCCTATGTTCCCCATCGCGTCACGCCGATTGTCGCCGGCACGCGCAAATGCCTGGTGATCTGGGCCGTCGGTCCGGAGCTGCGCTGATCATGCCGCGCCCCAATCCTGTCTTCGCCAACCTGCCCATCTCCATCTTCCAGCACATGACCGGGCTGGCGCTGCAGCATGACGCCATCAATCTGGGGCAGGGCTTTCCGGACCAGGACGGCCCGCTGAGCTTGCGCGAAGTCGCGGCGAAACAGTTGCTGGACGGCCCCAACCAGTATCCGCCGTCCAAGGGCCTGGCCGTGCTGCGTCAGGCGGTCAGCGACCATGCACGCAAATTCTACGGCCTGTCTTTCGATCCAGAGGACGAGGTGGTGATCACCTCGGGCGGCACGGAGGCGCTCGCAGCGACCATCCTGGCTTTCGCGTCACCGGGCGACGAGTTCGTGCTGGTCGAGCCGACCTACGATTCCTACCGCCCCATCGTCGAGGCGACGGGCGCGGTGGTGAAGGCGATCAAGCTGTCGCCGCCGGACTGGCGCCTGACCGAAGAGGTGCTGCGCTCGGCCATCGGGCCCAGGACCCGCGCCATCCTGATCAATTCGCCGCACAATCCTGCGGGCCGCGTCTTCAGCCGTGAAGAAATGGAGACGCTGGCCAGGGTGGTGGCCGAGACCGACGCGGTGGTGATCTGCGACGAAGTCTATGAGCATCTGGTCTATGACGGCCGCCCGCATATTCCGCTGGCGAGTTTGCCGGGCATGCGCGCGCGCTGCCTGCGCATTGGATCCGCCGGCAAGATATTTTCGCTCACCGGCTGGAAGGTGGGCTGGGTGACGGGTCCGCGCGAACTGGTCAGCGTCGCCAACAAGGCGCACCAGTTCCTCACCTTCACCACCCCGCCGGCGCTGCACCTGGGCGTGGCCCATGGCCAGACCCACGAGAAGGATTTTCCCAACGACCTGACGGACCCGCTGCAGAAGAACAGCGACGTGCTGGCGGCGGGGCTGACGCAGCTGGGTTTCGAGATCCAGCCCTGCGAAGGCACCTACTTTCTCACCGCCGGCATTTCCAAGCTGACCAACGAAAAGGACTTCGCTTTCTGCGAGCGCCT
>JAQGLO010000071.1 GCA_028292825.1 Alphaproteobacteria bacterium | reverse complement strand
TTGGTCATGGCAGCTGCTCAAAAGGAGGGCTGAAAGAATGAACAGGCATGTGACGTTCGGCAGCCCCTATCTGCTGGGCTTTGAACATCTGGAACGGCTGCTGGAGCGCACCGCGCGCACAAGCGGCGACGGCTACCCGCCCTACAATATCGAGGCTCTGGAAGACGGCGGCATCCGCATCGCCATCGCGGTGGCGGGCTTCGCACAGGACGAACTGAGCGTCACCGAGGAGGACCGCCAGCTGGTGGTCCGCGGCAAGCAGGCTGAGCCTGACGGCAAAACGTTCCTTCACCGCGGCATCGCGGCACGACAATTTTTGCGCAGCTTTGTCCTGGCCGACGGCATCGAAGTTTCCTCTGCCGCGTTGGCAAATGGATTGCTGAAAATAGATTTGGTCCGCAAGGCGATCCAGCCACAGGTCCGGACCGTAGAAATCAAGACTGGAGCACAGACATGACCGAGAGATTCGAGAGCGACGACTTCGAGGAGCCCGGCTTCCTGGCCGGCCGCATCGCCTATATCAAGCCCACCGGCAGCGACGAAGCGCATCGCCTTGGCCTCATCCCGGCCAATATCGACCTGCCGGCCGGCATGAAGCTGTATGTGCTCCATGCCGAGGACGGCAGTGTGCTGGGCTTCACCGATGGCTATGCCAGCGCCTATGGCGCGGCTGTGCAGAACGAGCTGACACCGGTGAGCGTGCACTGAACCACGCCGCAGAGATTGCAAAAAGCCGGGCCCGCGCCCGGCTTTTTTGTTTGGCAAAGATCGCTAGAGTGCGCGGCCCAAGGAGACATCCATGCGCCTGACCGCCCTCGCCTTCCTGCTACTCGCCACCCCCGCTTTCGCGCAGGCGCCCGATGCGGCAACGCCGCCGCCCGGCGAGCCGGTGGTCACCCCGGTGCCCACCCTCACCAATCCGCCCATGACCGGGCCCCGGCTGCTGATCTCCACCGCCATGGGCGACATCACCCTGCAGCTGGACAGTGCGCACGCGCCCATCAGTGTCGCCAATGTGCTGAAGTTCGTGAAGGCCAGGCACTATGACGGCACCGTGGTCTACCGGGTCGCCAAGGGGTTCGTGATCCAGATGGGCAGCTGGGAAGCCCACATGAAAGGACGCGGCTACAAGCCCGTGCCGGTGCCGCTGGAAGCCAATAACGGCCTGCACAATCTGCGCGGCACCGTGGCCTTGGCCCGCGCCGAGGCGCCCGACAGCGCCGGCCCGGAATTCTTCATCAGCCTGGCGGACAATACCGACCAGCTCGACCATGCGCCCGGCGATGCCGGCAACAGCACGGGTTACGCAGTATTCGGTCAGGTCACCAGCGGCATGGAAGTGGTGGACGCCATCGGCAATGTGGCGGTGGGCGATGATGGCCCCATGCCCGGCCAGGCGCCGGTGGAGCCGATCCTGATCAAGAAGATATCACTGCTGAAGTAAGTTGGATTCCCGCTTTCGCGGGAATGACAGTTACGCGGCGGTGGCCGCGCCGCCATTCTTGTCGCCCGTCAGGATCGAATACAGCGCTTCGGCGCTGGTGGCGGTGCGCAGCTTTTCCACCGTCTGCTTGTCGCGCAACAGGCGCGAGACTTTCGCCAGCGCCTTCAGGTGATCGGCGCCGGCATTTTCCGGGGCCAGCAGCATGAACACCAGGTCGATCGGCTGGCTGTCCACCGCTTCGTAGTCGATCGGGTTTTCCAGCCGCGCGAAAACGCCGCTGATGGTCTTGGCTTCGGCCATGCGGCCATGCGGAATGGCGATGCCCGAGCCCACGCCCGTGGTTCCCAGGCGTTCGCGTTCCACCAGGGTTTCAAAGATGCGGCGTTCCGATATGCGGGTGATGCCATGGGCGCGCGCGCTGAGTTCCTGCAGCAGCTGCTTCTTGGATTGGGCTTTCAACGCCGGAAGAACGGCATCTGGCGCGAGAAGATCGGCGATATTCATCAACAGTCTCTGGTGGCGGCCGGGGTCATGCCCGCATCCGGGAGGCTTCTTGAAAGCGGCGGGTAAATAGGCCCGGTCCCCGGTATTGTCAATCTGGCCATTTCAGGCCGGTTAAGAGCGGCCGTCCGGCGATTGCGGGTTTAACGAAAAGCAGCCTGGGGCGCTTCGCCGGCCTTGAGTCGGCGGCGTTCCACCGACGAGGGAATACGCAGGGCCTCGCGATACTTGGCGACGGTGCGGCGCGCGATATTCACGCCGTCGGCGGTGAGCAGCGCCACGATGCGGTCGTCGGACAGGATCTCTCGCGCGCCTTCATTCTCGATCATTTCGCGGATGCGGTCGCGCACCGCTTCGGCGCTGTGCGATTCGGCGCCGTTCATCGCCTGGATCGAGGCGGTGAAGAAGTATTTCAGTTCGAACAGTCCGCGCGGCGTGGAGATGTACTTGTTCGAGGTGACGCGGCTGACGGTGGATTCGTGCATCGAGATCGCGTCGGCGATGATGCGCAGGTTCAGCGGGCGCAGATGGCGCACGCCATGGGTGAGGAAACCGTCCTGGTGGCGCACGATCTCCGTCGCCACTTTCAGGATGGTGCGGGCGCGCTGGTCCAGGCTCTTGACCAGCCAGTTGGCGTTGTTGAGACAGTCGGCGAGATAATTCTTGCTGTCCTTGTCCCGCGAAGCCTTGGAGACGCTGCCGTAATACTGGTTGTTGACCAGCAGGCGCGGCAGGGTGTCGGAATTCAGTTCGATCAGCCAGGCGCCGTCCGGGCCTTCCTTGACGAACACGTCGGGCACCACCGGCGTCACCGGCTCGCTGCCAAATGCGAGACCCGGCTTGGGGTTCAGGGTGCGGATTTCCGAAATCATGTCGGCAATGTCTTCGGCGTCCACGCCGCACAAGGCCGTCAGCTGCGCCATGTCGCGGCGCGCCACCAGATCGAGACGCGTCATCAGCGCTTCCATGGCGGGGTCGAGACGATCATTGGCTTTCAATTGCAGCGACAGGCATTCCGCCAGGTCGCGGGCGCCGACGCCGACAGGGTCGAAGCCCTGCAGCACGCCCAGCACCGCCTGCACATCTTCCAGGTCGGTGCCCAGGCGGTTGGCGACGTCCAGCAGGTCGGCGCGCAGATAGCCGGCTTCGTCGATGGCGTCGATCAGCGCCATCAGGATCAGGCGGTCGTCCGGCAGGAGGGCGGCGATGGAGAGCTGGCTCTCCAGATGGCCCTTCAGCGACAGGGTGGCGGCGACGGAGGATTCCAGCCCGTCCTCGCCCTCATAGGCGTTGCCGGACTTGACGGTGGTCCAGTCGGTCAGCGAACCCGATTGCGGGCCTTCGGCGACGCGCTGGGTGGGGATGTCGCCGTCATACATGTTGTCATGGGCCGCCTGGTCCATGTCGGAAGTCTTGGAGAAATCATCGCGCGACAGCGCCTCGTCGGCGCGTTCATGGGCGGCGGCGGATTCGCCGGCGTCATGATCGGTGGTGGGCACGGCCTCGCGGTCGTCGCGGTCCAGCAGCGGGTTTTTTTCCAGCTCGGCTTCGCAATATTCGGCCAGTTCGATGTTGGACAGCTGCAGCAGCTTGATGGCCTGCTGCAATTGCGGCGTCATGACCAGCGACTGGCCCTGACGCATTTCCAGACGTTGACCGACCCCAGCCATGATGCCCTACAGCGTGAACTTTTCGCCGAGATAGACGCGCCGCACATCGCGGTCGGCGACGATCTCGGCTGGGGTGCCTTCCTTCAGCACCTGCCCGTCATGAAGAATATAGGCGCGGTCGATCACATCCAGCGCGTCGCGCACATTGTGGTCGGTGATCAGGACGCCGATGCCACGGTTCTTGAGATGCTTGACCAGGTCGCGGATTTCGCCCACCGCGATGGGGTCGATGCCCGCGAAAGGCTCGTCCAGCAGGATGTAGCTGGGATGGGTGGCGAGACAGCGCGCGATTTCCACGCGGCGGCGTTCGCCGCCCGACAGCGCCACGGCGGGCGTGTTGCGGATATGGGTGATGCCGAATTCGGCCAGCAGCGCTTCGACCATGGCTTCCAGCCGCGCCCCATCGGGCTCCAGCAGTTCGGCGGTGGCGCGGATATTCTGTTCGGCGGTGAGGCCGCGGAAGATGGATGCTTCCTGCGGCAGGTAGCCGATGCCCAGGCGGGCGCGGCGATACATGGGCAGGCGGGTGACGTCATGGCCATCGACTTCGATCGAGCCGGTGTCGGCGCTGATCAACCCGGTGATCATGTAGAAACAGGTGGTCTTGCCGGCGCCGTTGGGACCCAGCAGGCCCACCGCTTCGCCGCGCTTCAACGAAAGGCTGACCGAACGCACCACGGGACGCTTGTTGAAGCTTTTCCCGATGCGTGAAACCACCAGCCCCTTGCCGCCTTCGACAAGCTGCAGGCCGTTCTGCTCAGTTTCTGTGCGTTCTGTGCTCATTGGCAAAAACCATGCCTGTTTGTGTTTAAGGAACGATGAATTACTGGCCGGGCGTCGTGCTGGCGTTGGGGGTAAATACCGCCTGCACCCGGCCGCCGCCGGTACCCTTGACGCCGCCGCCCAGGCTGGCCTGTCCGGTGGCCAGGTTGATGGTCAGCTGCGCGCCGCGCATGACATCCTTGTTCTTCTTCAGCACCACATTGCCGGTCATCACCACGGTCTTCTTGGGCACGTCATAGATGCCGTTCTGGCCGGTGGCGGTGCCGGACCTGGGCGAATCCACCACCACATTGCCCTGCGCCGTGACCTTGTCGGCCTCGTTGTTCAGGGTGGAGATGCGCACCGTGTCGGCGCGCAGCTTGGTGTCGCACTGGACGACCATGACATTGCCGGAATAGGTGCCGGTCTTGGCGTTGAGGTCGGCGGTGAACTTGTCGGACGCGACGTTGATGGGACAATCCTTTGTTGTATTGGCCTGCTTGGCCGCCGGCTTGGCGGCGGGTTTGGCATCGGGCGCAGGCTTTATCGCCGGCTGGGCCTGGGCCGTGGCGGCAGCCAGCACAAAGGCGATCAGGAAAAGGTTTTTCATGTGTGCTTTCCGAAAAGCGTCATCTGGACATGGCCGTCCAGGGTGAGGATGTTGGCGAGGCGGTCGGCATGGAAGCTGTCGGCGCGCAGGGTGCCGTCGGGGCCCTGCCCGGTGACGGTCTCGTGGCCGTGGATGACGCTCTGCTTCAGGTTCATCGAAGCGCTGCGCGAATGCAGCTCATAGCCGGTGTCGGTGAAGACATCGATGCCGTCAGTGACTTCCAGCTTCCCCGCCGCCATGTCGACCATGCCGGACTTGCCGCGCGCATTCAGCCAGCCCTTGGGCCCGAGCGACAGGTCGGCTTCCATGTTCTTCAGGCTGGCCTTTTTGGGATTGTGGGCGTCCTGCACGGCCATGTCGGCGGAGATCACGAAGGGATTGCCCTTGGTGTCGCTGCCGGTGAGGCGCGGCTTGACCATGGCCAGATCGTTTTCCACCCGGCCCAGCTTTTCATAGGCCAGTTGCAGCTGCTTGGGCTGGCGCGCCATGAAGAAGAAGGCCAGCACGGCGGCGATGGTGAGAAAAGCGCCCAGCGACAGCAGCTTCTTCATCAGGGCGACGAATTTGGAATAGCGCAGCGCCTCGCCGGCGGTGGTGCGGATGCGCGCTGACCAGTCATAGCCGGGCAGATTCTTGTCCACCGCCATCATGCGATCCCGGCCCGCAGACAGTCATGGATATGCAGCACGCCCAGCGGCGCGGCCGAGCCTTCTTCCAGCACGAACAGTTGGGTGATTTTCTTTTCCGTCATCAGCGCCAGCGCCTCGGCGGCGAGCTGGTCCGGGCGGGCGGTCTTGGGGTTGCGTGTCATCACATCAACGGCGGTGCGGCTTTCGATGCCATCGACATGGCGGCGGATATCGCCGTCGGTGACGATGCCGACCAGCGCACCCGCATCGTTGACAACCCCGACACAACCCAGGCGGCCCGACGCCATGGTGAGCAGCAGGTCGCGCATCGGCATGGCTTCGCCTGCCAGCGGAATTTCGCCGCCGCCATGCATCAGGTCCGACACCCGGATCAGGGCGCGGCCCAGGCTGCCGCCGGGATGCAAGTCGCGATACTGGTCGGGCGAAAAGCCCTTGCGCTCCATCAGCGCCACGGCGATGGCATCACCCAGCGCCATCATCATGG
>JAQGLO010000091.1 GCA_028292825.1 Alphaproteobacteria bacterium | reverse complement strand
TGAGCTCATCAAGCTGCGCCATGATCTCACGGGCGGCATCTCCACCGGCGGGACGCGACACGTCACCCAGACTGTCGCCGCCGTCCAGAATCTCTATCAGGGTCTTTCGCGCGCGGGCAACCCGGCTTTTCACCGTACCCACGGCGCATTTGCAGATGGCGGCGGCGTCTTCATAGGAAAAGCCGCCCGCGCCCACCAGGATCAGCGCTTCGCGCTGTTCGTCGGACAGATGCTTGAGGGCGCGCACCGTGTCGGAAAGTTCGGCGCTGTGGACCTGGTCCTCGCCGCCGCCGGGGATGCGTTCGGCCGCGTCCTGATCCCAGGGCGCCTGGCGCCAGGCGCGGCGGCGATCGGAATAGAACTGGTTGCGCAAAATGGTGAACAGCCAGGCCTTCAGGTTGGTGCCCGGGATGAAGCTGGCGCGGCTCTGCCACGCCTTGACCAGGGTCTCCTGCGCCAAGTCGTCGGCGGCTTCCTGGTTGCCGGTCAGCGAACGGGCAAAAGCGCGCAGGAACGGCACCAGGCCGAGCAATTCACCCTTGAAGTCCGGGTTTTCGGGGCGGGGCGTCTGGGTAGCGGGAGCGGATGTGTGCATCACGACACCTTCTTCCCTTCATTGGCTTCATCGATTTGCTTGAGCAGATCCATGAAATCGTCCGGGACGGGCTCCTGCGCCACATCGTCATACATGCGGCGGAGCTCGCGGCCGATGGCCCGCTGGCGGGCCCGGATGGCGCGTGCCTTTTCCGTGGGCTTTTCATCGTTAGACACGGGGGAATTCCATTGCTGCGTCATGTCTGACCGTGCCATTTCCTGGTTCGGACCGGCCCAAAGGCAGGCGGCCCGGAATGATTTTTCGACCTAACAACCCCATTGCCAGTTCCCTTCCCCGTAAGTTCCAAACGTATGGCCCTTGTGATGGTTCCGGGAAGCTAGGGAACTTTTTTGATGGACGTAAGTTCCTTGTCTGAGCTTTATCTTTGGGCCGCTCCCGGATGGGGGCATGAAGGAGCCGTTGCCATGTCCATGTCGCAAACCCTTGCGCCGCATCTTCCCTATCTGCGCCGCTATGCCCGGGCCCTGACCGGGTCCCAGTCCAGCGGCGACGCCCATGTCCGGGCCGCCCTGACCGCACTTCTGGCGGGCGATCAAAGCCTTATGGAGGGGGTGCCCCCGCGCGTCGGCCTGTACCGCCTGTTCCATGCCATCTGGCAGTCGGGCGCCGAGCATTATGACGAAGAGGCCCAGGCGCCCCTGACCGGCGGCGGCAAAACCCCGGAAAGCCGCCTGAAATCCCTGTCCGCCTCCAAGCGGGCCGCCCTGCTGCTGACGGCGGTGGAAGCTTTCAGCCTGGAGGAAGCCGCCTTCATCATCGACGAATCCCCCGACGAGGTGGAAGCCGCGATCCTGGGCGCCCAGAAAACCATCGACAGCCAGCTGGCCAGCCGGGTCCTGATCATCGAGGACGAGCCTATCATCGCGCTCGACCTGGAAAACCTGGTCACCGAGCTGGGCCACAAGGTGGTCGCCATCGCCGCCACCAAGGACGATGCCGTGGCCAAGGCCAAGTCGGAACGTCCCGGCCTGGTGCTGGCCGACATCAACCTGGGCGAAGGCGGCTCGGGCATCGATGCGGTGAGCGAAATCCTGGCCAGCTTCGATATTCCGGTGATCTTCATCACCGCCTATCCGGAAAAGCTGTTGACCGGCGAGCGTCCGGAACCCACCTATCTGATCGCCAAGCCGTTTTTGCCGGAAACGGTGCAGGCGACCGTGGGCCAGGCGCTGTTCTTTCATCCCGTCGCCAAGGAAGCCGCATAGGCTTCCGGCGCGTTACGTCATTTGATTCAGGAGATTTGAGATATGGCTACCAAGAAGAAAGCTGTCGCGACCGGCAATATCGAAGCCCGCCTGTCCGCGCTGCGCGCCGACATCGCGGCGCTGCAGGGTGACATGAAGGGCCTTTATGGCGATGTCAGCGAAGTGGCGTCGGAACGCGCCGCGCTGGCCATGAAGTCGGCCGAGGATATCGCCGACCGCGCCGTAGCCCTGGCGGAAGAAGCCGCCAAGGAAGGCAAGGAGCTGGCGCTCGAATACAAGGAAGAGGCCGAGGAATGGGCCGAGGAGAATGCCGAGGAGCTGCGCACCCATGTCCGCGCCCAGCCCCTCACCTCGCTGCTGATTGCCGGCGGCGTCGGCGCCTTTCTGGGTGCCATTTTCCTCAGCCGCCGCTAACAGCGCCTTTCCCTGTTAACCGACAGCGGCGTATAAGCAGATGTTTGGGAATGGGGAATTCATGTTTTCGCGACTGACTGCCAAGGCCGTGCTGGCCGCGATCGCCATTGCCATGGCGTTTTTCGGCATCGGCCTGCTGGGCATGGCGCTGGCGTCCGCGCTGGTGAAGCTGCTGGGCCCGGTTGGCGGCTATGCCCTGTCCGGTGCTGTGCTGCTGCTGCCGCCGTTGCTCTGGGCGGTGGTCACGCATCTCAGCCGCCCCAAGAAGCCACCCCAGCCGCCCGCCAATGAGCTGACCCGGGTGCTGCTGGCCGCCGTCGCGAAGGAAACGCCCTGGATCGCCATTATCGGCGCAGGCCTTGCTGGCGCTGCAAACATGTTCCTCAACCGCAACAAGCCGTCCAAATAGCCCGGACGTTGCTGCTTCCTGTGGATGGATGGGAACTTCGCCCCATACACGGCGTTTTTGTGACCTAGACTCTCTGGGACACACACAATGCTGGGTTGGGCACTTACTTTTCTGATCCTCGCGCTGGTCGCGGGTTACATGGGCTTTTTCGGACTGGCCGGGCTGGCCGCTTCCATCGCCAAGCTGCTGCTGGTGGTTTTTCTCATCCTGCTGATTGTCAGTGCATTTTCGGGCGCCCTGCGCGGCCGACCGCCGGTCTGATCACCGTCCACAAGGGAGACATGCCATGCGCATTCCCGCCTTCCTGATCGAGCATCCCGTCGAGGCCCTGATCGCAGGCGCCTTGCTGCTGGCGCTGGTGTTCGGCTCCTCCGACCGCCACGCCGCCGAGATGGCGCAGCCAGCCAAGATGGCGCGGGCCGCCAACCTGTAAAAAAGTTTGGGCAGCCCGGAACGCTTTTTCCGGCTGTCCATTATCTAGAACGAGCGGACGTCCGATCCGGAACGCCCCCAGCCCCTTCGACAGCCCGTTTTGGGTGTCCGCTCTCTTCTAAAAAGCCCCGCTTCGCGGGGCTTTTTCTTTTCAGGGCATCTTGCCGATCTGGGCGAATTTCGGCTTGGCGGCGGGATAGAGCATGTAAAGCCCGCCCGATGGCGATTGCAGCTGGGTCGGAAACCCGACATGGCCGAACTGCAACTGCACCAGCGCATGATGGTCACGGCGGAACTCCACCAGATAGACCGGACGGCGCAGGTTGGTGGCCACAGGCGCATCGGAATAGCGCCGGGTTTCATTGATCTGCACCACCGGCAGGCCGGGCTGGGTAAAGCGCAGCCAGGCCGTGGTCTCGTAATCGGTGGTGAGGATGGCGTCGAACATGTGCGCCTTCACCAGCACGGCGGCGACCGCGCCGATGGGGGCGAAGTCACGGCCCAGGACGCGCGCCAGCGGATCCTTCTTCAGCGGAATCACGCGCCATCCGGCCTGCGCATAGGTCAGCAACAGCAACAGCGCGGCCACCGGCGCGGCAGCATAGGATACCCAGCGCCACCAGCCTGTGGTCGCGAAAGACCGCGCCGCCAGGATGCAAAGCGCCGGATAAAGGAAACAGGGCCAGTTGCCCTGGACCCGGTCGTGCAGCGCATGTTCCAGGAAATAGGCGACACCGGTCCAGACCAGCACCGCCGGCAGCAGGCGGTCGTCGCCGCGTTTGGTGCCATGCCACAATCCGCACACCATCAGGATGAAAATGACCGGCGTGGCGAGCCCGAGCTGCGCGCCGAGGAATTCCAGCAGGAAGCGCGCCGTCAGGGCGCCGCCGCCGACGCGGCCGAACTGGAAGGCGAAGGTCTCCCACTGGTGCTGCGCCTGCCACACAAGGTTGGGCAGGAAGATCAGCAAAGCGAGAACTGCGCCAAGGTACGGCCAGGGCGAACGCAGCCAGGGACGCTGGCGCGCATCCGCCAGCAGCCAGATCAGGGTGCCCAGGCCCAGGAACAGTGCGGAATATTTCGACAGCAACCCAAGTCCGGCTGCCACGCCAACAGCCAGCCACCATCTGCCATTGCCGCTGGCCTGCACCCGCGCCAGGAAATAGACAAAGGCCGTGCTGGTGACGACCGACGGCATGTCCGGCGTCGCCGCCAGCAACTCCACCGACACCATCAAAGTGAGATTGAAGAACAGGGCTGCCAGCGCGGCGCGGTCTTCGTCTTTCAGGATCAGCGCGGCGCTGCGCCAGACGAACCAGCTTGCCGGCAGCGACAGCACCATCCCGGCGAAGCGAACGCCCAGCGGCGTGTCGCCAAACAGCGCCGTGCCGGCGCGGATTGCCCACGCGATGGCGGGCGGATGATCGTAATAGCCGGCGGCCAGATGTTTGGACCACAGCCAGTAATAGGCTTCATCCGCCGACAGCGGCAGCGCCGCCGCCATGAAGCCGCGCAAGGTGATCAGGAACAGGGCAAGCGCGAGAGCAATGCGCGGCGGAATCAACGGGCGCGCCACACAAAGAGCGTCGACATGGCGTAATTCCACAATGCGCTCATCACCGCGCCGACCGCGCCGGCCACCCACCAGATGGGGCGTTCGACATACAGCCAGCCCGCCAGGTCGACATTGGCCAGCACGCCCACCGAACCGATCAGGCAGAACAGGACAAAGCCCTTCAGCTGCGACCAGCCTTTCAAGCGGCGATCGCGATAGGTGAGTTCGTTGTTCAGCAGGAAATTGCTGGTCATGGCGATGAAGGTGGCGAAGATCTGCGCCGCGCGGAACAGGTCATGCTGCGGCGGCAGGAACATCAGCAGCAGCCACAGCGCGAAGAGATGCACGAACAGGCCGATGGTGCCGACAATGGCGAAGAAGATGAAGCGCGGATCCACCAGATCGCCGGTCATCTTGGCCAGCAGCAGGCCCAGGAATTCCACCCCGATCTGGGCGTTGAACTTGCTTTCGCCGGCGAAGCGCTCGCCAAAGCTGTAGGGCTGCTCGGCGATGCGCAGCTTGCCGCCGCCGGTGGCGGCGATGTCCAGCAGGATCTTGAAGCCGGTGGGCGACAAACGCGGCGCCATCTCGTCGAAACGGTCGCGGCGCATCATGAAGAAGCCCGACATGGGGTCCGACAGCGGCACCCCCACAAGGCGGTGGGTGAGCCTGGTCGCCAGCCGGGAAATGGCATCGCGGCGCCCCGCCAGGCCCTGGGCGCTGCCGCCCTCGACATAGCGGGTGGCAGCGACCAGATCGGCGTCGCCGCCAGTCAGTTTGGCCAGCATTTGCGGCAGCACCTTTTCGTCATGCTGCAGGTCGGCATCGATCACCGCCACAAAGGGCGCGGCGCTGGACAGCATGCCTTCGATACAGGCCCCGGCCAGGCCACGGCGGCCAACCCGGCGCAGACAGCGTACCCGGGGGTCGTCTGCCCCGATCTCCTTCACCGCGGCGGCGGTGCCGTCGGGAGAATTGTCGTCTACGAAAATGGCTTCCCAGGCGATCCCCGCCAGCGCCGCATCCAGCCGGCGCACCAGTTCGGCCACGTTTCCGCGTTCCTTGAAGGTCGGGACAATGACGGAGAGCTGGGGCAAGGGAAAACCGGGGTCACTTGGTGTTTAACTGGCGCCTTTGGTGACGGCCGGGGGCCAAACCGTCAAGAGCCGGGGTTCCCCATTAGGGAAAAATTAACGCTTACAGCCCGTTAGCCGTCATGCCGACGAGATGGTGAAACCCATGTCAGAACCATGCGTTGGCACAGTATGAGCAGTTCAGCCGCCCCCGTCATGCCCATCCCCGGTCTCCCCGCCGACCACACACATATGCGGCTGGCCGCCCCGCGTGTGCTGGTGGTCGAGGACGAGATGACGGTGGCCATGCTGATCGAGGACATGGTCAGCGAGCTGGCCTATGATGTCGCCGCCGTGGTGCCGCGGCTGGAAGACGCCATGCGGCTGCTGGACAGCGATACCTTCGATGTCGCGATGCTGGATGTGCATCTGAACGGCAAGACCGTGTTTCCGTTCGCCGCCGAACTGCAGGCCCGCGAAATTCCGTTCCTGTTCGCCACCGCCTATGGCCCGCGCGGCATCCCGGCGGAATTCCAGGACCATCCGGTGCTGCAAAAGCCGTTCGGACCTGTTGAACTGCGGCGCGCCTTGACGGCGCTCGCCGCGTCCTGATCCTACCTGTCAGTGGCCGCGGAAGAACATCGTATAGATCACGATGCCCGCAATGATCGCCAGGCCCAGGCTAATCTGCAGCACATAGCGCATCACGCCCAGTTCCTTGCCGCCGCGGGCTTCCTGTGCAGTCAGGGTGGTGTGTCCGTCTTCCTTGGTCGCCATCTTCGTCTCCCGTTTATTCGGCCGCGTGGTCGTGCGCGGTCAGCCGATGTTCCAGTTCCACGATCAGGGCGTCGATCTCATCGCCGCCATTGTCCTGGTCACGCCAGGCACGCAGGATTTCCAGTCTTTCACCGTCGGCGAACCGGCGGTCCCGCAGCACGTCCGCAGGCAGCCGATAGAACCGCGTCGGGTTCTGGAGCATGTCATCCAGCAATTTTTTCTTGGGCATGGCGACCTCAGATTCTGCCCACCAGGGCCAGCACCAGTACGATCACAAGCACCAGGCCCAGGGTGCTTGACGGGTAATATCCCCAGCTGCGGCTGTACGGCCAGGAAGGCCAGGCGCCCAGCAGCAACAACAGAAGAACCACGATCAGAATTGTTCCGAGCATTTTGAAATCCTTCCAGTCTAATGAAGCGGGAACACCTGCGGGCCGCTTGGGGTTCCTTGACGCGCGCAGTTCCTTAAAGATTATACGGGAACGACGGCCTTCGCGGACTCGTTTCCAGTTTGAGGCATTTCGACAGGCGATCCCATGAAAACCATCCTGATGACCGGCGCTGCGTTTGCAATGTTCGCGGCCGCACCCGCGCTGGCCGGGCATTCGACCAGGGCGGAAATCGAAGCCACCCGCCAGCTCAATTTGCAGGCATCGCAAAATGCGGCGCCTGCCCAACCTGTGGCGCAGCAGGCGCCGGACATGGTGGCGATGAATGCACCGCCCAGCGCGGCACCGACCATGTCGGTTCAGACCGCAGCGATCGACAGTGGGACCATGCTGTCCGCCATGACCAATCCGCCTTCCAAAATCGCCACCGCCAATGTGCGGGACTCCAGCGGCAAGATCGTGGGGGCAGTGCAGAAGGTGGAAGTGAACCCACAGGGCCAGCCCACCAGGGTATCGGTGGCGCTCATCGGGAAGGCTGAAAAGACGGTGGTGCTGGATGCCGGCGCGGTGCGCTATGACATGGCGAAGAACGAGATCACCACCGAGGCCAGCGGCGACCAGATCAAGGCCATGCCCAACAACAGTTAGGTCTTTGCTGTCAGACGGATTGCCGCGAATGCTGCCGCGCTTGCGGCGGTTGCCGTCAAAGCCGAGCCCCATGCCATGTCGATGAGCGAAATCCGCAGCGACCAGACTTTCAGGGTCGCCAGGTTGGTAAGGTCATAGGTGGCATAGGCGAAGAAGCCGAACAGCGCGCCATACAAGGCTGCTGCGCGCCAGTCGCCGCTGGACAGCGCCGGGCGCACCGCAAACACCAATATCCCCACGATATAGATCAGGTAAAAGGCGACCGCCGCCGTCATGTTGGGGTTTTCGGCCATCACGGCCCCGACGGCGCGGTGATAGAGCGGCCCCGAAGTGCTGCTGAGCCACAGGAAATCCAGTCCGCCCATCACCAGGGCGCAGACACCATATGCAATTACCCAGGCCATTGCGTTCTCCCTTTGGTGCTTGATACGCAGCCGCAGGGGAAACGGATTTCCCGGTGATCCGGCTTTTGCGCGCTCCCGTACCAGTGCACAAAAGGCGGAACCATGGCCAAGATCGCAATTGTCGGCACGGGAATTTCAGGACTGGGCAGCGCCTATCTGCTGCACCCCAGGCATGAGATCACGGTCTATGAAAAGGCGCCGCGCATCGGCGGCCACAGCCGCACTGTCACCGTGGATTATGACGGCATGCCGATCCCGGTCGATACTGGTTTCATCGTCTTCAACAAGCCCAACTATCCCAACCTGACGGGACTTTTCTCGCAGCTGGATGTCCCGACGCACGCCAGTGACATGACCTTTGCCGCCTCCATCAAGGATGGCTGGCTGGAATGGGGCGCGCGCAATCTGAACGCCGTGCTCGGCCAGCGCCGCAACCTGCTGCGGCCGCGCTTCGCGGGACTGGTGCGCGATGTGATGGCCTTCAACAGCCGCGCCGAAGAGACGGTGGCGCGTCATCCCGGCCTCACCCTGGACGGGCTGATCCGTCATCTGGGACTGGGGGAATGGTTTCGCCGCTATTACCTGCTGCCCATGTCGGGCGCGATCTGGAGCTGCCCCCCTTCCGAGATGTTGAACTTCCCGGCCGCCACGCTGGTGCGCTTCTTCGCCAACCACCATCTGCTGTCCTATAGCGGCCAGCCACAATGGCGCACCGTCACCGGCGGATCGCAGGAATACGTCCGCCGCCTGACCGCCTCCTTTTCGGACCGCATCCGGGTCAATTGCGGCGCCGTCTCCGTGGCGCGTCTCACCTTTGGGCCGGGACGCGGCAAGGTGCAGGTCCGCGACAGCCAGGGCGGCAGCGAGTTTTATGACCAGGTGGTGATGGCCAGCCATGGCGACGAGACCCTGGCGTTGCTGGAAGACGCCAGCGCCGCCGAGCGCGCCGCGCTCGCGCCCTTCCGCTACCAGAAGAATGTCGCCGTGCTGCACCGCGACACCAGCCTGATGCCCCGGCGCAAGCGCTGCTGGGCGAGCTGGGTCTACAATTCCGACGGCGACTTCCTGCGTCCCAGGATCGGCGTCACCTACTGGATGAACCGGCTGCAGGGGATCGATGACAGCCGCCCCTTGTTCGTCAGCTTGAACCCGACCCGGGCGATCGCGGACGAACTGGTGTTCGATACCGCGCAATTCGACCATCCGGTGTTCGATACTGCCGCGGTCGCGGCCCAAGCCAAGGTCGCAGACCTGCAGGGGGTGCGGGGCACCTGGTTTGCCGGGGCCTATCTGGGGCACGGCTTCCACGAGGACGGCCTTGCCAGTGCCGTGGCGGTGGCCAGGGGCCTGGGTGCGACTGTGCCTTGGGGCCTGCCCGGGGTCGCTCCGGCCGCAATGCAGCAAAAACCCGCGCGTGTACCGGGCTTTGTCACTCCCCTGCCGGCGGAATTGTTTTGAGCCGCGCCTAAGCATAATCTTCGGCGCTGTCTTTTGTGGGAAATAGCCGCGATGTCCTTGATCCCCGCATCCTACATCGAGAAAAGCTGGCGCAAGGCCATCGGCTCGCTGGAATATGGCTCCCTGGAGTTCATCTCGCCCACCGGCGAGGTGACGCTCTGCAAGGGCGTCCATCCCGGCCCGGCGGCGCGCTTTCACATCCATGAATGGGACGTGCTGCGCCGGATCATGGCGCGGGGCGATATCGGGCTGGGCGAAGAATATATCGCCGGCGCCTGGGACACCGACAGCGTCGAGAATCTGGTGGGGCTGTTCCTGCTGAACCTGGACCATTTCGACGATTTCTCGGACGGCAACCTGATCAACCGCATCGGCTTTGTGATCCACAATGCCTTTGTGCGGCGCAATTCCATCAAGGGATCGTCGCGCAACATCAAGGATCACTACGATGTCGGCAACGACTTCTATTCGCTGTGGCTGGATCCCAGCATGACCTATTCCTCGGCGCTGTATGACGGCACCGGCGACCTCTACCGGGCCCAGCAGAACAAGTATGAGCGCATCCTGTCCAAGTTCGCCGAAAAGAAGGCGTCGGTGCTGGAAATCGGTTGCGGCTGGGGCGGCTTTGCCGAACGCGCGGTGGCGGACCATCACAATGTCACCGGCCTCACCATCTCGCCGGCCCAGCACAAATTCGCCACCGCCCGGCTGAAGGGCGCCGCCGACATCAAGCTGGAAGATTATCGTCTTACCAAAGGCACCTTCGACAACATCGTCTCCATCGAGATGTTCGAGGCGGTGGGGGAGCATTACTGGCCCCAGTATTTCGCCACCGTGGCGGAAAGACTGAAGCGCGGCGGCCGCGCCATCATCCAGACCATCACCATCCAGGACGAGCTGTTCGCCGGCTATCGCACCCGCAGCGACTTCATCCGCCACTATGTCTTTCCCGGCGGCATGCTGCCCAGCCTGCAGCGCTTCCGCGAGGAAGCCGAAAAGGCGGGGCTGAAATTCGCCGGCGCCTTCGGCTTCGGCAAGGACTATGCCCGCACCCTGCGTGAATGGCTGGTGCGGATGCAGGCCCAGGAACCCGCCATAAGGGCGCTGGGCCATGACCAGCAATTCCTGCGCAACTGGGAATTCTATCTGGGCATCTGCGCCGCGACCTTTGAAGTGGCGCGCACCGATGTGGTGCAGGTCGAACTGGTCAACGCCTAGCTGTCGATCACTTCTGCGAAACTCAGCCGCGCATCGCGCAGCGAGCGCACCACCAGCTGGATGCGGGTGGAGACGCCGAAGCGGCGCTTGGCGTCCTCGACATGCTTGTGGACGGTGGAATCGCTGATCCCCAGCAAGCGGCCGATCTCCCAGTCGCTCTTGCCCTGCGCCACCAGCGCCACGCAGTCGCGCTGGCGCGGCGTCAAATGCGGCTCGTGGGCATTGTTGGCGGGCCTGGGCAGGCGCAGCCGCTCGGCGGCGTCGAAGGCCTGCGCGCCGACGTAGTGCGCCGCCGCCAGCGAGGCGAGCGGCAGTGCCACCTCCGTCTTCATCGCGAAGGTGCAGGCCCCGGCAAAGATGCTGTAGCTGCCGGCATCGTCGGCGCCGCGGGCACGGTGCACCGGCACCGTCACCGCGGCCCCCAGCCCTGCCAGCGCGGCATCATCCAGGAAGGCACGCTGCGCCGGCGTGCAGGCGATCAGGCGCGGAATGTCGCTCCACAGGAACGGCGCGTAGCATTGCGAAGCCGCCGCCAGGGCGGCGTCCCCTTGGGGCGCTTGCCAGGCGGGCGGCATGTCGGTCAGCCACACGGCACCGCTCGCGCCCTGCAGCATCAGGTGGTGGAAGCCCAGCCTTTGTGCCGCACCGGTCAGCAGCAGGCGCAAAGCCTCCATGTCGCGCGCCGCATGGGCGGCGCGGGAAAAACTCTGCACCAGTTCGCTCATGCCTGGATTGTACAGGCAACCGGAGGCGACGGAAGTTTTACATTTGTGCTTCGCACCGCCACCATGACGCAGACAACAAGGACGCGATCCCATGACTGACAAGCCGTCGATTCAGGTGCTGGCGATCTGCGGCTCGCTGCGCAAGGGTTCGTTCAACCGCATGGCGATGAACGCCGCCATCGCCCGCGCGCCGGACGGCATGACCATCCGCGAAGGCGCCATTGGAGACATCCCACTGTACAATGAGGATGTCCGCGAAGCCGGCGAACCCGCGGCCGTGGCGGTGTTGAAGCGCCAGGTCCTGGAAGCCGACGCGCTGCTGTTCGCCACTCCCGAATACAATTACGGCATGCCGGGCGTCCTGAAGAATGCCATCGACTGGGTGTCGCGCCCGCCTTCCAGCTCGCCCTTCGATGGCAAGCCGGTGGCCATGCTGGGCGCCAGCGCCGGGGTGATGGCGACAGTGCGCAGCCAGTTGCAGCTGCGCCAGACCTGCCTGGCGCTGAACATGCTGGCGGTGAACCGGCCGGAGGTGCTGATCGGCCAGGCGGCGGGCAAGTTCGCGCCGGACGGCAGCCTGAAGGACGAGGCCACCGGCAAGTTCATCGGCCTGCTGATGCAGGCCTTGTACGACTGGACCCTGCGGCTGCGTGGCGCCTGATAGCGCTCGCAGGCTGCCAGCGACCATAAATCCGCTGGATTCGCCGGCAAGATGGGGTATGGAGGGGCCTGTTAGGGGCACCCGCAAAAAGGTCTTTTCCATGCTTGGCAAAACTGTGATCGCGCTGGCGCTGCTGGCTGGCACCACCATGGCCGCCAATGCGGCGGGCGATGCCAAGGCGGGGGCCAATGTCTTCAAGCGCTGCGCCGTCTGCCACACCGACGACAAGGGCGGCGGCGACGGACTGGGCCCCAATCTGTTTGGCGTGGTCGGCCGCAAAGCCGCCAGCCAGCCGGGCTTTGCCTATTCCGCCCCCCTGAAGAAGTCCGGTATCGTCTGGAACGAAGCCACCCTGACCAAGTGGGTCTCGGGCCCCCAGCGCATGGTTCCCGGCACCAAGATGCAGTTCGCCGGCATCACCAGCAAAACCCAGCAGGCCAACGTCGTCGCCTTCCTGACGTCCCTCAAGTAGCCCCGGCCTTCGCTGGCCCTAGGGCTGCTACGGCCACCTCCCCATTCCAGTGCGTTACCGCGCGAGGGGCGAGCCCGTGCGTGTGTCAGGATGACGCAGTGTCACGAATTTACCGTGTTCGCTGCAATGCAGCGGACTGGGCGCTCCATTCGTTGACAGTGGGATGGCCACACGCCTAATTTTTGCACCGCACAAGAGCAGGACGGGGGGCCGCGTGAGGCCCGAACGACGTCCATTGGGAATCAAAGAAACACCATGAAGGTCCTGGTGCCCGTCAAGCGGGTGATTGACTACAATGTGAAGGTCCGGGTGAAAGCCGACCAGAGCGGCGTGGACATGGCCAACGTCAAGATGTCCATGAACCCGTTCGACGAGATCGCCGTCGAGGAAGCCGTGCGCCTGAAGGAAAAGGGTAAGGCGACCGAAGTGATCGTCGTGTCCATTGGTCCGCAACAGGCCAGCGAAACCATCCGCACCGCCCTGGCCATGGGCGCCGACCGGGGCATCCTGGTGAAGGTCGACGGTCCGGTCGAGCCGCTGGCGGTGGCAAAGATCCTCAAGGCGCTGGTCGATGAAGAACAGCCCGGCTTTGTCATCACCGGGAAGCAGGCGATCGACGACGATGCCAACCAGGTGGGCCAGATGCTGGCCGCCCTTTTGGGTTGGCCGCAGGGCACCTTCGCCCATGCGCTGGAGCTGGGCGATGGCTCGGCCAGGATCAGCCGCGAGATCGATGGCGGCCTGCAGACGGTCGAAGTGAAATTGCCGGCGGTGATGACCACCGACCTGCGGCTGAACGAGCCGCGTTATGCCTCGCTGCCGAACATCATGAAGGCCAAAAAGAAACCCATCGCGGAAAAGTCCCCCGCCGATCTGGGCGTCGATGTGACGCCGCGCTTCAAGGTGCTGAAAGTGTCAGAGCCGCCCAAACGCGGCGGCGGCATCAAGGTCGCCACTGTCGGCGAGCTGCTGGACAAACTGAAGGCCGACGGAGCGCTGCCATGACCAGCCTCGTCATTGCCGAACACGATAACCTGTCCTTGAAGGACGCTACCCACAAGACGGTGACGGCGGCGGCCCAGGTGTCATCGCCGGTGCATGTGCTGGTGGCGGGCGAGAATTGCGCCGCTGTCGCCGAGGCTGCTGCCAAGATCGCAGGTGTCGAGAAAGTGCTGCTGGCTGATGCTGCGATCTATGCCAAGCAACTGGCCGAGCCGATGGAAGCGCTGATCCTGTCGCTGGCCGCGCCGTATGACGCCATCCTCGCGCCAGCCACCACCAGCGGAAAGAATTTCCTGCCGCGCGTGGCGGCGAAGCTGGACACGCCGCAGGTGTCGGAAATCATCAAGGTGGTGGCGCCCGATACCTTCGAACGGCCCATCTATGCCGGCAACGCCATCGAGACCGTGCAGGCGCCCGCGGGCAAGAAGATCATCACCGTGCGCACCACGACATTCAACGCTGCTGCGGAGGGCGGCAGCGCCACGGTGGAAAAAATCGCCGCCGCCGCCGATCCGCAGCTCTCATCCTTCGCCGGCGAGGCCTTGTCGAAATCCGAACGGCCTGAACTGACATCCGCCAAGATCGTCATCTCCGGCGGACGCGGCCTGGGCTCGGGCGAGAATTTCAAGCTGCTGGATTCCATCGCCGACAAGCTGCATGCCGCGGTGGGCGCGTCGCGCGCCGCGGTCGATGCGGGCTATGTGCCCAATGATTATCAGGTGGGCCAGACCGGCAAGGTGGTGGCGCCCGACCTCTATATCGCGGTGGGCATTTCCGGCGCCATCCAGCATCTGGCCGGCATGAAGGATTCCAGGGTCATCGTCGCCATCAACAAGGATGAGGACGCCCCCATTTTCCAGGTGGCGGATTACGGACTGGTGGCGGATCTGTTCAAGGCGCTGCCCGAACTGGACGAAGAACTCGGCAAGCGCGGCTACAAGTAAAGGCGAATTCCATGACAGTTGAAAAAATCGGCGTGGTCGGCGCGGGCCAGATGGGTACCGGGATTGCACATGTGCTGGCCCTGGCCGGCTATGATGTGGTGCTGGACGACATCAACAAGGATGCGCTGGGCAAGGCCATCGAGCGGGTGCAGAAAAACATGCAGCGCCAAGCCGCCAAGGGCGTCATCAGCGAAGACCAGATCGCGCCGGCGCTGGCGCGCATCCGCATCACCGAAAGCCTGGACGATCTGCGCGACCGCGACCTGGTGATCGAGGCCGCCACCGAAGACGAAGTCATCAAGAAGAAGATCTTTCAGGATCTGTGCAAGCGGATCTCGGACAAGGCGATGATCGCCACCAACACCTCGTCCATTTCCGTGACACGGCTGGCGTCGGTCACCGACCGGCCCGAAAGCTTCATTGGCCTGCATTTCATGAACCCGGTGCCGCTGATGCAGCTGGTGGAAGTGATCCGCGGCATCGCCACCAATGACGCGACCTTCCAGGCGGCGCTGGAGATCGTCAA
>JAQGLO010000049.1 GCA_028292825.1 Alphaproteobacteria bacterium | reverse complement strand
CGAGCCATCAAAGCACCTACCCGTCTTGGAGTTGACACCTACGCCTTGGCCTTACGGACTTCCGGACGCGCCTAAAGAAGAAAGCGGCAGACGGGGTCACCCGTATACCGCTTTGTCCCGCTTTTTTCCTCGCGGGGTCGCAGTGGAAATAGGGCCTGCTGCCCCCCCATGCAAGAAAAAAATTCCCCCCGGGGAAAGTTTTTTGTCCGCCATGTCCTGCAACGATTTGGCGCCGGGCCTTTCACGCGCTGCCGCAGGTGGCCGCGCAGGTGAGGAAACATGCGCCAAATGGGCCTTAAACGCGTCGCGCGCATGCGGTAGACAGCGCGGCGCGGCGGCCCTATACGCGATCCTTGTCACATCCCTTAAGGAAACGTTATGGCCCGTCCGCAGCCCCAGCCGACCCAGACCAAGGCATCCACGACGTCCAAGCTCGCCACCGAGCGGCTGCACAAGGGCTACGCCCAGCAGATGGAGATCACCAAGGTGCTGGCGGACGAGAAGAGCCAGTTCCAGCACATCCGCATCTTCGACACGGTCGCCAATGGCCGCGTCATGACACTGGACGACATCGTACAGATCACCGACCGCGACGAGAGCGCCTATGCCGACATGCTCACCCACCTGCCCATCCTGGAGCATGGCAAGGTCGAGCGGGTGATGATCGTGGGCGGCGGCGACCTGTCGATCGCCGACGAGGCGCTGAAGCACAAGGGCGTCAAGGAAGTGGTGCTGGTCGATATCGACGGCCGGGTGATCGAGCTGTGCAAGAAGCTGTTCGGCGGCATCAACGCCAAGGCCTTCAAGGACAAGCGCATGAAGGTGGTCGTTGCCGACGCCTTTGAATATCTAGGCCGCAAGGAGAGCAAGAACCGCTTCGACCTGATCATCGCCGACCGTCCCGATCCGGTCGGTCCCGGCAAGGCGCTGTTCGGCGAAACCTTCTATGACCGGGTGAAGGGCGCCCTGAAGAAGGGCGGCTATGCCACCTTCCAGACCGGCGTGCCCTTCTACCAGCCCTGGGAGATCACCGAGGCGCTGACCGAGCTGGCGCGCTTCTTCCCCAAGTCGGGCCTCTATCTCAGCGTGGTGCCGACCTATATCGGCGGCTTCATGGCGCTGAGCTGGGCCAGCAAGGGCGGCAAGGCGCTGGGCACCGCGTCGGGCATCAAGAAGGCGGCGAAGGGCTACAAGAAGTCCAAGCTGAACTGCGACTATTACAATCCGAGCATCCATGCGGCCGCCTTTGCGTTGCCGAACTGGATTGCAAAGCTGGTGCCCTGATCGAAAAGCGCTTTCTTCAAGTCGCCGTTGCCGTCGCCGGACTTGTTCCGGTGACGGCCGGCGCGCTGGGCGCCTTCCGCCCTACCCTGCTGGCGCTGGCCGGCGCGCCGTCCGCGCTGACGCATGTCGCCTATCTCAGCGGGTTGCTGCTGGGGATCGGGCTGGGTTTCTGGTCGCTGATTCCCCAGATCGACCGCCAGGGCCGCGCCTTCGGGCTGCTGGCGGCTATCGTGGTGCTGGGCGGGCTGGCGCGGCTGGCGCTGGCGGTGCGGCTGGACGCCTGGGGGCTGTCGGTCATCGTGCCGCTGATGATGGAACTGGCGGTGACGCCGGTCCTGTGGGCCTGGCAAAGACGGCTCAGCAGCTCTTCCAATTCCGGCTGGGAATGACCATCTTTCCGTCAGAAACGCACGGAAAACACCAGACATGGCATTGATCGGTCCCGGCGGGCGTCCCGTCACTTCCCAGCCCGTCCAGAACGCGGCCAAGGGCAGCAGCCCCCACATCAAGGATTCCGGCCTGGCGACCTTCGCCGCCGACGTGCTGGAGGCCAGCCGCGAAGTGCCGGTGATCGTGGATTTCTGGGCGCCCTGGTGCGGCCCCTGCAAGACGCTGGGCCCGGCGCTGGAAGCCGCCGTCGACGCGGCCGCGGGCGCGGTGAAGCTGGTCAAGATCAACATCGACGAGAATCCGGAAATCGCCCAGCAGCTGCGCATCCAGTCCATTCCCACCGTCTATGCCTTCCGCAACGGCCAGCCGGTGGACGGCTTCATGGGCGCGATTCCCGAAAGCCAGATCAAGGCCTTCGTCGCCGGGCTGGCGGGCGGCGAAGCTCATGATCATGCTGGCCACGATCACGGCGACCACGACCATCACCATGGCGGCCCGGAACACACCGCCGAGGTGCTGGCAGTGGCGGCCGAGGCGCTGGCGGCGGGCGACTTCGCCATGGCGGCGCAGGCTTACGGCCATGTGCTGCAGGACGAGCCCGGCCATCCCGAAGCGGTGGCGGGGCTGGCGCGGGCCTATCTGACGGGCGGCGATGTCGAGCGGGCCAAGGCGACCTTGCAGATGGTCAAGCCGGGCGGCGAGCAGGATGACGCCATCCGCGCCGTCGAGGCCGAACTGAAGCTGAAGGAAGGCGCCTTGAACCTGCAGGAGGGGCCAGAGACAGGCGAGATCGCGGCGCTGCGCGGCAAGCTGGAAGCCGACCCCAAGGATCACCAGGCGCGCTATGACCTGGCCACCGCGCTGGATGCGGCCGGCGACCGCGATGGCGCCGTCGAGCAGCTGCTAGCGCTGGTGAAGCTGGACCGCAAATGGAACGAGGAAGCGGCGCGCAAGCAGCTGGTCACCCTGTTCGAAGCGATGGGTTTCACGGATCCGCGCACCGTGGAGGGCCGCAAGAAGCTGTCGGGAATCCTGTTCTCATGAAGCTGGTGCTGGCCACCGCACTGTCGATCGCTTTCACCGCTCCGGCGTTCGCATCGGACAATGACGTGATGGCGGCGGACCGCGCCTTCTCGGCGCTGTCGGTGGAAAAAGGCATCCCCTATGCCTTCTGGTTCAGCAGCGCCAAAACCGCCCGCCTGTATGGCGAGCATGGCGGCCCCGCCATCGGCAAGGCCGCAGCCGCGCCCAAGGCGGATGCGAGCGGCCCGAAACTGACCTGGGCGCCCACGGCCGGCGCGGTGTCTGCCGACGGCAAGATGGGCTGGACGGACGGGACCTGGAAACTGGTCGATGCGAAGACCGGCACCGACACCGGCCATTATGTGACAGTGTGGGTGAAGGAAGACGGCGCCTGGAAGGTGCAGGCCGATATCGGCACCACCGATGTCCGTCCAAAAGCGAAACCCTGATGCCGCGCTATTATCATTCCTATTCCGACCTGCCCAAATCGCTGCCGCTGTTTCCCCTGACCGGCGCCGTGCTGATGCCGCGCGGGGCGCTGCCGCTCAACATCTTCGAGCCCCGCTATCTGGAGATGGTGGATTACGCGCTGATGGGCGACCGGCTGATCGGCATGATCCAGCCATCCGAGCATGAAGACACGGTGCTGAAACCCAAACTGTCGCTGGTGGGCTGCGCCGGCAAGATCGTCTCGTTCCGCGAGACCGAGGACAATCGCTATTTGCTCACCCTGCAGGGCATCTGCCGTTTCCGTCTGACCGCCGAGATGGACACCACCACGCCGTGGCGCGCCGGCTTCACCGATTTCGGGGCCTTTGCCGGCGACCTGGCCCAGACCCCGGACGAGGATTTCCCGCGCGAGCGGCTGCTGGCGGCGCTGAAGGCCTATCTCAACACCCGCGACATGAAGGCGGACTGGAAAAGCGTGATGAACGCGCCGGGCGAGGCGCTGATCAACGCCCTGGCCATGATGTGCCCCTTCGATCCGGCCGAGAAGCAGGCGCTGCTGGAGGCCAACAGCTTCCAGGACCGCGCCTCGACCCTGATGGCGCTTCTGGAGATGGGCGGCGAAGCCGGTCCCACAACGATCAACTGACATGAACACCGATCCCAAACTGCTCGAAATCCTGGTCTGCCCGCTGACCAAGACCACGCTCCACTATGACCGCGACAAGCAGGAGCTGGTGTCCAAGGCTTCGGGGCTGGCCTATCCCATCCGCGGCGGGGTGCCGATCATGCTGGCCGATGAAGCGCGGCAGCTCACCGATGACGAGCGGCACTGATGGCCCCTTCCAATCCGTGGCCCAGTGAAATTCGCCTCAATCCGGGGCGCGACGTGCTGACCGTGGCGTTCGATGACGGCGCGAGGTTCGAACTGCGCGCCGAATATCTGCGGGTGGAATCGCCCAGCGCCGAAATCCGCAACCATGGCGGCCCCAAGACCATTCTCACCGGCAAGGCAGACGTGAAGATCGACGGGCTGGAGCCGGTGGGCAATTACGCCGTGCGCATCGGCTTTGACGACGGCCATGACAGCGGCCTGTTCAGCTGGGATTACCTGCACAAGCTGGGCGCGGAAGAGACGCGCATCTGGGCCGAATACCTGGCCGCCGCCGCGCGCGCATGACGCTTCCCCCGGAACCGCAGGAAAACCTGATCCGCAAGGTGGCGCCGTCCATGCGCAGCGTCGCCAGGCTGCCGCGCGGCCAGCGCGCCGCGCTGGTGAAAGGCCAGGACAGCGGCCGCTTCATGGACTTCTACCACAATATCCTCACCGCCTCCTGGCCGTGGTTCTTCGCGCAGCTGGCGGCGGCCTTTGTGGTGGTCAATCTGTGCTTCGCCTGCCTGTATGTGCTGGACCGCGGCGGCATCGCCAATGCCCGGCCGGGCAGCTTTGCCGACGCCTTCTTCTTTTCGGTGCAGACCCTGGGCACCCTGGGCTATGGCGTGATGGCGCCCAAAACGCTGTGGGCCAACCTGCTGGTGACGGTGGAAAGCTTCAGCGGCATCCTGACCATCGCCTTGTTCACCGGCATCATCTTCGCCCGCTTCTCGCGGCCTTTCGCGCGCGTCGTGTTCAGCAATGTCGCGGTGGTGGCGCCGTTCGACGGTGTGCCCACCCTGATGTTCCGCACCGCCAACCAGCGCGGCGAGGCCATCATGGACGCCTCCATCACCGTCACTTTGGCGCGCCAGCACACCACAATGGAAGGCGTCACCATGCGCCGCTTCCAGGAACTGAAGCTGATGCGCTCGTCCAATTCGCTGTTCGCCTTGTCCTGGACGGTGATGCATCCCATCGATGCCGACAGCCCGCTCTACGGCCTGACAGGACAGGACATGCAGGACCAGGACATGGAGATCGTGGTGATGCTGAACGGACTGGACGAAATCCTGGCCGACCGCATCTATGCCCGCCATGCCTATTGGGCCGACGAGATCGCGTGGAACCAGCGCTTCGTGGACGTGATCAGCGTGACGGCGGACGGCCACCGCCTGGTGGACCTGACCCGCTTCCACGACACAAACGACTGCTAGTCGCCCGTAACGACCGGCAGCGCCGGCAGCCCGCCCAGGAACAGCGCGGTGGCGAAGGCGGTGGCGGTTTCGACATCGGCGCCGGCCTTGACCAGTTCGCCCATCTCCAGTGCCACGCCCGCCAGCGCCGCACTCAGGAAATCTTCATCCACCGCCGGCAGCAACCCGCGCGCCGATGCCGCCGCGATGTCATCCTTCAGTTCGACGAAGCCCGCCAGCACTTCGGGCGAATCCATGCGGAAGCGGCTGGTTTCCGGCGCGGGCTGCGCTTCGCCGCGGCGCTCGGCGATGAAGCGGAAGAATGTGCGGAAGGTGCCGGAAAGAAAGGCTTCGGCGGTGTCGGCCTGCGCGCGCGCCTCGCGCAACTGGGGGCGGACGGCGAGCGCCACATCGTCGCGCAGCGCCTGGTACACTTCCTCCTTGGACTTGAAGTAATTGTAGAAGGTGCCCGAGGCCAGCGGCGTGGCGCGGATGATGTCGCGGACGCTGGCGGCGGCGAAGCCCATCGCGGCAAAGACGCCGCGCGCCGCCGTCAGAATGGTTTCGCGGTTCTGGGCCTTGGTCTGCTCGCGGCGGGACTTGTCCATCGGCGCGACTGTAGTCGAACGTGACGCGCCGTCAATTTCTCCCGATCGCGTCTGTCACATTCGCAAAACCGTCGCGTGTCATGCAGGCCAGCAACTCGCGCTTGATGCGCGCCACCAGCGACGGCCCTTCAAAGGCCAGCGCCGTATAGAGCTGCACCAGCGCCGCGCCGGCGCGGATCTTGGCCCAGGCGTCCTCACCCGAGGCGATGCCGCCCGCGCCGACCAGCGTTACCGCGCCGTTCAGGCGCTGGTGCATCTGGGCCAGGACGCGGGTGGACGGCGCCAGCAGCGGCGCACCGGACAGGCCGCCGGTTTCGTTTGCGTGCGGGGATTTCAACGGAGGGCGGGCAATGGTGGTGTTGGAGACGATCAGGCCCTCGATGCCGCTGGCGCGCACCACGGCCGCGATCTCGTCCAGCGCGGCCTCGTCGAGGTCGGGCGCGATCTTGAGCAGGATGGGCCTGTGCTGAAGCCTGGCGCGCGTGTCGGTCATGGTGTCCAGCAGGCGCGTCAGCTCCTCGCGGTTCTGCAGGCCGCGCAGGCCCGGCGTATTGGGCGAGGAGACATTGACGGTGACATAGTCGGCCAGTTCGCCCAGCTCCGAAAAACACAGGGCATAGTCGGCGATGCGATAGGCGCTGTCCTTGTTGGCACCGACATTGATGCCGACGATGCCCTTTCCCGTGCGGCGGGCGAGATTTTTCGCCGCCACGGCGCAGCCGCCATTGTTGAAGCCCATGCGGTTGATGACGGCGCGATCCTGCGCCAGCCGGAACAGGCGCGGGCGCGGGTTGCCGGTTTGCGGACGCGGCGTGACGGTGCCGCATTCCACGAAGCCGAAGCCGAACCGGGCCATGGCATCAGGGACGTCCGCATTCTTGTCGAAGCCCGCCGCCAGCCCGACCGGGTTGGGGAAATCGAGCCCGAAGGCCCGCACCGCCAGGCGGGGGTCGTCGGGTGCTGCCGCCGGCAGCAGGGGCCCCATCGCCCCCAGCAGCGCCAGGGTGGCGTTGTGGGCGGTCTCGGGGGGCAGTTGCCGCACCAGCCGGGCGCCAAGATCGAAAATGCTCACGGGCCGCGTCCTTCCTGTTTGGCCGGCCGGACCCTCTGGACGGGAACCCGGCATGTCTCTATTATAGGAATAATAGCCGTAAAAACCGGTTTGATTCCTAAACCCATGCTCACACACCCGCAAATCTGGCGCGCCATCGACGCCCTCGCCGCCCGGCATGGCATGTCGCCTTCCGGCCTGGCCAAGCTTGCCGGGCTGGACCCCACCACCTTTAACAAGTCCAAGCGCGGCACCGCCAATGGAAAGCTGCGCTGGCCCTCGACCGAGAGCCTGGCCAAGGTGCTGTCGGCCACCGGGGCGTCGCTGGAGGACTTCGTCGCCCTGGTGAGCGGCGGCGCGGGGCGGTCGGCACGGGCCCGCATGGTGCCCCTGATCGGCATGGCCCAGGCGGGCGCTGCCGGTTATTTCGACGATGCCGGCTTTCCCGCCGGCTCCGGCTGGGAGGACATCGCCTTTCCGGAAATCGCGGACGAGCATTGCTATGCCCTGGAGATCACCGGCGACTCCATGCTGCCGGTCTATCGGGACGGCGACCGCATCGTGGTGTCGCCTTCGGGCAGCCTGCGGCGCGGCGACCGTGTGGTGGTCAAGACCCATGGCGGCGAAGTCATGGCCAAGCAGCTGGGCCGCATCACGGCCCAGCGCATCGAGCTGAAAAGCTTCAATCCCGCCTTCGAGGATCGCGGCTTCGCCTTGAGCGAAGTGGCGTTTGTCCATCGCATCATCTGGGCCAGCCAGTAAACAATGACGGGCGCGGACCAGCCATCGGGCAACGCCTTGCCGCTTGCTTTGACCTTCACCGCGATGGTGTCGGTTCAGATCGGCGCCGCGCTGGCCAAGCAGATGTTCGCCAGCGTAGGCGCCGAAGGGGCGGTGACATTGCGCGTGGTGCTGGCGGCGGCGATCCTGATGCTGGTGCTGCGGTCCTGGCGCATGACGCTGTCCTGGTCCGCGCTCAGGCTGGTGCTGCCCTATGGCGTCATCCTGGGGGTGATGAATCTGTGTTTCTACACCGCGCTCAAGACCGTGCCGCTGGGCGTGGTGGTGGCGCTGGAATTCACCGGGCCGCTGGCGGTGGCGGTGCTGGATTCGCGCCGCGCGCGCGACCTGGCCTGGGTGGCGCTGGCGGTGCTGGGCGTCGGGCTGATGTGTGCGCCCAACGTGCATGGCAGCGTCAATCCGCGCGGGGTGCTGTTCGCGCTGGCGGCGGGCGTCTGCTGGGGGCTTTACATCATATTCGGCAAACGCGCCGGCGCCCTGGGCGGGGCGCGCGCCACCACTTTCGGGATGATGATCGCGGCGCTGGTGGTGCTGCCGTTCGGCATCAGCACGGCGGGCGCGCATCTGCTGGACCTCGCGATGCTGCCGCGCGCCTTGTTCGTGGCGATCCTGTCCAGCGCTCTGCCCTACAGCCTGGAGATGTTCGTGATGGGGCGCCTGCCCCAGCGCACCTTCGGCATCCTGATGAGCGTGGAGCCCGCCATCGCCGCCCTGTTCGGCCTGGTCCTGCTGGGCGAGACCCTGACGGCGCTGCAATGCGTCGCCATTGCCTGTGTCATCGCGGCGTCGCTGGGATCGGTGGCGGGGATCGACCGCAAGCCCGCCGTGCAAGGCGCGGCGCCGGGAGACAGTTGATCAGCCGCCCAGCCGGTAGCGGTATTGCGGCTTCTTCCCGCTCTTCCACAGCGCCAGCAAAGCCTTTTCCAGCTGGGCGCGGGTGCCGAAGGTGCAGGCGCCATCCTTGCCGGCGCGGACACCGGCGGCGCGCGCGGCCCTGGCATCCTTGTCGCAGTCGGGACGGATCTCCTCGGCGCTTTTCGGGCCGGTGATCACCATCAACCCGTAATAGCGCAGCAGCTCGTCGCCCCGCGGATGGTCGAGCGCCGCCGCGCCATAGACCAGCACATGCGACGGCGCGCCCGGCAGCGGGAAGAAGCCCAGCTCGAAACCCTCGCCGAAATCCTGGCCGCGATCGGTCTGGGTCATGCGGTAGCGGCCGCGCGCAACTTTCCTGAGCGTGTAGTGGGTCACCCGGCCATCCGGATCGGTCTCGGTGACGGCGCCGGCCGGGAACGGCGCCAGCGACTGCACGGTGAGATAGGGCCGCGAGCGGCTTTGCCAGCAGCCTGCCAGCAGCACACAGGTCAGAAGGATCACCAGTTTGCGCAACACTCGCCTCCTAGCCGGGATAGCCCTGATATTTCCGCACCCGTGCGTCCAGCGCATCATGGGGGCCATGGTTCACCAGGCCAAGCAGATCGTTGGCCCGGTCCTGGATTTTTTTCTCGTACGCCGTGTCGGCCTTGCCGGTGATCGCGCCACGCAGCTCCGTCTGGATGCGGCCATGATATTTCTCGCCGTCAAAGCCCAGCAGCGACAAGGCGATCTGGTAATGCAGTGCGGCGTTGGTGGGGTCGAGCTTCACGGCGCGGTCGAACAATGCCAGCGCCTCGGCCTCGGTGGCGCCATACAGGGTGCGCGCCAGGAAGGCGCCGCCGCCGCGCACCACCTCGATATGCCAGCCGCCCAGCGCCGACACGGCATAGGGATTTTTCGGATCCTCCTGCACCGCAAGGTCCAGCGCCGATTTGGACTCGGCGGGCGTGTTGCGCAGCCGCGCCTTGACCGCGCCGGTGATGCGCGACTGATAGCCCAGCGCCACCGCCAGCCAGACCTGGCCGAACGCATTCTTCGGATCGGCGGCGATGGCCTGGCGGGCCAGGGCCTCCGCCCGCTGCAGGCATTCCATGCAGGGCGTCTCGCGCAGCACATCGTCGGCCAGGATGGCACGGGCGGCGATGGCATAGCCGGAAGCGGTGTGCGCCGCCTCGCCGATGCGGGCGGCCTGCTCGTAATCGCCGCGGGCATAGACCGCGAAGATGTCGTCGGTGGTGGCGGCCGCAGCGGGCGAGACCAGCAACGCCAGCGCGAGAAGCATGCGCTTCATTTCAAGAAGTCGCCATTCAGCGCCTGCCGGATCATCGCTGCGGTCTCGCGAGTGCCGAACAAAGCCGCGAAGGAGCCGAAGCGCGGGCCCTGGGTCTGGCCCAGCAGCACTTCGTACAAGGCGCCGAACCAGGCGCGCAGCGGCTCGAAGGCATGCACCTTGCCGACCTCGTACACGATGTCCTGCACCGCCTTGCCGTCGCGTTCGTCGCCCAGCTTTTCCAGCCTGTCGGCAAGATCGGCCAACGCGGCGCGCTCCTTGTCGTCGGGGCTGCGAAACACCTTGGTCGGCTTCACAAAGTCTTCGTAGTAACGCAGCGCATAGCCCACCAGCCTGTCGAGGCCGGGATTTGCTTGCGGCGTCGCGCCCGGGGCATAGGCGCGGATGTTGCCCCACAGCACCTCGCGGGTGTTGGCGTTGGACGCCGACACCAGGTTGAGCAGCAGCGCAAAGCTCACCGGATAGCGCTCGTCCGGCACCTTGCCGCCATGGATATGCCAGACGGGATTTTCCAGCCGCTGCGCGTCGGTGGTCTCGGCGGCGTGATAGCTGTCGAGATGGGCGATATACTCGTCCACCGCCTTGGGGATCACGTCGAAGAACAGCCGCTTGGCGGTCCTGGGCTTCTGGAACATGAACAGCGCCAGGGATTCCGCCGAGCCATAGGTCAGCCACTGCTCGATGGTGATGCCGTTGCCCTTGGACTTGGAAATCTTCTGGCCGGAATCATCCAGGAACAGTTCATAGACCAGCTGCTGCGGCGGGGTGCCGCCGGCGATCTTGCAGATGGCGTCATACAGCGGCGCCTGGGCCAGGTGATCCTTGCCGAACATTTCATAATCCACGCCCAGCGCCGCCCAGCGCATGCCGAAGTCCGGCTTCCATTGCAGCTTGCAGTGGCCGCCTGTGACGGGAACGGTTTCCTCGCTGCCGTCTTCCTCGACATAGGTGATGGTGCCCTTGGCGACATCGTGACCGACGACCTTGGCCAGCAGCACCTTGCCCGAACGCGGCGAGACCGGAAGAAACGGCGAATAGGTCTGCTGCCGTTCCTCGCCCAGCGTCGGCAGCATCACCGCCATCACCTTGTCGTAGTTTTTCAAAATCCGCAGCAGCGCTTCGTCGAACCGCCCCGACTTGTAGGTTTCCGTCGAACTCATGAACTCGTAGCGAAAGCCGAAATGATCCAGGAACGACCGCAGCCGGGCGTTCATGTGATGGCCGAAGCTTTCATGGGTGCCGAAGGGATCGGGAATCGATGTCAGCGGCTTGCCCAGGTTTGCCGCCAGCATCTCCGGCTGGGGCAGGTTCTCCGGCACCTTGCGCAGCCCGTCCATGTCGTCGGAAAAGGCGATCAGATGGGTGGGGACATCGCTGATGGTCTCGAAGGCATGGCGGATCCAGCTGGTGCGGGCCACCTCGCCGAAGGTGCCGATATGCGGCAGACCCGAAGGGCCATAGCCGGTTTCGAACAGCACGCCGTTAACGGTTTCGCCCTTGGCGCGGCGGGCCTGGACACGGGCGAGAAGCTTGCGGGCCTCCTCAAAAGGCCAGGCTTTGGCGGCAAGCGCCTGTTCAGCCATGTTTTTCAATTGGCACTCACTGGGAAATTCACTCTTCGTTAGGAGACATTTAAGCGTTTCGAAAGGGGGCGAAAGCTAAGCTGCGGCAGGGATTTACGCAATGACCGTGTCGATTACGCCACAGGACAGAAGCGCGGACACGGTCTATGCCGGCCGTATCGATATCCTGTACGCGCTCGGCCGCCATTATCTCTCTTTGCCTTTTGCCGTGCTGTGCGTGCCCGCCACCCTGATCGCGGGCCGCGCGCCGGGCATCCTGCTGCTGATGCCGCTGCTGCTGCAGATCACGGTGGTGATCGCGGCCGAACAGCTCACCACCGCTTATAAACATCGCAAGCCCGGCAGCGATCCGCATTACTGGGCGCGGCGCTATACTTTCGTGTCCGCGATCTCCGGCGCGACCTGGGGCGTGGCGGCGTTGTTCTGGTTTGTGTGGGACAGCTTTCCCGCCCAGGCCTATCTGGCGCTGGCCTTCCTGGGCATGACGGCGACGGAATTCATCGCCCGCTCGGCGCATCGTCCCGCCTATATCGCCCATACCGTGTTCTCGCTGGGCCCGCTGGTCGGGCTGTTGCTGTGGCAGGGCGGGCTCTATGCCAGCCTGGCCGCCGTGTTGATGGTCCTGTTCGCCGCGGTGCTGATCAGCTATTGCCACGGCATGGCGCGGCTGCTGGATGAAAGCATCCATCTGCGCAACGAAAACGGCCAGCTGGTCATCAGGCTGCAGCGCGAGAAGCATGACGCGCTGGCCGCCCGCGACGCCGCCGAATCCAGCGCCCTGGCCAAGGCCAGCTTCATCGCCAACATCTCCCACGAATTGCGCACGCCGCTGAACGCGCTGCTGGGCATGGCGCAGCTGCTGGAGCGCGCCGAGCTGCCCAAGCAGCAGGGCGACCATGTGAAGGTGATGCTGCAGGCCGGCTTCGGTCTTCAGACCCTGATCGACGATGTCATCGCCTTGACCCGCGACGACAATGACCAGCTGGAAGACGAGGATTGCGATCCGGTGCAGGCGGCCCGCGCCGTGGCCCGGCTGCTGCAGCCGCGCGCATGGGAAAAGCGCCTGCACCTGACTCTTTCGGCTGCCAGCGGCTTGCCGCGCGTCGCCGCCGATCCGCGCAAGGTGCGCCAGGTGCTGCTGAAGCTCACCGACAATGCCCTGAAATTCACCGAGCGCGGCCTGGTCGACATCCGGCTGGACGTGACCGAGGACGGCAATGCCGTGCGTTTCTGTGTCTCCGATACCGGCCATGGCGTGGCGCCGGAAGTGGCGCATCTGCTGTTTCATCCCTTCTCGCCCGGCGACTCGTCTTACGCCCGCCGCGAACAGGGCGCCGGCCTTGGATTGGCGGTGGCAAAGAGAGTCATCGAACAGGCGCGCGGCACCATCGGCTTTGACTCCAGCCCCGGCGAAGGCGCGCAGTTCTTCTTCACCCTGCCGCTCTCGGGCGTCGCCCCCAGCGCCGCGAGCGCGCGCACCGATGTCGAAGGCCAGCTGGCGCCGCCGGCCGGGCTCTCGCTGCTGTTCTATCTGCGCAACCCGGAAGTCCGTGAAGCGCTGATGCATCTGCTGGAGCCGTTCGGCAACCGCATCGCGCTCGCGCAAAGCATGGCGGAGGCCGTGGGGCGCGCCGGCAAGGAACATTTCGACGCCATCATTGCGGGGGCCGGCGATGCCGACATGCTGGCGGCGGCGCCGGGCGTGAAGGCGCCGCTGGTCGCGGTGCTGCTGCGCGGCGACCGGGCGCCGGCCGCCACGGACCTGGTGCTGCGCTGGCCGGTGGAAGCCGATCAATTGTACCGGGCTCTGGACGAGATCTGCGAACCGGCGGAAGACGGCGAGCCCAAACCGGCGGAGCTGCCGGCCGCGATCGATCCGGTGGCCTTCAGCACCCTGGAGAAATCCGTCGGCGTGAAGACACTGGTGGAAATCCTGCAATGCTACATCGTCACCGCCGAGCAGCTGACCAATGCGCTGGCCGAAGCCTGTGCCGCGGAAAAATGGGACGATGCCGCGCGCCTGGCCCAGGATATCGTGGGCGCTGCGGGCGGACTGGGCCTGCTGGCCATCACCCAGGCGGCGCGCAACTTCGCCCGGGCGGCGCGCGAAGGCGAAGACAGGCACGAACTGCGCAATGCCGCGCAGATGGTGGTGGGCGAACATGTCCGAGCCCGCCAGGCGCTGATCCATCTGTATCCGGACGTGGCCTGACCGCCGCTATCTTGGGCCGGGCGGCAAATCCGTCGGCCCCACAACGACCCCTCGTTGGACGATCAGCGGCACCCAGGGCGCCTTGAAGAAGCCGCGCCCATCAAGCGCGTAGCTTTTGACGATCACAGGCACGCCGCTCCGGCACCGCCAGTCGAAGGCGGAATAATGTCCTTGCGCGAAATTCAGCGCGTCCTTGTTCGGATCTTCGCGGCAAGCCTCGCGCAGCAGCCTTGAAGGTTCGCGGCTGGCATCTTTCTTTGCGCACCAGTCGCCATCAGCGCTGTCCGAGCAGACCAGCACCTTGCCGGCCATGCAGCGCCATCGCAGCGTCTCGTCCAGCCTGGCGATCGCCGGCGGCAGCGCGCCGGGAAAATCGACATCACCTTGCACCCTGCAGAAGGCGGTCCCATCGCCATGGCGTGCCTGCGGTGCCGTCTGCGCGGATGCCGAAACCGCGGTGACAAGGACAAACATCAGGAACCATCGCATATGCCACCACCGGTTGGTCATTCGCCGCAGGATCACATGGCAGGGCATTTGCGGCCAGTGCTTGCCGGCATTCATATTCCTTGGAGTTGAGCGCGCCACGCAGCATTATCCCGCGCCCATGGATTCCCTTTCCCGCCTCATTGCCATCGTGCCCGCGCCGCCCGGCGCCGCCATCGCGCGCGGCGACGGCGCGGCGGAACGCGTGGCGCTGCGTGATGCCCGGGCGCTGTTCGAGGAGGGTGACGTGCTGGTGGCCCATGCCGCCTTCGTGGCGGGGCGGCTGGGCACGCGCGCCGAGGCACCGCTGTTCGACGTATTGGAACTGTACGCCTTTGTGCGGCCGGGCATGCCCTTTGTGCCCAGCGCGCTGGGACTGGCGCGGGCGCTGGGACTAAACGTGCCGCACACGCCGGAAGAATCGGCGCGGGCGCTGCATGCCATCGCCCATGCCCTGCTGCATGAGATGGCGCGCTGGCCTGCGGACGTGCGCGAAGCCCTCGCGCCGCTGGTCGGCACCCTGGGACGCGCCGGCTGGCGCTGGGCGCCGCTGCTGAAGGCGATCACCGGCGCGGTGCCGCAGGGCTCGCCCATCGCCGGGCTGGAAGCCTGGCGCGGCCTGCCGCAATGGGAAGACGAAGCCCCGGTGGGCCAGCCCGGCTCGCAGCCGGTGGAGATGGCGGAGGCGCGCGCCCGGCTGGCCGGCATGGTGGGCGAGATGCGGCCCGAACAGGCGGCCTATAGCGACGCCGCCACCTATGCCTTCGGGCCGCGCGAAGTGGCGGGCTCACCGCGCGTGGCCCTGGTGGAAGCGGGCACCGGCACCGGCAAGACGCTGGGCTATCTGGCGCCGGCCAGCGTGTGGGCCGAGAAGAACGGCCCCGGCCTGTGGATCAGCACTTACACCCGCAATCTGCAGCGCCAGATCGTGCAGGAGATCGCGCATCTGTGGCCCGACCCGGTCGAACGCGCCGAGAAGGCCGTGGTGCGCAAGGGGCGCGAGAATTATCTCTGCCTGCTGAACTTCGAGGAAGCCGCCAAGCGCACCGCGCTGGCGCCGGGCCAGCGCACCATCGCCCTGGCGCTGATCGGGCGCTGGATCGGGTCTCACACCGATGGCGATCTTTCGGGTGTGGGCTTTCCCGCCTTCCTGGCGGCATCCATGCCGCTGTCCACCGTCACCGACCGGCGCGGCGAATGCATCTATGCCGCCTGTCCGCATTTTCGCATCTGCTTCATCGAGCGCGCCGTCCGGCGCGCCCGTCACGCCAATATCGTGGTGGCCAATCATGCGCTGGTAATCGCCCAGGCGTCGCAGGACTGGCTGGGCGTGGACGAGACCACAGACACGCCGGATGAAGGTCGCCGCCTGCGCTATGTCTTCGACGAAGGCCATCATCTGTTCGACGCCGCCGACAGCGGTTTCTCGGCCTCACTGTCGGGACGCGAGATGGCGGAGCTGCGACGCTGGATTCGCGGCCCCGAAGGCCGCGCCCGCAGCCGCGCGCGTGGGCTGGAAGACCGGCTGAAGGATTTGATCGCCGACGACGAACCCGCCCAGCATGCGCTGGACGAAGCCGTGCAGGCCTCGTCCGCGCTGGCCGGCGAAGGCTGGACGCAACGCTTGGGCGGCGGTCCGCGCGGGCCGGGGGAAGTGTTCCTGGCGCTGGCTTATCAACACGTCCGCGCCCGCAGCAGCGATGCCGATGCCTTCTACACGCTGGAGGCCGAGACCCAGCCGATGAGTGACGAGCTGATGGCAGCGGTGCGCGACCTGGCGCGGGGCCTCAAACGCATCGCCGATCCGCTGGCCAACCTGGCGCGGCTGCTGCGCAAGAAGATGAACGACAAGACCGCCGAGCTGGAGCCCTACACCAAGGCGCGGCTGGAAGCCGCCGCGCGCGGCGTGGATCGGCGCGCGAAAGCCATTCTTCCCGCCTGGATCCAGATGCTGGACGCGCTGGAAAATGGCGAACTGCCGGATGACTATGTGGACTGGTTTGAACTGAGCCGCGAAGACGGCCGCGATGCCGATGTAGGATTGGAGCGGCACTGGATCGATCCCACCAAGCCGCTGTCGGCGGCCGTGCTGGAACCGGCGCATGGCGCGCTGATAACCTCCGCCACCTTGCGCGACAGCGGCGGCGACAATGACGATCATTGGGCATCCGCCGAAGTGCGCACCGGTGCCGGCCACCTGCCCATGCCGGCGAAGCGGGCGCATTTCGGCTCGCCGTTCAAATATGAAGACCAGAGCCGCGTCTTTATCGTGGGCGACATTCCCCGCCGCGACCCAGAAGCGCTGGCGGCGGCGTATCGCGAACTGTTCCTGGCCAGCGGCGGCGGCGCACTGGGGCTGTTCACCGCCGTGCGCGCCCTGCGCGATGTCGGCAGCCGCATCGCGGCGCCGCTGGCGCAGGCCGGACTGACGCTCTACGCCCAGCACATGGACCGGCTGGACACCGGCGCGCTGGTCGACCTGTTCCGCGCCGAGGAAAATGCCTGCCTGCTGGGGACCGATGCCCTGCGCGACGGCGTCGACGTGCCCGGTCGGTCGCTGCGGCTGGTGGTGTTCGACAAGGTGCCCTGGCCCAAGCCCACCATTCTGCACAAGGCGCGGCGGGTGCGCTTCGGCAAGGGCTATGACGACCTCCTCACCCGCTTCCGGCTGAAACAGGCCTTCGGGCGGCTGATCCGGGGGGCCCAGGACAAGGGCTGCTTCATCATTCTGGAAGGCGCCACCCCCAGCCGGCTTTTGACCGCTTTCCCGGAGAAAAGCCCGGTCAAGCGTTGCGGGCTGGCGGAAGCGATTGGGGATATCCGCGCTTTCCTGGGCGAGGGAACCGTGACCCACGCCCCTGCCCCCCTTATAACGGGCTGATGGCCGCGACCGAGACCCTGATTGCCGAGGAAAGTTACGGCCGCTTCTCGACCGGCATCCTGCCCAGCCATGTGCTGAAGCGCCTGCTGGAGCAGAAGCGCGAAGTGCTGGCCGACGAGGCTTTCGCGCCCGGCCAGATCCAGCCCGCCAGCATCGATTTGCGGCTGGGGCCGGTGGCGTACCGGGTGCGGGCCAGCTTCCTGCCCGGACCGCAGGCGACGGTGGAGGACAAGCTCAAGACCGTCTTCATGCATGAGGTCGACCTCACCGACGGCGCGGTGCTGGAAGCGGGCAGTGTCTATATCGTGCCGCTGCTGGAGCGGGCGGCGTTCAGCCCGCGCATTTCGGGCGGCGCCAATCCCAAAAGCTCGACCGGGCGCATCGACGTCTTCACCCGCCTGATCACCGACTATGCCCCGTCCTTCGACCGCATCGAGCCGGGCTATCACGGACCGCTTTATGCCGAGATCTGCCCGCAGACCTTCCCGGTGCTGGTGCGCAAGGGTTCGCGGCTGAACCAGCTGCGCATCCGCCATGGCGCGCCAGTGTCCAACGACACCGCGCTGCGCCGGCTGCACGAACTTTCGCCGCTGGTGGATGGCGAGCCGAACATTGACCAGGGCCTGGCGCTTTCCATCGACCTGCGCGGCAATGCCGATGTCGGAAAGCGCATCGGCTTTCGCGCCAAGAAGCATACGGGCCTGATCGACGTGGACAAGGTTGGCCTGCTGGACCCGGCCGATTACTGGGAACCCATCGAGGCCAATGCCCGCGGCGACATGGTGCTGGACCCGGACGAGTTCTACATCCTGGTCAGCCGCGAGCGGGTGGCGATCCCGCCCGACCATGCCGCCGAGATGGTGCCCTTCAACCCGCTGGTGGGCGAATTCCGCGTTCACTATGCCGGCTTCTTCGATCCCGGTTTCGGGTACGAGGCGGGCAAGCCCCCCATGGCGCGCGGGGTGCTGGAAGTGCGCTCGCGCGAGGTTCCCTTCATCCTGGAACATGGCCAGATCATCGGCCGACTCGTGTTCGAGCGGCTGACCGATCCGCCCCCCGAAGGCTATGGCGAGGGCCTGGGTTCCAACTATCAGCGCCAGGGCCTGAAGCTGTCGAAGCATTTTCGTCAGCCGTGACCCGGTCACGCTGTAACAATTGTTGCAAAAATTCCACACGCAGGCCCCAAAGCATCACCGGACGCGGCAAAGCCATTGCACCAAAGTGTGGGTACGGCACAGTGAGCGGGCTGCAGACGGACGGTTTGGGGAAACCCTGCAGTGTTTGGTTTCGGGATTGGGGCCCGGATCCAGAGGTCCTTTTTGAAGGGGGCAGAGTGAGGCGGCTACGGCGCGAAATGCGCCGGCCGCCTCATGTTTTTGTACTGTCATGGAACTGACCACCGCCCGTCTCGCCCTGCGGCCACAGGCCCCCTCCGACGCCCCCGCCTTGTTCGCCATCCTGAACGATCCCGAAGCGATGCGCTTCTGGAACCGCCCACCCGTCAGCCGCCTGGGGATCGTGGAAGAGACGGTGCGGGAGCAACAGGCCGCCATGGCCGACGGGCTCTGCCGCTACTGGACGGCGTGGGAGGGCGGCGACGCCATCGGCAGCCTGGACCTCAGCCTGATCGCGGATGGCGCCGCCGAGCTGGGCTTCCTGCTGCGCCGCGACCGCTGGGGGCTGGGCCTGGCCAGCGAGGCCGTGGCCGCCGTGACCGCGCATGGCTTTGAAACACTGGGGCTGACGCGGCTGGCGGCGGCGGCGCTGGCCCGCAATGCTGCGGCGCGGCGGGTGCTGGAAAAATCCGGCTTCGCGCTGCTGGAGGTACGCCCGGTGCGGCTGCCGGGCGGCGCGGTGCCGGACTGCGCCTTCTACCTGCGCCGCAAAAGTTAAGAAAAACGGGGCTGCAATGCCCTGCCGCCCGGCCCGGCGCGGTGTTATAGTGACCACAGGACCTGCATCAGCAAGCGGGCCAATGTCATGGGAGACGTCGCGCACAACAGTCCGTCAGTGGACATATCCAGGAGAAACAGCATGAGCAATTTGGGTGAGTATCATCACGCCGCAGAGGCGGAAACCAAAAGCAACAAGGTCATTCACTGGATTATCGCGGCGGTCGTCGTGGGCGCGCTCGGCATCTATGCCTTCGAGTCCGGCATGTTCAGCCCCGAGACCACACAAACCGCCAAGACCTATCCCCGCGGTCTGTAACGCCGCCTGATTTCTTCTTCGTCGCGCAAGACGGCGCGAGGTTTTTTATGGCGTGAGCAGGAGCGTCGCGCGGAGCGTACGTTAGTACGTGAGCACGCGCGACGCACTCACGACGCAAAAAGACCGCGCCCCCTAAGAACGCTCTCTGCCCGCCCGGCGCCAGCGGGCGACGATCTCGTCGAGCCCCTCGCGGTCCATGTTGGGCGTCTTCCAGGCTTTCGAAAACCCGGTATGCAGACTGCGGGGCACGCCGCGCTTGCCCAGGTCGTCGAACCGCACGCGCATGGGCATGGAAACGCCCTGCCCCAGCACGATGGCCTCGCGGTCGCCCAGCAGGGGGAGGAAATCCACCAGGTCGAGCAGGCCTTCATAGGTGGCGCCGCGAATGACCTCCTGGTCCTTCTCGCTGGACAGGCGCAGCACGATGGCGGTGCCGCACTGTGACAGGATGGTGGCGTCCAGCTCGCTGGGACGCTGGGTCACCAGGCAGAGGCTGAGGCCGTATTTGCGGCCCTCCTTGGCGATGCGCGACAGCGCGGCGCGGGTGGGCACGAACTTGCTGTTGTTGGCCGGGGCGTAGCGATGGGCTTCCTCGCACACCAGCAGCATGGGCAACCCGCCCTTGCTCCACACCGCCACGTCGAAGGCCAGCCGCGAGATCACCGAGATCACCACGTCCAGGATTTCCGGCGGCACGGTCGAAAGATCGATCACCGAGATGGGACGGCCATTGCCCGGCACGCGGAACAGCCGCGCCAGCACCTCGCCCATGGTGTCCTGCACCGACAGGCTGCCGAACATGAAGCTGTAGCGCTGGTCGGTGACCAGGCTTTCAATGCGCTGCTTCAGGCGGCGATAGGGCAAGGTGAACTGGGTGCGTTCCAGCTTGCCCAACTGGTCGTCCAGCCAGGACACGATGTCGGACATGCGGAACGGCGTGGGGGTGTCGACCGTGATCACGACATTGCTTTCCGCCTTGCGCAGAGCCCCGGCGCGGCTGGTGGCGGAATCATTGTAGCGGCGCTTGGCCACCACCACCGCGTCGGACAGGATTTCCACCTCGGCGTCATAATGGGCGTCGCGCTGCACCAGGGCGGCGCACATTTCCTCGAAGTCCAGCATCCAGAAAGGCAGGCTGAAATTGTCGAGGTTGATCGGCTCCACCAGCCCGCCAAAGGCGGCGGAATATTCATTGTGGATGTCCAGGATCACCATATGGGCGTGGTTATGCTCGGCGATCAGGCGTTGGAGAATGCAGGTGACGGCGCTGGACTTGCCCGAGCCGGTCGAGCCCACGATGAGGAAATGCTTGGCCAGCAGGTCGTCGACCAGCAGCCGCGCCGGCACACTGGATTCCTGAAACAGCGTGCCGATCTTGATGCTGGCGGCCTGGGGCGGGGCATAGACGCGGGTCAGGTCGTGCTTGTCGGCCAGCAGCACCGCATCGCCCAATGTGGGCAGGCTGGAAATGCCGCGGCGGAAGGTCAGGCGGCGATGATGGTCGGGCACCACTTCGCCCGCCAGGTTGAGTTCGATCAGGCCGGCGGCCTGGGGCTCGCCTTCGGCGGCCGGCATCGGCGCGCTGATGGCGGTGATGACGCCCATGGCGGCGGAGGTCGGCGTCACCACTTTGATGAGAGCGCCGATCTGGACGCGGGCATCGTTGGCCAGCGCGTCCTGGCGTTCCAGCACGGCCACGGCATGGCTGCCGGACACCGAGACGATATGGGCCAGGCGAATGGGCGGCGCGGCAGGCTGGCCGCGGCGTTCGCGGAAGGGCGGCGCGGGCTGCGAGCCCAGTGGCGGCTTTTCAATATGCAGGGTCATGCGACTTTTCCGATGGCCGAACGGGTTGTGGCGGCGCGCTGGACGCTGCGCGGCAAGGTGACGATGGCGGTGGTGCCCTCGCCGGGCTGGCTGTCCAGGTGCAGGCTGCCGCCATGCAGCTTGACGATGCCCATGGCCAGCGGCAGGCCCAGGCCGGTGCCTTCCTGGGTGCGGGCAAGATGCGCTTCCACCTGGGCGAAGGGCTTGAGCGCCAGCACGATCTGTTCGTGGGTCATGCCCACGCCGGTATCGGCGATAGCGATGGTGATGCTGTCCTTGGCGGCTTTCGCCATCACCAGGATGCGGCCTTTTTCGGGCGTGAACTTGCTGGCATTGGACAGGAGGTTGGCGAAGAGCTGGCGCAGGCGTTTGGTGTCGCCTTCGAAATCGTGCAGGCCCGGCTCCAGCCGCAGGTCGATCACCTGATGCTTGGCCACAAACAGAGGCTGGGCATTCTCCACGGCGATTTCCAGGACTTCGCCGATCAGGCATTCGCGCCGGTCCAGCGACAGGCTGCCGGATTCCAGCCTGGACATGTCCAGCACGTCGGACACCACCTCCAGCAGGCGGCGGCCGGCATTGGCGATATGCAGGGCATAGTCGGCCGCTTCATCCGGCCTGGTGGCGCCGGTCTTCATCAGGTCGGAGAAGCCGATGATGGCGTTGAGCGGGGTCTTCAGCTCGTGGCTCATGGTGGAGAGGAAGGCCGATTTGGAGCGGCTGTTGAGCTCGGCCTCGGCGCGGGCGGCGCGGATGGCGCGCTCGGTATATTTGCGCAACTGCATCTCGCCAAAGGTGTCGGAATACCTGGCCAACAGACTGCTGGCCTTGCGCGCGCGCGAATGTTGGCCGGGAAGGGCCATGGGGGAACGCTCCTGTAACGGAGAAATGTACGGTGGTTATGGTTTGCCGACGGTTAACACCGACCTGTGCTAGGTTTGGCAAAAAGGGGAAAATATGCGGATCAAGCGCACCATCGAGGCGATACCGGGCGGGATGGTCATCGTGCCCCTGGCCCTGGGGGCGCTGATCGCCACCTTTGCCCCGGGGGCGGGCGGCTTTTTCGGCTCCTTCACGGGCGCGCTGTTCACCGGCGCCCTGCCCATCCTGGCGGTGTTCTATGTCTGCATGGGCGCCACCATACCGTTCGAAACCCTGCCGCAGGTGGCGGGAAAAGGCGGTGTCCTGCTGGCAGCCAAGGTGGTGATGGGCGTCGCCGTGGCGCTGGTGCTGGGGCACTTTCTGGGCACCGATCCGGTGAAGACGGGCCTGTTCGCGGGCCTGTCGGTGCTGGCCGTGGTGGTGGCGATCAACGACACCAATGGCGGGCTCTACATGGCACTGATGGGCAAATACGGCACGCCGCAGGAGATGGGCGCCTATTCGGTGATGTCGCTGGAGAGCGGGCCCTTCATCACCATGATGACCCTGGGCGGGGTGCTCGCCTTTCCGTGGCAGACTTTGCTGGGCGCGATCCTGCCACTGATGGTCGGCATCGTGCTGGGCAACCTGGACCGCGACATGCGCGCGTTTTTGGGCAAGGCGGCGCCGGCGCTGATCCCGTTCTTTGCCTTTGCCATAGGCTCGTCGCTCAACCTCACCATGCTGTGGAAGGCGGGCTTGCTGGGGCTGGCGCTGGGTGTGTTCGTGCTGGTGGTGTCGAGCTGTGTGATGTTCCTGGCCGACCGGGTGAGCGGCGGCAAGGGCGTGGCCGGGCTGGCGGCCGCGGCGACGGCGGGCAATGCCGCGGCGGTACCGGCGCTGGTGGCGGCGGCCAATCCGGCCTATGCGGCGGCAGCCCCTGCCGCCACCGTGCTGGTGGCGGCAAGTGTCGTGGTGACGATGCTGTCCGTGCCGATGATTACCGCGTGGCACGCGAAACGGATTGGGACAGAAAAATCTCTCCATGGCCGGGCCTGACCCGGCCATCCAACGTCGTGCCGCCTGACGGAAAGTTGGGTGGGCGGCTCAAGGCCGCCCATGGTGAACTGGTTATGACTTGGGATAATCCCGCCACAGCCATTCCAGCGCCGAAGGAAGTGTCTGCGCCACGACGCGCGGATCGACATGGTGGGCCTGAAGGGCGAAGACATACTTGTAGTCATAGCCCTTCTTCTTCAGCACCGCCGCCATGCGGTTGTTGGCCAGCGGCCAGTTGTGCCAGCTCTGCTCGGCATCGTCGTAATGCAGATCCTTCTCGCCCACTTCCATCCAGATACGGATGGGCTTCCTGGCCGCCTTGGGGATCAGCGTGGCGTGATATTCCCAGCCGCCGCGCGGGGTCTTGGGGTCTTGCGGCGAGGCCTGGTTCACGAAGGTGCCGGAATAGCTCAGCACCTTGTGGTACAGCTCGGGATGGTACCAGGCCATGGTCCAGGCACAGATGGCGCCGGACGAGCCGCCCATGGTGGCGCGGCCTTCGGGGTCTTTCGTCAACGTGACGCCGTAATTCTTTTCCACCGCCGGCAGCAATTCGGATTCCACGAAATTGGAATAGCGGTCTGACAGCGTGTCGTATTCCAGCCCGCGCTGCGAACCCTGGGCGTCGCTGCCGCCACTGTCCGCCGCGATGATGATCATGGCCGGCAGGCGATGCTGGGCGATCATGTTGTCCAGCACCGGCGCCATGCGCTTGATGTAGCCATGGCCGTCCTGCACCACCATGAAGGGCGCATTCGGCTTCACCTGTTTGGGGATATAGACATAGACGTGGCGCTCATACGGACCGGGCTTGGAAATCTGATCTTCCGGAAACGGCAACCGGTTGCCCCAGGCGTCGCGCTTCAGGGTCAGTTCGTTCTCGGTGCGCACGATGCCGGGATAGATCTTGCTGTCGCGCGAATAGAGGATGAACTCGCGCACATCGCCCTGCGGCACCGCCGGATTGACCACCGATTCCGGCGCATCGGCATAGTCGGGTCCGATCAGGCTGTTCTCGGCGGTGACCTGCGGCGGCGGGGTGGGAAACTTCTCTGCCGCCGTGCTGGTGGGGCTGGCGCCCGGTTGCTGGGCCAAAGCGGGCCCGATCAAAAGCATCGCGCCGGCCAGCAGTGAAAACGTCAGCCCGTTCTTCATGGTCCGTCCCCGTATTGTTGTTCTAGTTCTTAGGATAATCGCGCCACAGCCACTGCAAGGCATCCGGCAGGGTCTGCATCACCACCCGGTTGTCGACATGGCCCGCGCCCAGCGCGAAGACATAGCGATGGTCATAGCCCTTTTTCTGCAACACTGCGGCCATGCGGTTGTTGGCCAGCGGCCAGTTGTGCCAGGTGTCTTCGGGCGCATCGAAGCGGTTGTCCTTCTCGCCCACTTCCATCCAGACGCGGATGGGCTTCCTGGCGGATTTGGCGATAATGTGATCGTGATACTCCCAGCCGCCGCGCGGCGTCTTGGGGTCCGGCGGCCAGGCCTGGTTCACGAAGGTGCCGGAATAGCTCAGCACCTTGTGATACCGCTCCGGGTGATACCAGGCCATGGTGAAGGCGGCGATGGCGCCGGACGATCCGCCCATGGCGGCACGGCCTTCGGGATCGGACGTCAACGTGATGCCGTAGCGCGACGTCACCGCCGGCAGCAATTCGCTTTCCACCCAGTTCGAATAGCGATCCGACATGGTGTCGTATTCCAGTCCGCGTTCCGAACCCTGGGCATCGCTGCCGCCGCTGTCGGGCAGGATCACCACCATGGCCGGAATGCGCTTGGCCGCGATCATGTTGTCCAGGATGTTGGCCATGCGCTTGATGTAGCCATGGCCGTCCTGCACCACCATGAAGGGGGCATTGGGCTGGACCTGTTTGGGGATATAGACCCAGACGTGGCGCTCATAGGGGCCAGGAGCGGAGATGCCGGTGGGCGGCACGACATAGTTGCCATAGGCGTCGCGCGTCATGTTGGCGACGCGCACGATGCCGGGATAGATCTTGCTGTCGGCGCTATAGAGAATGAACTCGCGGACTTCGCCCTGCGGCACCGCGGGATTGGCGGTCGCTTCCGGCGCGACGGCATAGTCCGGCCCGATGACGCTGTTCTGCGCCGTCACCGGCGGCGGCGGGGTGGGGAATTTCTGCAGAGGGGCCGAGGCGGGCTGCGCCAGCGCAGCTCCCGTCATCGCAAGGAACAGCATCAGCACGCGCATGGGTGTTTTCCGTTTAGAGGCCGACGGCGGCCGAGGCTTCGACCAGCAGGTTCGGCACGGTGTGGGAAATGTCCAGCACCACGGCGTCTTCGTCCGGGCCCGGCTTTTCCAGGGTGGCGAGCTGGCTGTCCAGCAGCGCCTGCGGCATGAAATGGCCCTTGCGGCCCAGCATGCGCGAGGAGATCAGGTCGCGCGGGCCGTCCAGCAGCAGGAAGCGCACCCGGCCATTCACTTTCTTGCGCAGGCAGTCGCGATAGACATGCTTGAGCGCCGAGCAGGACACCACCACGCCGGTGCCGGCGAGACGCTCGGACTCGATGCGTTCGCCGATGGCTTCCAGCCAGGGCCAGCGGTCGTCATCGGTCAGCGGCACGCCCCCCGCCATCTTGTTGACATTGGCCTGGGGGTGCAGCGCGTCGCCTTCGATGAAGTCCACGCCCAGCCGCTCGGCCAGGCCGGACGCAATGGTGGACTTGCCCGAACCCGCAACGCCCATCACCACGATCAGGGGCAGTTCATCTCTGGTCGAAGGCATGCGGTCCTCAAATTTGCAAAAACCAGGCGGATGGCGTGCATCCGCAGGTCACGGTGACAGTTTTCTGCGTGGCGGCGGCGCCGGCTTGACCGGCATAGATGCTTCCCTTGGCGGCCCCGGTTGGGCCGTCTTTATGTGTACCCGGGATACTATAGTGTCACGCCCAAGGGCCAGAGCCAAAACAGGGCCGCAAACAGGGTAACTGGGGGAAAACATGCGAAATTGCGCAATTTTCAGTCTGATGGCGGTTCTTTCGGCCAGTGCCGCCTGGGCCGGAACAGTGGAAACAGGTTCCTTCGGAACCACCAGGGACGGGGCCGCGGTCCATGTTTTCACCCTGACGAACAGTCATGGCATGCGGGCCCAGGTGCTCGACTATGGCGGCGTCATCTGTGACGTGGAGGCGCCGGGGCGCGGCGGCAGGATGACGAATGTCATCCTCTGTCAGAAGGACCTGGCCGGGATCGAGGCCACCGGTCCGATGAGCGCGCTGACCGGGCGCTATGCCAACCGCATCGGCCATGGCTTCACCCTGGACGGCAAGCATTACGACCTGCAGGCCAATCCCGCCGGCGTCACCCTGCATGGCGGGCGGCCGGGCTATTCGACCCGGGTGCTGGAAACCAAGGCCACCTTCAAGACCGCGACCACGGCCGGCGTGACCCTGAAACTGGTCTCGCCCGACGGCGACCAGGGCTTTCCCGGCGCGCTGACGCTGGAGGTGACCTACACCCTCACCGACAACAATGACTTCCGTATCGATTACCGCGCCACCACCGACAAGCCGACCGTCCTCAACCTGACCAACCACACCTATTACAACATGGCGGGTTCGGGCTCGGTGGAGAACCAGGTGATGACCGTGATGGCCGACCAGGTGACGCCGACCGATGCCTTCCAGGTGCCGACCGGCGAATTCACGCCGGTGGCGGGCACGGCGTTCGATTTCCGCACCCCCAAGCCGATCGGCCGTGACCTGCGCTCCAGCGAGCCACAGATGCTGATCGGGCGTGGCTATGACCACAATTACGTGCTGAAGAAATCCAGGCCTGGCGCGCTGGAACTGGCCGCGACGCTGACCGACCCGGCGAGCGGGCGGACGCTGGAGCTGTCCACCACCGAACCGGGGGTGCAGGTCTATTCGGCGAACAACCTGAACGGCGCGGCGGTGAATGCGCTGGGGCTGACGATGCGCGCCACCGACGCGCTGGCGCTGGAAACCCAGCACTTCCCCGACAGCCCGAACAAGGCGAGCTTTCCTTCGACAGTGCTGCGGCCGGGCGAGACTTTTACCTCGACCACGCTGATGCACTTCACGGTGAAGTGATCAGGCCAGCGCCTTCCGCGCCCAGTCGAAGCAGCGGATATTGTTGCCTTCCTCGGCGGCCAGCTGGGCGTCCTGGGACAGGGTGCTGATCATGGGCAGCGGCTTCTTGGACTGATTGGCATTCACCAGCCGGATGGTATCGGCCAGGAATTTGCCGCTGCGGTCGGGCCAGGTGACCCAGTATTTGTCGGTCAGGACCGGCACCTTGAGCGGATCGCGGGTGATCAGCTCATGCATCGGCAGCAGTTTGGGATTGGCCTTTTTCAGCACCGCCCACATCGCCGGGATATCCATGAAGCCGTCCTCGAACAGCACTTCCGACATCAGGAAGCCGTCAGCATAATTGGTCACGCCCATGTTCTTCATGTGGCAGGACTTCACATAGGGCGACAGCTTGGTGACGACGTCCATCGGATCGTCGCACAGGGAGAGGTTGTTGCCGAAATCCACCAGGGCGCCGAAATTGGCGCTGGAATATTTCTTCAGGACTTCGACCTCTTCGTCGACGACACGATCCTTGTGGTTCTCCATCGCCAGCGGGATGCCAATCCTGTCGGCGATCGGCACGCAGGCATCCAGGACGGCGAGGGCATTGGCCTTCCAGTCCTTGTACTGCTGCAGGGTGGAGAAATTCTCGTAGCGGCGGCCGACGAAACAGACGGTGCGCACGCAGGGGGCGCCCAGTTCCTTGTACAGGCGCAGGCCCTTTTCGAAGGCCGCGGTGTCGTCGCCGGGCTTGTCCAGAAGGCGGATATCGCCCTCGAAGAACATGCCGTGATGGTCCAGCCGCTTGCGCAGTTTCCTGGTGTCGGTGTCCAGCGGAATCACCATCTGCAAGCCGCCGGCGCCCAGGCTGCGCACATAATCCACGGTGGCGATGGGATCGGCGGGACCGCGCGCGCCCGGCGCATCGCCGCGCTGCTTGCGGAAATAATGGCCCAGCGCCGTCTGGGCGATGCCCAGCGGGGACTTGGGACGGTCGGCGGCAAAGGCAGGCATGGCCGAGGCAGCAGCCAGCGCCGCGCCTCCCAACATCACGTCACGGCGCGTCGTCATGGCGGTTCCTTTTTTCATACCCTGGCCGCAGAGATTTTGTGGCGTGAGCGCCGCAAAAGATCGCGGCTAGGCGGCGGTCCAGCCGCCATCGATGATGATGTCGGTGCCGGTGACGAAGCCTGACAGCTCCGAACACAGATAACAGGCCAGCGCCCCGATCTCTTCCACCTTGCCCCAGCGACCGACCGGCAGCTTGGTGAGGAACAGCTTGTTGGCTTCGGGATCGTTGATCACCGGCAGGTTCATCTCGGTGTGGAAGGGACCAGGCGAGATGGCATTGACGGTGATGCCTTCGGACGCCAGTTCCAGCGCCAGCGACTTGGTGAAGCCGAGCAGCCCCGCCTTGCCCGACGAGTAGGCGGTGCGATTGGGCAGCGAGACATGCGCCAGCATCGAGGACAGGTTGATGATACGGCCATAGCCGGTGCTCTTCATGCCGGGCACGAAGGCGTTGCAGGCCAGGAAGGTAGTGACCAGGCTGGAATCCACCACGCTCTTGAATTCGTCCAGCGTGAAGTCGGTGACCGACTTGCGGATATTGATGCCGGCGCTGTTGATCAGGATCTGTGGATTCTTGAACTTGGCGTTCACGTCCTTCGCCAGCCGCGCCACGTCCTCGGCGCTGGTCATGTCGGCGGTGAAGGTGGCGACCGGGCCCTTCAAGGCGCCGGCGACCTTGTCGAGCTTGTCCTGGTTGCGGCCCACCAGCGCGATATTGGCGCCGGCGCCCGAAAGGGTATGCGCCATGGCCTCGCCCAGGCCGCCCGAGCCGCCGATGATTACCGCGGTCTTGCCGTTCAGTTCAATTTTCACGTGTCACAACCTTTTTTGAAAAAATTCAGGCCCGCGACTTGTCGGGGTCGATGAAGAACCAGCAGATGGCGGAGCCGAAGGCCGCGACCGCCATGGTGCGCAGGACCATGTTCCAGTCCTGGTTGGTATGGTCCAGGATGATGCCGCCCACCAGCGGCGCGGTGAAGCCGGCGAAGTTGCCCAGCATGTTCATGGTGGAGGCCACCGTGGCGGTATACTGCTTGCCGATCTCCACACAGGTGTTCCAGCTGATCGGCATGGTCAGGTCGCTGGAGAAGCTGGCCAGCGCCATCAGCGCCATCGCCACCTTCACGTCATGCACACCCGGGATGATCAGGATCAGGATGCCGGTGACGGTGAAGCCGCAGATCGCCACCCACTTGCGCGGAATGGACAGCGGCAGCATGCCCGACACGATGGAGCCGACACCGCCCAGCGCCAGCGGCAGCATGGCATAGCCTGCTGTCTCCAGCTTGGTCAGCCCATGCACCCGCTGCAGCCAGGTGGGCAGCCAGGTGACATAGAAATACCAGGTATAGGAAAAGCCGAAATACTGCAGGCCCAGGAAGGCGATGTCCCGCTGCATCAGCAGCTTGTACCAGGGCATGCCGTGATCGTGCAGCACCAGCTCGCGCGAACCTTCCAGCAGCTTGAGTTCTTCGGCATTGACGCCCTTGTGATCGGCAGGATCGTTGCGGAACCAGGGCAGGAAAACCGCGACCCAGGCCAGGCCCAGCAGCGACAGCGCCACAAAGCCCCAGCGCCAGCCCAGCTGGGTGATGGCCAGCAGCGCGATCGGCGGCGCCAGCGCCCCGCCCCAGCGGCCAAAGGCCCACATCAGCGCCTGGGCCTTGACGCGCTCGCCCACCGGCAACCAGGCCGACAGCATGCGCGTCAGGTTGGGAAAGCAGCCGGCCTCGCCGGTGCCGAACATGAAGCGGATGACCAGCAGCGACGCCAGGTTCCAGGCGGCGCCGGTCAGCGCGGTGAACAGCGACCACAGCAGCACGACCTGGGTGAGGATGCGCCGCACCCCCAATTTGTCGCCCATCAGGCCCATGGGAATTTCCATCAGGGCATAGGAGGCGGCGAAGGCGCTGAAGA
>JAQGLO010000043.1 GCA_028292825.1 Alphaproteobacteria bacterium | reverse complement strand
CCCCGCGCCTCCCCTAATAAGCCCGTCCGCCAAGGTTGGCGCCCCGGCGTGCCCAGGTAGCTCAGTCGGTAGAGCAGTGGATTGAAAATCCACGTGTCGGCAGTTCGATTCTGTCCCTGGGCACCATCTCACCGTTCGCCGTTGATCACGTGAGTTCGGACCGGTTCAAATTTCTCAGAAAAAACAGACCGATATAGCGTCGAACCGTTCAGCCATGAATGCTTGAGAACCCAGGCAGTCGCCAACTTTGCTGGCACTTTTGTTGGTATCTGCCGATTTGTTGAGAACGCGATACCAACACAGGGCCCTCACAGACTTTGCGATCAGGAATGCCAAGGCCGAAGGAAAGTCGGGGAATCTCGCTGACAGCGAAGGGCTCGACCTTTTGGCGACACCTGCAGGTGGCAACGCCCTGCCAATCCGTTGCAAGGCGCCGCCTTGCGAGGTTGACGCGATGACCGGCCGTGGCATTTGATTGGAATTTTGGGCGGCTCTCGTTATCTGATATGATCAACGTTCAAGTCGAAGAGCTTGGCGAGCTTGGTTAAGACCGGCGTATTCGCGCATCCCAAAGAGCAATCATGCCGCCGCCGCGTTTCTTTTTGCCCGACCTGCCGGTTGCGGAATGCGTTCCGCGCCTGCTGGCGATATTGAGTGCACAGCCCAATGCCGTGCTCGTCGCCCCGCCTGGCGCGGGCAAGACAACCAGTGTGCCGCTCGCAATGCTCGGTATCGCACCGATGGATCGCGGACGCATCCTGATGCTCGAACCGCGCAGGCTGGCGGCCCGTGCCGCGGCCACCCGCATGGCAAGTTTGATCGGCGAGCCGGTGGGGCAGACGGTCGGTTTTCGCACCCGGCTGGAAAGCGCTGTTTCCTCTTCCACGCGCATTGAGGTGGTGACGACCGGGCTTCTGGTGCGCCGATTGCTGGGCGATCCGGGATTGGACGGGATTTCCACCGTCATCCTGGATGAAATCCATGAACGCTCGCTGGAAGCCGATCTGGCTCTGGCGCTTTGCCTGGATGCGCAGGCGATGTTGCGGCCGGACCTGCGGCTGCTTGCCATGTCCGCAACGCTGGATGGCGCCCGGCTGTCCGCGATCATGGCCGCGCCGATCGTGGAGAGTGCCGGGCGCATGCATCCGGTGAAATTGCGCCATGCGGCGCGTGATATTGCGGACGTGCGCGACCTGTCCGATGTGATGGCGCGTGCCATTCGCGCGGGCCTGGACGAGGCGCCGGGCGATATTCTCGCCTTCCTGCCGGGCATGGGCGAAATCCGCCGCACGCAGGCTGCGCTGGAAGGCCTCGATGTCACGGTGTTGCCGCTGCATGGCGACCTGCCGGCGGCGGCGCAGGATCTGGCGCTGCGGCCCGCGGAAGGCCGGCGGGTGGTGCTGGCCACTGCGATTGCCGAGACGTCGCTCACCGTGCCAGGGGTGCGGATCGTCATCGATGGTGGTTTCCGCCGCGCGCCGCGTTTCGATCCGGCGAGCGGTCTGACACGGCTGGCGACGGAGCGTGTCAGCCGCGCGGCGGCCGACCAGCGCGCCGGCCGTGCCGGGCGCGAGGCGCCTGGTCTTGCCATCCGGCTGTGGACGGAAGCGGCCCAGCGCGGCCTGCGCCCGTATGATCGGCCTGAAATCCTGGAGGCCGAACTGTCCGGGCTGGTGCTGGATTGCGCGGCCTGGGGCACGCCGGCAGGAAAGCTCGCCTTTCCGGACGCGCCGCCCGAAGGCGCACTGGCGGCTGCGCGTGCCCTGCTTACCGACCTCGGCGCCATGGACGAAGCGGGCGCGATCACTCCGCTGGGAAAACGAATGAGCCGGCTGGGTGCTCATCCGCGGCTGGCCGCCATGATGCTTGCGGCAGAGGGAGCGCTGGCAGCGCGCGCCTGCGATATCGCGGCGCTGCTGGAAGGGCGCGACCCATTGCGCGGTGCGGAGGCGCCGGCCGACATCATGGCGCGTCTGGAAGCGATCGCTGGTCCTGCTGCCATGCCCGGCGTCGATCGCAATGCCATCCATGCAATTCGCCAGGCAGCGCGGCAATATCGTTCGCGGCTTGGCATCGGCGCAGGCCATGTTGCGGCGGGCGATCCGGCGCCGCTTATCGCGGTGGCGTTTCCAGACCGGTTGGCGCAGCGCCGGGGCGAACCCGGCAGTTTCCGTCTTTCTGGCGGCGGGGGCGCCAGGCTTCCAGTAACTGATCTGCTTGCGAAGGAGGGGCTTCTCGCGGTAGCGGCGCTTGAAATGAAGACGTCTCCGCTCATCCGCATGGCGTCGCCTCTCGCGGTTGCGGCCCTGCCGGCGGGGCTTGCAACGCGGATCAAGGAGACGGTGGAGACAAGCCTCGATCCCGTCTCCGGCAGCGTCCTTGTGCGCCGCCGCAAACGTCTTGGCGCGCTTGTGCTGGAAGAAATCGCCACACCCCCGGACGCGGCGGAGGCGGCCGCGGCGCTGCTGCAAGGGGTACGCAGCGACATCACGCGGCTGCCCTGGACGAATGCAACGCGCAATCTTCAGGCGCGGCTCAACTTGATGCATGGGCTTGAAGCCGATATCTGGCCGGCCTGCGACGACGAAAGCCTGATCGCCCGCCTCGAGGACTGGCTTGGGCCGCATCTGCATGGGTTGACGCGGCTTGGTGATCTTGAAGGCCTGGATCTCGCCGCCATTCTGCTCGGCCAGCTGGACTGGTCACTCAAAAGCAGACTCGACAAGGAATTGCCGACGCATCTGACGCTTCCCGGTGGACAGGCCCCGGTGGATTACACCGAACCCGTGCCTATCGCGGCCGCGCGCGCCCAGCATTTCTACGGTCTGGCCGAAACGCCAAGGCTTGCGGGCGGGCGGGTGCCACTTCGGCTCGCGCTGCTTTCACCGGCGGGGAGGCCTATAGCGCTTACCGCGGATATCGCGGGTTTCTGGCGTGGCGCCTGGACTGATGCACGGCGGGATATGCGAGGCCGCTATCCCAGGCACAACTGGCCTGAAAATCCGTTGTTGCAATAGCCTGTAGCGAAAGCCATGTCAGGCGGCATCTATCAATTTTTCCAGCCAAAGAATTTAAAGGCATTTTTTCCGGTATATTCACTTGCATGCCTGCGAAACGGCTTGGACCGCCACACGAGAGGCGCGCGATGGCGCTAATGCGTTCGGGTTGCCCGCGGGTATCGGCAATGACTGGAAAGTGCGGGCAAAAAGACATCAGGCATAACCGCTGCGCGATGGTATTTTTTGTCGGTACAGGGTGGTTTCGTCGGTGGATGCCGCGCCGTCAAAGCTCGATGATGCCGCGCTTCAGCGCCAGGGTAACTGCCTGGGTGCGGTCGCTGACGCCCAGCTTGGCGAAAACGCTTTTGAGATGGGCTTTGACGGTATCCTCGGAGACGGCCAGCGCCCCTGCGATTTCCTTGTTGGCCTTGCCTGTGGCGACGAGTTTCAGAACGCCGATTTCCTTTTCGCTCAAGCTGTCCTCGCTGGAGTGCAGGGCGATCCGCTGTGCGATTTCCGGCTGAAGATAGCGCCGGCCGGCATGCACCGCGCGAATGGTGTCCAGCAATTCCCGGCGCAGCGCCCCTTTGAGGAGATACCCCGCGGCGCCGGCCCGCATCGCGCGCAGCGCCTGGACGTCGCCGGCATAGGTCGTCAGCACGATGATGCGGGCGCCCGGAAAATCGCTGCGAATCCGGGTGATGGCCTCCACGCCGCCAAGCACCGGCATCTGCAGGTCCATCAGCGTCACGTCCGGTTTCAGCCGGTGAAAAATCTCGACGGCCTGCTTGCCATCCTCGGCCTCGCCGACCAGCTCCATGTCCTGTTGCAATTGCAGGATGGCCGCGATCCCCTCGCGCAGGAGGGGGTGGTCGTCGACCGTAAGGATGCGTATGGGCGGTTTGGAATGCTGGGACATGGCTAACGGACCGCGGAGGCGTGGCGCCAGAACTGCCAGCGTTGCAGGGGCCGCCTGGCATAGGCGAAGGTGGCGGGCACCGAGACGTCGATCTCGGTGCCTCTGCCCGGCTTGCTGCAGAGGCCAAACTCCGCCTTGATCTTCTTGGCGCGCTCGCGCATGCCGGCGATGCCGAAATGGCCCGGGCGTCCGCCGGTTTCGATGACCTTGCGGTCAATACCGATCCCGTCATCGCGAATGCGCATTTGCAGCTTTTTGCGATTGTACAGGAGTGTCACCTCTATGTTCGCGGCCTGGGCGTGGCGATAGGCATTGAGAATGGCCTCGCTCGACAGCTGGATCAGTTCGTCGCACACCACCGGATGCAGCATGCAGGGCGTTCCTTCGATGACCACCTTGAAGGCGACCGGCTCGTTGCAGACCGCGTTCCGGGCGATGTCATGCAGCGCCTGGGGAAGGTCATCGCCGCCCTGATGCCCGCGCAGGTCATGAACGCGGTCGCGGCCTTCGGCCAGCACTTCATCGGCGCGGGTCATGGCGCTTTCGATCATGGCGTGCGCCGGCTGGTCGGCCGGAATGGAATCCGCCACCGACTGGAAGCGCAGCATCAGGCCCTGAAAGCCCTGGAGCAGCGTATCGTGCAGCTCCCGGGCGATGCGCTCGCGTTCCGCCAGCCGCGCCGCCAGCTGCGACTGGAGGCGGGCGGAAACCTGACTCAGCCGCAACTGATAGGCGAACCACAACAGCGCCGCCACGGCCGCCACGCAGAGACCCAGGAACAGCCGCGACTGCAGGAAAGTCGGGGGAATGGAAAACGTGAAGGTCGCGCCCTTGCTGTTCCAGACGCCGTCATTGTTGGCGGCCACCACATGAAAACGGTACTGGCCCGGATTCAGCCCGGTATAGAAGGCCTGGCGCCGGTTGCCCGCATCCACCCAATTGTCGTCGACTCCGTCGAGCTTGTAGCGGAAGTGCAGGCGGTCCGGCACCGACATGCTGAGGGCGGTATATTCGATTTCCGTCTTGGTCGTTCCGGCCGCCAGCGACAAGCCGGCCGGAAAATCATAGGTCCTGTCATTGGCGGCGAGCGATCGGACGACCACCGGCGGCGGCAACGGGTTGTGATACAGGTTGCCCGGATCGATCCAGGCCAGGCCGTTGCCGGTGGTGAACCAGATCCGGCCGTCCGGTCCGGCGGCCGTGGTGCTGCCATAGATCGCGCCATAGGGGGCGCCGGGCAGGCCATCGCGGGAATCGATCAGTTCGTAACGGAAGGCGCGCGGATCGGCGTGGCGAATAGCCTGTTCAAACGTGCCGGTGGCGATGCGCAGGATGCCCGCCTGGGTGAATATCCAGGTGCTGCCTTCCTTGGTCCGGGCAATTCCGGTAACGACGGACAGCGCCGGAATGTCGGCGGCGCGCAGGGCGTGGAAGTCCCGCCCGTCATAGATGGCGATGCCCGATTCCCCGCCAATGATCAGGCCGCCCTGTGAATCCGGCGCGATCAGGGTGATGTCGCCGATGGGAGGGCCGCGATTGGAAAAATCATCCACCTTGTCGCCGCTGACGCGGAAGAGAGAGCCGCCGGAATAGCGCACCCACATGCTGCCATTGGGGTCGGCGATCAGGACTCCGGTGGCGGCCGTCCTGGGTTTGACGGTGACTTTTTTCCACCCCGCCCCGTCCTGCCGGAAAACACCGGCATGAAAGACGGAGATCCACAGCGCGCCGCCATGGTCTTCGGCCGCGGAATAGACCTGCTGGCTCATGACGCCTTCGGGCAGGGCAACCGGCGGCGCCAGGGTGCCGTCATCCTTCAGCTGCCGCACGCCATTCTGCGAAATCACCCCGATTTCGCCGGTCGCATCGTTGGTGAACATGCCGCGCAGGCGGCCGGTGTTGCGCACCACCATCTGCGGCGCGCCGTGCGGCAGGATGCGGTAGAGCGATCCCGTGCCATCCAGGACCTTGCTGTTGGTGTTCGACCAGCCGGTATAGGCATAAAGCCCGCGCGGCGTGGCCTTGATCAGCCGGCCGGTATAGCCCACCGGCACGCCGGGCTCGGTGACGACATTGGCGGGGGTGAAGCGGTCAAGCCCCACGCTGGTGCCGATCCAGATATTGCCTTCCCGATCTTCAAACATCGTATGCACGGGATTGGAAGACAGGCCGTCGCCCTTGGCGAAGAAATCGAACTGCGGCGCGCCTGCGCCTCGCGTGCGGCCCACGCCGCCGCCGTCCAGCTTGGTGTACCAGACGGTTCGATTGCGATCGAGCAGGATGGGGCCGAACACGGGCTCGGGCACGGAAGCCAGTGGCCGCGGCGGCGGGATCGTGTCGCCTGGCATTTCCTTCAGCAGGGGAAGGGCATAAAGCTGATGCGTGACGGCGTCCGCTGTTGCCAGCCGGCCTTCCGGTGTTGCGACGAACGCCTCCGGTCCGCCGGAATAGCCTTTCGCCAGCACGAACCTGGCGGCGCCCGGCTTGAGATAATAGAGATTGTGCTCGCCCTTGGACCAGACCGTGCCGTCGGGCGCCACGTTGAATTGCCACACGCCGCCGCCGGCCTGGCCCAGTGACGAGCCCCAGTCGCTGTCCACGATCTTCCACGCCTTGCCGTCGAATCGCAGGATGTTGTCGGGGGTGGATATCCACACCGTGCCGTCCGGTCCCAGCACGATATTGTGCACGCTGGTGGAGGAGGGGGCCTTGATCGGGTAATTGCGGACATGCCCGTTCTTGAAGAATGAGATCACGCCGACAGGCCGTTCATAGCCAATCCACATTCCACCATCCGGGGTCGCGGCGATGGCATGGATGCTGGGACTGGGCAGCAGGCCCATCGCGATCCTTTCGATCCTGACGCCGTCAAAGCGGTAGAGGCCGTTGACGGAGGCCAGCCACAGATAGCCGTCGCGCGTCTGGGTGATCGCCCAGATGTCGGCGGGCATGCCGTCCGCGGTCGTCCAGGCCTGGTGCTGGAATTGCGAAATGCTGCGCGTGGGATCGAGGGCCCGGGCCGGAGCCGAGAGCAGCATACCCGCAAGCGCGGCGATGAAAATTCTCAGGGCTGTCGACAAGACTGGGACCGTGTTGGCGGGAAATTCGCTGCCGGAGCAGGGCCATCCCCATTGTCGCATGTCCTTTTGTGAGTGAATACCCCGAACGGGTAACCGCGCGGTCAGCGGTGCAGAAAAGGAGGCCGCGGCCAGGGGGCGTCGGGGCGGACGCGCGGCCTCCTCTGCAGGGCGGAAATGTCCGCGATGCCTACTGACGCTGTCCCAGCGAGATGGGATAGGCGGTATTGCGCATGACCAGCATGGGATCTGCCGGCGCGACCCCCGCATGCACCTGGCCGGGCAGGAAGAGCAAGGTCCTGTCGACCTCCGCATCGTCGTTGACGCGGTTCAGCGTGATGGTGCCAAGCTTCACCCGCTTGCGCGTATCCGGCCAGGCGGTGGCGGGATCGTCGATGGCGTCATCTTTTGCGGCGATCTGTGCGTACCAGTCGAAGATAACGGGTTCACGGGCGATGCGGGCGCGAATCTCGTCATGAAGATAGTTGCCGCTCCTGGCCTTGCGATCTTCGGGCGACAGATAATTTTCGCCGGCGCGCGGCACGAACAGATAGCGGACATAGGCGGACTTGCCGCCGTTATTGGTGAATTTCACGGCGTTCACGCCGAAATACTTCGCCTGGGCATAGGATGCCGGATAGGTCAGGCTGCCGAGAAAATCCTTGGCATGCGGATGCGAGGCCAGGAACTGCTCCACCGGGTTGGGATGCGGCGTGTCCGCCTTGGTCGCGCCGACGGCGCGAAGAAAGAGCGCGAATTCGTCAAAGGTCCTGACAATGAAATCCTTGTGCTGGTTGGCCTCGACATCGAAATCGTCGCCGTCCGCCGCCTTGACCTTGAAGGCGAAGCCTGACGGCGCGGCGCCATCGTCATTGTCCGGCAAGGTGGGCACGCCCGCGAACACCGAAAAGCGGGCAATGACCGGCAGCGTTGCGCCATGGAAGACGGGCATCTTCACCAGGCCTTTGGCTTCGGCCGCCGGCGTGAAGCTACCTTCCAGTATCAGCCCCTTGGTATGGACGGCGCGCGCATGATGCTCGCCGAAGGCGGTGTGCAGGGCGTTGACCATGGACAATGGCGTTTCTTTTGCCGGCTGCGCGACCGCCGGATCGCCCAGCAAGGTGGTGGCCAGAAGCGCGGACCCGAAAAACAAATGTGACAATCTGTGTTGTGAAATCATGACGGCCCTCCTCGAATATGTGCCGGGAGCATGGCGGTATCGGCGGTCGGGTAAATCCCAGGGCGGGTAGGTGGCCGGTCCCCGGATGGTGCGATCGCAGGTACCCGTTCGAGTGCAAAGCTTTGCCTCCACCGGGGATGGTCGCAGGAGCTTCATCACGCTGTATTGGCGGTCCAATAGACAATTGGGGATGCACGGCGCATCGCGCCATTTGCCCTCGCCGCATCCATCAACCGGCCAAACCACTTCCCAAAGGAGATGCGACAATGCCTTCAGTCATCACACAGGACGGTACCGAAATATTCTACAAGGACTGGGGCACCGGCCAGCCTTTGTTCTTCCATCACGGCTGGCCGCTCACCGCGGACGACTGGGACAGTCAGATGATGTTTTTCCTGGCGCAGGGCTTTCGCGTCATTGCCCATGACCGCCGGGGCCATGGCCGTTCGAGCCAGACCGCGAACGGGCATGACATGGACACCTATGCGGCGGACGCCTTCGAAGTCGTCAAAGCGCTGGACCTGAAGAACGCCATCCATATCGGCCACTCCACCGGCGGCGGCGAAGTCGCCCGCTATGTGGCGAAATACGGCAAGGGACGGGTGGCCAAGGCCGTTCTTATCAGCGCCATCCCGCCGACCTTCATGCAGTCGGAACGCAATCCCGACGGCGTTCCCAAGGCGGTGGTCGACAGCATCCGCGACGGCACCGCCTATCATCGTTCGCAATTCTATCAGGACATCACCATTCCCTTTTACGGCTTCAATCGTCCGGGCGCAGTGATTTCGGAAGGCATCCGCCAGAACTGGTGGCGGCAGGGCATGATGGGGGCGGCGATCGCACACTGGGAATGCGTGCGTGTTCTGTCCGAGACCGAATTCTATGACGATCTCGCGGTCATCGACGTTCCCGTCCTGGTGATGCATGGCGAGGACGACCAGATCTGCCCATTCCCGACGACGGGAGCGCGCTCGGTCAAGCTGCTGAAGCACGGAACCTTGAAGTCCTATCCCGGCTTTCCGCACGGCATGCCCACCACCCATGCGGACGTCATCAATGCCGACCTGCTGGCGTTCATTCGCAGCTAGCCCTCAAGATATGTGGCGCCCGCTCCAGCGCGGGCGTCACATGGGCGGCAGCGACTTGAAAAGCTGCTGCCAGGGCGTCATAGACAAGGGGTGAACCCGTTCCTCAACACCCTGCTGCTGACCTATGCGGCGCTGTTTCCCATCATCAATCCGGTGGGCAGTGCGCCCATCTTCCTCAGCCTTACCAACGCATCCGAGCGCGGCGCGCTGGCCTGGCGGGTGGCCCGCAACAGTTTCATCCTGTTGCTGGCATCGGTGGTGGTGGGCTCGCATGTGCTGGAATTCTTCGGCATCAGCGTGCCGGTGCTGCGCATCGGCGGCGGGCTGGTGGTGACGTCCTTCGGCTGGAAGCTGCTCAATTCGGGAATCGCGGACGGCCACGACGAGGCCGCGCGGGCCGGCGCCACGGACTCTTTCTATCCCCTGACCATGCCGCTGACGGTCGGGCCGGGTTCGATCTCGGTGGCGATTACCCTGGGCAGCCAGCGGCCCAAGGAAGTGGCGGCGGAATATCTGGCGCTGCTGGGATCGGCCGTGGTGGCGGGCCTGGTCGCGATCGCCGCCACCATCTATCTCTGCTACCGCTTCTCCGAGCCGCTGGTGCGGCGGCTGGGCGTCAGCGGCACCAATGTGGTGGTGCGGCTGTCGGCTTTCATCCTGCTGTGCATCGGTATCCAGATCATCTGGAGCGGGTGGAGCGAACTTTCGGCGCTGCCGCACTAGCCCGAAGACTTCTGCACCCAGAACTGAACCATGCCGTCAAAGGTCGAAGGATTGTCGGCCTCGAACGCGGCCCAATTGTCCAGGTCGGTGGCGCCCGGATCGCGCGGGAAGCGCTTGCGATAGGCCAGCAGCACCGGCGCGTCCAGGTCCACCCCCAGCACCGTCAGCCCATTTTCGCGGGTGAAAGCGGCGATGTCGGCAAGCGGCACCAGCGTTTCCTGCGCATGGAACAGCAGGTCGCGGCAACTGCTGACACTGAAAAAGTCCGGCCGCTGGACTACCTCGCCAAAGCCCGGCATCTGCATCAGGTGCCGGCGGCCACCGCGCACGCCGTCCGGCGTCGGCGCAAATCCTTGCGCCTTCAGTTCGGCACGCGCCGCGCCCAGGTCACGCCGCGCCACCGGGCTGTAAAGCCCGATCCGCATCACGCCGCCCGGTTTCAGCAGCGACAACAATACCCGCCAGCCGGCAAAAGGATCGGCCAGGTGATGCAGAACGCCCATCGCCTCGATCAGGTCGAAGCGGCGATCGATCTGCCCCAGCGCCAGCAGGTCGGCTTGCGCATATTCGACATTGGCGATTTTCATCTCGGCCGACTTGCGCGCGGCATGGCCCAGGCTGGCGCGGCTAAGGTCCACCGCCAGCACGCGCGCGCCCGCAAAGACCTGCGCTGTCTCGATGGCGTTGCGCCCGGTGCCGCAGCCCGCGATCAGTATGTCGTCCGGCGCATTGGCCGCGCCATGAACGCGCCAGGCCGGGCCCGCCACCACCCAGCGTGGATAGGGATTTTCTTCATACTGCTGCTGCACGGCTCGAGAAATGTAATCCGATATCGGCGTCAGTTGCCGCAAGGCCACCGCCAGGTGCTGTTCCTGCGCCGGTTCGCGCAATTGCTGCGTCAGGATCGCCTCTGTCGCCACGGGCCAGGTGCGTTCCAGCAATCGCGCGTCGGTCAGCGGCGCATAAGACGCCAGCGCTGCGATCTGCGCAGGCGTCACCTCTTTTCCGGCGTCCAGCGCCGCCGTCACCTGCTTGCGCAATGTCTCCACATCGCGCGCCTCCTCGTCCGAGGTCGTGAAGACATATTCGTTGAGAAAGCATTGGCGGGCCAGTGCGGCATGGAATTGCGCATGCGTTTCTTTCCCCACCAGCGTGCAGGCCAGCAGTTCGCGCCGGGCCGTCATCAGCGCCGCCTCCAGAACCGGATCCTGGTTGGGCATCAGGCATATAAGTGCGTGCAGCAGTTCGTCATGCGCCAGCGCCTCCAATCCGGTGCCTGCCGCCCGGATCAGGTCGGCGGCCTGCGCCGCCAGGTCTTCGGGCCGGCCCCATTGCCGGCTGAGCGCACGCAGCAGCAGGTCGCGCAGCACCGCATTGTCCTCATAGAACTGCATCACCCGGACGACGGCGACAAAGCTGGCGCGGGTGAAGGCGTTCTCCTCGACTGTCAGGGCATGGACGGCGGCGCGCAGGGCGCCGGCATGGTCGCCTTGCGCCGACAGCGCCAGTGCCGTGCGGGCCAGCGCGATGGGGTTGGACGGCGAAGCCACGGGACTGTCGGCCTTGGCGGTGCGGCGATTTTTGCGGTTCATAGCGGGGCATTAGGAGGCGGAACGGCGCAGCATTCAACCCGAAAAGATTTTGCTGTAAACAAGGCTCATGAATCCGGCGATTCAAAGCACTGCGCCTGTCCTCATGGAAGGCGGTACCGTGTGCTGGCACGGGCTGTTCGGGCCCGCGCGGCTGGATGCGCTGGAACGCATCTGCGACGCGCTGGCGCTGGAACAGGCGCGGCTGAACAGCGGTGTTTCCAGCATCCGCACCACCTATGTCGCCTGGGTGCATCGCAATGACGAGACCGAAGAACTCTATCGCGACATGGAGGCGATCGTGCTGCGGCTCAATGCCGAGCTCTTCCGTTTCGACCTGACCGGGCTGACGACGCTGCAATATGCGGTCTATGACGGCGGGCAGGGCGGCTTCTTTGACTGGCACAATGACTATGGCCGCAACCGCGACGATCCCGGCCAGGAGCCGCGCAAGATCACCTTGAGCCTGCAGCTCAGCGATGGCGCCGCCTATGACGGCTGCGACCTGGAGATACGCGCCGCCCATCCGGTCGATGTCGCACCGCGCGAACGCGGCAGCCTGGTGGCGTTCCGCGCCAGTGCGCTGCACCGGGTGACGCCGGTGACGCGCGGGCGGCGCAAGGCGCTGGTGGTCTGGGCCGCGGGGCCGGAGTTTCGCTGATGCTTTTGGGCGGTTGCCGTCGGCGGGGCCTGATGCTCTAAAAGCGCCAAATAAAAGGGGTGATGTGCATGAAACGGGTGGCGTTGATCGTGATGAGTTTCCTGGCCTTGCCGGCGGCCGCCCAAAGCGTGCGCGATGAGGTGATGAGCGGCGCGGAGCGCTGCGCGGGCATCGCCGACGATCATGGCTGGCTGGACTGTTTCTATGGCTCGGCCCAGCCGATGCGCGGCCGGTTGGGCCTTGCACCGGCGCCCCAGGCGCAGGTCCGCCTGGTGCCGCCGCCGGGCGCGTCCTATGCGGCGGCGCCCGTGCGCCGCACCACCGCTGCGCCGGCGCCCAAGGAGAAGGGTTTTTTCGGGGAGCTTCTGGGATCGACAGGGCCGGTCGCGCGCGACATGCCACTGACGGCCTACAGCTTCGGCCGTGACGGGCGCTTCACCGTGACCCTGCAGAACGGCATGGCTTTTGTGCAGAAGGAAAGCGACCTGGTCCATGCGGAATGGCGCGGCCCGCCGGGCGCGCTGCTGGCGACGGTCAATTCCAGTGGCGAGGACTTCACGCTCAAGGTCCGCAGCGAGCCCGGTGTCGTCTATCGTGTCAGTCGTAAATGACGGGACCGGCGCGATCGACGGTATACGGATGATTTTGCTGGTTTTTCGGCCCGCCGGTTTCTGAAGGTGACGAAGCCGGCCTGTCTTTGTTTGGCAGGGCGATATTTTATGCTTACGGTGCGGCCCCTGTGCTGGGCTCTTTCATCATGACACGCATGTTATTGCGCACGTTATTGCGCGGCATCCGGTGGACTCGGCCATGAGCCGCGCGCCGGATGATCCTCCCGCGCCGCCGGCGAAAGGCGATCTGCACGCCATGGTCACCACCTTGTCCCATGTCGCGCGCCGCGCCGGGGTGGGCCAGAGCACCGTGTCGCGCGTGCTGCGCAATCACGGCTCGGTCTCGCAGGCGACGCGCGAGAAGATCCTGAAAGCCGCCGCCGACCTGCATTACGTGCCCAACCGCATCGCCGGCACGCTGGCCTCGATGACCTCCAAGCTGGTGGGCATCGTGATCCCCTCGGTCGGCAACACCGTGGTTCCGGAGGTGCTGGCCGGCGTCAATGCGGTGCTGGAAGATGCGGGATTCCAGCCTGTCATCGGGGTGTCGAACTATGATCCGCAGCGCGAGGAGATGCTGATCGAATCCATCCTCAGCTGGCGGCCTTCCGGCCTGCTGGTGGCCGGGCTGGAACATACCGAGCGGGCGCGTGGCATGCTGAAGGGGTGCGGTGTGCGGGTGGTGGAAATGCTCGACATTGACGGCGCGGGCGTCGACATGGTGGTCGGTACCTCGCATCACGCGGCAGGCCGGGCCAGCGCGCAGTATCTGCTGGGCCGGGGCTATCGCCGGATCGGCTATGTCGGCCACGACATCCGCTCCGACCTGCGCGCCGGCAAGCGGCTGGAAGGCTTTCGCCAGGTGATGGCCGAGCAGGGGCTTGTCATCCTGGACCATGAATTCTCGCCCCATCGCGGGTCTTCGGTCGAGGGCGGGAAGATCGGCGTGGCGGCGCTGCTGGACCGCCGCAAGGACCTGGACGCGATCTATTTCTCCAATGACGACCTGGCCATCGGCGGCTATTTCCACTGCGTGGAGAACGGCATATCGATCCCCGGCCAGCTGGCGCTGTTCGGCTATAACGGCCTGGATATTGCCCGCCTGACCCCCCAGCCACTGTCCACCATCCGCTCCCCGCGCATCGCCATGGGCAAGAGCGCCGCGGAGCTTTTGCTGGCCGGCGGTCCTGCGCAGGTTGTGGACATGGCGTTTGAGCTGATCCCCGGCGCAACCAGTTGACGACACAAAAATACACAAAAAATCCATATATATCATGACGATATAAGGTGGTCGGGCATTTATGTCACGCCCGACAGAATTTGGTAGCGTCATCATCTTGGCTGTTGGCAGCGCTGCCATCCTGAATTAAGTTCCGATTACAAATAAGAAAATATCTATCCTTCAGGGGGATCCAACATGTCGTCGAATTTCAAAACCGCATTGCTGTGCGCAACCAGCGTCATCGGCCTTTCCACCGGCGCCTTCGCGCAGGCCAGCAGCGGCAATGTCGAGGCCGTCACCGTCACCGGTTCGCGCCTGATCCAGGACATCACGCTGTCGCCGACGCCGATCACGGCCGTCACCAGCGAGCAGCTGCAGGCGACAACGCCCACCGACATTCCCGACGCGCTGAACAAGCTGCCCGTCTTCATCGGCGGCCGCACCCCGCGCAGCCAGGACAATGGCTCCAAGAACAATGGCGGCAACGTGCTGTCACTGCGCAATTTCGGTGTTTCGCGCACCCTGATCCTGCTGGACGGCCATCGCGTGCCCGCCTCCAACCAGGACGGCACCGTTAACGTCGACACCCTGCCGCAGATGCTGATGAGCCGCGTCGACGTGGTCACCGGTGGCGCTTCGGCCGTGTACGGTTCCGACGCCGTGGCCGGCGTGGTGAACTTCGTGCTCGACAAGAAGTTCGAAGGCTTCAAGTACAACCTGAATGCCGGCATTTCCAAGTATGGCGACGCGGCGGAACAGCAGCTGGGCTTCGCCTGGGGCACCTCGCTGCTGGGCGGCAAGGGCCATTTCGAAATGGCGGCGCGCTATTTCAACCAGGACATGGTTCCCGACGATCACCGTCCCTATGGCCAGAACAACAACACCTGGGTGCTGGCCGGCAGCGGCTCGGCTGCGGCGCCGTTCACCAACGTGCCCTATGGCCACACGTTCCAGCAGTCGCAGAATGGCCGCATCGTGTGCGGCACGGGGTGTGCGCTGAACAACTACACCTTCAAGGATTCCGGCATCGCCTCGCCGATGGCGCACGGCGTCCCCACCACCACCTCCAACCTGGAGCAGGGCGGCGACGGCGGCTACAATCCCTTCGGCACCTATCGCCAGAAGACCCAGACCAAGGAACTGTTCGGCCGCTTCAGCTATGACCTGACCAGCGACATCACCGGCTATGTCCAGGCCAGCTGGGCGGAATCGGGCAACTATGCCAACTGGAGCCCGGTGACGGTCTCGTCCTCGAACAACCGCGCCAGCTACTTCTTTGCCAACAACCCGTATCTTTCGACCGCCACCGCGGCTCAGCTGCAGACCACCGGCACCATCTTCACGGCCGCGCCGGTCGTCGATTCCCGCAACGGTTCGGCGCCGCCGGACTTTGCCGGCCGCACCACCACGCCGATCTTCTCGGCCGCCGGGTATCAGTTCAACAAGATCGGTGGCACCGATGCCCGTTCCCAGGGCCGCATCTACAACACCATCGGCACCACGCGGAACATCGACGTCGAGGCCGGCCTGAACGGCAACCTCAGCGGCGACTTCCTGCACAACTGGGCCTGGGATACCTATTTCAGCCACGCCGAAAACCGCACGACGGTGAAGAACCCCCACAACACCAACAACGCCAAGTTCCTGGCGGCTGAAGATGCCGTGGTCGCGCCGGCCGGCACCAAGGTCAACGGCGTGGACATCAGCGGCACCGTCGCCTGCTGGGTCACGACCCAGGCGGCCTATGCCAGCCTCTATCCGGGCTGCCAGCCGATCAACGCCTTCGACCCCAACGGTCCGTCGGCGGCATCGTTCGACTATATGTCCCAGATGACCTTCTGGACGCTGAGCCAGAACCTCAACAATGTCGGCGGCACCATCCATGGCGGCGTGGGCTTCGGCCTGCCTGCCGGCGAAATCACCGCCGCCGTGTCGGGCGAAGCGCGCTGGGCCACCTACACCATGAAGTCCAACGCCAGCCCGACGGATTTCGTGAACTGCACGGGCCTGCGCCTGTGTCAGGCCAATGCGGGCAGCCCGACACCGAGCCTTGCCCAGTCCCAGACTGCGGCTCCGTCTCTGTGGACCCAGAACGTCAACGCCCCGGTCGATGTCAGCAACAATGTGTATGAGTTCGCGACCGAAGTGAACGTGCCGCTGCTCAAGAACGTGCCGATGTTCCAAGACCTGTCGCTGGACGTGGCGGGTCGCTACACCAACTATTCCACGTCCGGCGAGGCCGAGACCTGGAAGATCGGTGGCGACTGGCATGTCAACGACACGGTCCGTTTCCGCGGCACCATGTCGGTCGACATTCGCGCCCCCAACCTGAACGACCTGTTTGCGCCGCCGAATATTTCCTCGACCGGCTTCACGGATGCGCTGTACACGCCGAACGGCAACAATTCGACGCAGCTGGTGCAGCAGGGCAATCCCAACCTGGTTCCGGAAGTGGCCCACACCTTCACCGCGGGTCTGGTGCTGACGCCGGACTTCATCCCCGGCCTCAGCTTCTCGGTGGACTGGTACACGACCCACATGTCGGGCGCGATCACGGGCATCAGCTTCCAGACCACCGCGGTGCAGAACATCTGCTACGCCTCGGCACCGGCCTACAACTCGCCCTTCTGCGCGCTGGCGGTTCGTCCGATCGCCCCGGGCCAGCCGGGCTATGCCACGGTTGCCAACTTCCCCAGCCAGGTTAAGAGCTCACCGCTCAATGCCGCGCGCCAGTACATGGAAGGCTGGGATATCGAAGCCGACTATGGCTGGGACATGGAAGACCTGATCTCCGGCTTCCCGGGCTCGGTCAACCTGCGTCACCTGGTGACCTATCAGCCGGTGAACACCACAATCCAGCTGCCGGGCGCCGCTCCGCAATGGACGGCACAGCCCAAGACCCGCATGACCACCTTCCTGGCCTACCAGGTCGGCGATTGGGGCCTGAACATGCAGAACCAGTGGCTGTCGGGCATGAAGAAGGCGACCAGCGATCCGTCCGTCGCCGGCAACAACCAGATCTACGCGGCGCCGCGCATCAGCTCCTACGACGTGCTGGATGTGACCGTCGACCGCAAGTTCGATCTGTGGGGCGGCAATGCCGACTTCTACTTCTCGGTCACCAACATCGGCAACACCCGCGCGCCGCTGTTCCCGACCAACGCTTCGAACCCGGGCCTGTTCTACCCGATCGGCGGCGGCATCACGAACTACTACGAAGACATGGGCCGCTACTTCACCATCGGCTTGAAGGGCAACCTGTAAGCCGACGCGGTTTCGACAAAAACGGGGCCGGCGCTGGAGACAGCGCCGGCCTTTTTTTGTGCTTGCGGACCTCTATGGCGCGTCCAGCGGCTTCACCAGAACGACAGGTTCCTGGGACCGCAGCTGCGCGATGGCATCGCCGGCCTTCGCGACCTCGGCGCTTGTCGTCAGCGCCCGAATGGTCAGTCCGAGATGATAGCTTGCACCGGGCGCGAGCGACGGGACGCGGCCCGCGGCGCGTTCAACCGGCCGCGCGTACGGATAACCGGTGCCCGGCTCCAGGCCTGTCACATAGCCGGTCTTGGCCGCCGCTTCATTCTTCCACAGCGACATGTAGGGCAATTCGCGTGTGTTGAACTGCAGCAGCGCGCCGCGTGTCCCGTCAGCGGATTTCAGCATCGCCTGCGTCTCGCCGGCAGCATTGCCTTGCAGCTTCAGAAGAAAGACCTGTGCCGCATAACCCGGCGCGTGCGGTCCTGTGTACCTGTTCCAGTCCTGCAGACCCTTCTGCGCCGAGGCCGCGTTCATGGGGGCGACCTGCTGGACGGGCGCGACAAATTCGGCACCGGCCCCCAGCAGCGGCGTTCCGAAATTGATGTGGTAGAGGTTCTCGAATTCCTGCGGTGTGTCGGCCAGATTGGTGATCGCATCATCGAAGCGGATCGCCGTCTTGCCGATCTCCACCGAAATGTTCGATGTCAGGCGTAGGTTGGGGCCGAACATCTGGGTGTCATTCACGATGCCGCGAAAGACCAGCTTCGGAACGGGCCCGTCTTCATAGCGCACGCTGGCGAAGCTGGCCGGGATATAGTCGACATGGCCGTGAAGCGTCAGCTGGGTCTCACCGTCCATCACCGGCGCGCCGAACGAGGCCAGCCCGCCGCGCACGACCCAGCCGCCGAAACCGTCCAGCCAACCCTGGTTGCCGTGATCGGTCAGGCTGACAAGGGCGGGGTGCACCACTTCTGTAACGGGCGAATCCCATCCCAGCCGCAGGTCGCCGACGGTCGCCTTCCAGACTTCAAAGCCGCGCGTCGGCACAATCGTGAAAGCCATGGCGCCGTTCACGACGTCGATGACCTGTGTTCCCTCCTGCCGGCCGCCATGCAAGGTTCGCAATTGCACGCTCCATTTCGGCCCGCCCTTGGCGCCCCAGTCGGCTGAGGAAATGTTCCAACCGGGCGTGGAAAGATTGCGCGTCGCATCGATCAGGATCTTCTCATGGCTGCCGGCCCAGGCCGGACCGGCGGAAATGGCGGCGGCGAGCAATGCGGTACGCAAATGTTTCATGGCGTTTCCCGTTTCTTGTTCCTGGCTTTGCGCATTTGCGCTTTGCCGGGCTTTGCTTGTCAACCGCGCTTTGTGCGCCATAGAGTGGCCGACAGAACCGCGCAGACGGTTTGAAAATGGGAGGGCTTGGTCATGGCTTCGGTTTTTTCGCGGCGCGGCATGCTGCAGACTTCGGCGGCGGCGACATTGGGTTGCGTCTCCGGCATCGGGCCTGCGGGTGCATCCAATGTCGGCGGCATGCCGCAGGAAGGCCCTGAAACGCCCAAGCTGACCATGTACATCTCTGCCGATCCGACCGAGTCGGAAATGAAAAAGATCAAGCAGATCGGCGTCGATATCGTCGATATGCCCGACATGCCGCCGCCGCCCTGGACCGAGGAGTGGTTTCGCAAACGCATGGACATCCTGGCGACGCAGGGCCTGAAGCTTGGCATCGTCATGGTGCCTTGGTTCAGGAACGGCGCAATGGAACCGGAATTCCTCAAGGTGGTGCATGGCCTGCCGGGGCGCGACGACATGATCGAGAAGCTCAAGGCTTCGATTGTCGCCGCCGGCCAGGCCGGGCTTCCCGTGGTCGAGTATGACTTCTTTCCCCACCGCGCCAACGAAGGGTACAAGGAAATCCCCGGGCGCGGCGGTTCGGGGCTCTTGTCCTTCGATTACGACCGGATGCGCGATCTTCCGCCCATCCCGTCGGAAGGCGCCGTCAGCTACGAAAAGGTCTGGGAAAACCTCACCTATTTCCTGAAGGCGCTGGTACCGGTGGCCGAAAAGGCCGGCGTGCGGCTGTGCGTGCATCCCAACGATCCGCCGCCGAAGACAAGCCGCGGCTCGGGCCAGGTCCTGAACACCTTCAGGGACTGGAAGCGGCTGATCGAGACCGTCGATTCACCAGCCAATGGCCTGACCTTCGATTGCGGCGTGACGCGGGAGCTGGGCGAGGATCCTGTCGAAGTCGCGCGCTATTTCGCCAGCCGCGATCGCATCAACCACTGCCATTTCCGCAATGTGAAGCTGACCAAGCCGAACGAGAAATATGTGGAAGTCTGGAATGACGAAGGCGATGACGACATGCTGGCGGTGATGAAGGAGTTGATCCGCAACAAGTACCGGCGCCTGATCATGCCCGAGCATCCCCGCACCATGGAAAACGACAAGGGGCAGGATAACGGCGGCTATACCGGCTGGGTCTATAATGTCGGCTATGCCCGGGCGATGATGCAGGCGGCGTTGCTGGAAGTGCGTGCCCGATAGGTCATCCGCTTTTCGCAAAAGCAGCAATTTGCCTGGCCTTTCGCGACGCGCGTTTCACCATGCGAAACGCAGCAGCAGAAATCGCCGTGATGTTTGCGCTGCCCTTGCAAAGATTTCAGACTCGGGCCTAGTCTGAACGCACGCAAGCAAGGTCTCAAAATAGAGATCAGCAAAAAGGGGGGAATCGCATGTTCTTTAACGTGAACGATGGCGGCTGCGTGAAGCGTCGCCTTGCCTTGTCCAGCAGCACCGCAGTTTTGGCGCTTTTGATCGGTTCGGTGCCCGCATCGGCCCAGGAGCAGTCGGTGGAATCGGTGGTGGTGTCGTCCAGCCGCATTCAGTCCGCCGACTTCAATTCCCCGACCCCCACCGTCGCCATCAGCGCCGCCGAAATCCAGAAGCAGGGCAACCCCAACGTCTTCACCACCATCACCCAGCTGCCTTCTCTGATGGGTTCGACCGGAACCACGGTCGGCAATGGCGGCAGCAGTAACGGCGTCAACGGCCTCAGCACCCTGAACCTGCGCGGCATCGGCACCAACCGCAACCTGATCATGATCGATGGCGAGCGGGTCATTCCGTCTTCCTCGATCGGCGTCAGCGACATCAGCGCCTTCCCACAGATGCTGATCCAGCGCGTCGATGTGGTGACCGGCGGCGCCTCGGCGGCCTGGGGCTCGGATGCGGTGTCCGGCGTCGTCAACTTCATCCTCGACAAGAAATATGAGGGCTTCAAGGCCAACATCAATGGCGGCATCAGCAACTATGCCGACGATCCGGCGGCACAGATCCAGCTGGCGGCGGGCACCAGCTTCCTGCATGGGCGCGGCCATATCGAGATATCGGGCGAGTTCACCAGCGAAGCCGGCGTCGACAGCATGGTCGGGCCGCGTCACTGGTGGCAGAACCCGCAGCAGCTGCAGATGTACACCACCGCCCAGTGCCAGCCCAATGGCTGCCCCGGCGGTTCGCCGCAATGGATCAACGTCAACAACGGCTACAACGCCTTGTGGTCCTATGGCGGCATGATCACGCGCGGCCCGTTGCAAGGCACCGCGTTCGGCGCCAACGGCACGCCTTACCAGTTCAACTACGGCTATGGCTTCAACGGCGCGCCCGCGACGCCCGCCCGCAACAGCACCAACACCATCAATGGCTGTTCCAGCGGCGGCTATTGCATCGGCGGTGATACCTCCGGCAACCAGACCGGCTATGGCGGCATGGTGGCGCGGCTGGTGCGCGGCAACACCTTTGCCCGCGTCTCCTATGACCTAACCCCCGATATCGAAATCTACGGCACGGTCATGCACAGCGAGGTCGTGACCTGGGACAAGCCCACCCAGTATTTCTTCAAGTCCGATAACCTGTCGATCGGTTGCGACAATCCCTATCTGCCGACCTCGGTGGCTGCGGCCTGCTTTGCCAACAACGGGCAAAGCGCCGCTGTCAACGGCGCCTATGGCTATGGCGCCGCGACCGGCAACCTCTACGCCCCTTCAGCGACCGATATAGCCAACGGCGCTGGCGGCGGAGCGGTGTCGAACGGTTTAGTCAACGGCTTTACGGCGGGCAAAATGTCGTATGGCGCCCTCAATTCTCAGCTTAAGAGCGTGGAAAACTATAATAACCGTACCCAGCGCCGCTACGTGCTGGGCGTGGACGGCGTCACCAACCTGTTCGGCACCGACTGGTCGTTCAAGGCCTATGGCCAGCACGGCGAGCTGGACTATCACAATGTCCTCGAAAATATCCTGATCACGCCCTACTACAATGCCGCGATCGACGCGGTGCAGGTGTCGGCCGCCAACGCCGCAGCCTTCCCGGGCGTTCCGGTGGGCAGCATCATCTGCCGCTCCGCCGCTGCCCGTTCGGTCGGTTGTCAGCCGCTGAATATCATAGGCAATCCCGGCTTGCAGCCCGCCGCCCAGGCCTTTGTGCAAGGCACCAACCGCGACGGCAGCAGCAGCGGCAGCGCCGGCCGCGATCCCTGGCAGATTTCCAATGTGCGCCAGGAAGTCTTCGACTTCAGTTTCAGCGGCGAGCCGCTGGAGGACTGGGCCGGCAAGATTTCCGTCGCCAGCGGTTTCCAGTATCGCGAGGAAGCCTTTCACACCATCAGCGACTGCGCCTCCCAGGGCAATTGCGCCAACCAGACCTTCGACGGCTACACCTATGGCGCCGCCGGCAATCCGCTGCTGAACGCTTCGGCCGGCGGTGGCCTGCCGCCCGCCAATCCCAACTGGTATGCCGGCAACTTCCAGCCGGCGCGCGGCAATTTCCATGAAATGGAAACCTTCCTGGAAGCCGGCGTTCCGCTGCTCGATGATGTCGCGTTCGGCAAGATCGACCTGGATCTGGCCGGCCGCTACACCCACTACACCACCTCCGGCGACGTCGAGACCTGGAAGGTGGGCCTGGTGTGGGATACGCCCATCGACGGCGTGCGCCTGCGGGCACTGCAGTCGCGCGACGTGCGCGCCCCCAACTTGGCCGAGCTTTATGCCGGCGCCCGCGTCAACAACGGCTCGGTCACCGACGACTTCCCCTGCTGCACCGGGGGCCCGCTGGTGTCGAACACCACCATCAGCCCGCTGCCCAATCCGATCACCGCCAACCCGGCCCTGAAGCCGGAAAAGGGCCAGACCACGCAGTTCGGCGCGGTGTGGTCGCCCAGTTCCATTCCGGGCCTGAACCTCTCGGCGACCTACTACCGCCTGGCGGTGAAGGGCATCATCACCCAGCTCAGCCAGCAGGATGAAATGAACCTCTGCTTCAACGGCAATGCCGCGCAGTGCGCCTTCATCAGCAGCAATGGCGTGCCGTGGGCGGTGGGCGGCGTGATCAACACGGCGGCGACCCAGACCCGTCCGACCTCGCAGACCACACCGCAGATCAACATCGCCTCGATCGTCACCGATGGCGTGGATTATGAAGCCAGCTACCGCTTTGCCGTCGATGACGCCATCGACTGGGGTTTGGGCGGTGACCTGACCCTGCGCATGCTGGCCACCAATGTGATGAAGTATCGCACCGATCCGGGCATCATCGGTGGCGTGGTGACGGAATCGGCGGGCACCAACGGCGGCAACACCCCGCACTGGAAAGTCTTCTTCAACCAGAACTATGACGCCGACAATTGGGGCCTGTTCGTCAATGAACGCTTCTTCAGCGAAGGCGTGATCAACCGCAACTGGGTATCCTGCGCCGCAGCCTGCCCGGCGCCGGTGGACAACAACCATCCCACCGTCAGCAGCAACTATATGCCCGGCGAGCTCTATTTCGATCTTGGCGGCCATTATGACATCACCCCGCACACCTCCTTCTGGTTCAAGATCGACAACCTGACCAACCAGAATCCTGGCAATGCCTATTCCTATGGTCCGGCGAACCAAGGCCCCAACAACAACCCCACCCTCTATGACGTGCTGGGGCGCTACTATCACATCGGCATCCGCATTACGGACTGACGGATACCGAAGCGAGGCGTTTGTGGCGGTCACCCCCTGGCCGCCACAAAGCTTTTTGGGGCCGCCGCGCGGGCTTTTCTGTATGATCGCGGGGCGGATGCTGCTTCAATATCGTGATGGCCATGGCCGACAGACTCATTCCCGTGTTTCCCACCACGATCTTCCATCGCCGGCTGGACGGCATGGACCAGGTCAACGCGCAATTGATTGCGTTCCTGGCGCAGCTGCGAACCACCGAACCCAGCGCCGCCGACGGCACGACGACGGAAGGCGGATACCAGACGCCGGACGACCTGCTGAACCGCGATCACCCCGCCATCGCGGCATTGCGCGACCATATCGGCGGCGCCGTCCGGGACTATGCGAACCATGTCATCCGCCAGGAATGCACGCGGATGCCCGGCAAGGTCGATTTCGTCATGTGGGGCTGGGCGGTCTGCTACAAGGCGGGCGACCTGCAGGGCATCCATGTCCACCCCAACGCCAATATCAGTGGCGTCTATTATGTCACCGCGCCGCCGGCGACGCTGGAGAAGGGCGACGCCGGCAAGATTTCCTTCTACGATCCGCGTCCGCGCGCCAACATGAACCAGCTGGCGTTCCAGGCCACCCGTCACCGCCAGGCGCCGGTGCCGGGCGACATGTTCCTGTTTCCCAGCTGGCTGGAACATTCCGTCTCGCCGTTCCAGGGTGAGGGGATGCGCATTTGCATCGCCTTCAACGCGAAACTGCTCATGGAATAGCATGGGCAACGCGCAGGAGATCGAGCGGATGCGGGCGCAGGCGACGCTGCTGCACCGGGCCGGAAAGCTCGGCGATGCCGAAAGGTTTTACGCCGGCATTCTCAATCTTTACGGCACGGACATCGAGGCGCTGCACATGCTGGGCGTGCTGAGGTTGCAGCAGGGCAGGGCGCAGGAGGCATTCGCCATCCTGGATGGCCTTGCCGCCCGCGCCCCCGTCCATGCCGAAATTCGCACCCATCGCGGTCTTGTGCTGCAGGAGCTGGGGCGCGCGCAGGAGGCGATGGACGATTTCGACGCCGCCCTGGCGCTGAAGCCGGACAATGCGATGACGCTGCTGTACCGCGCCAACCTTTTGATGGATGCGGGACTGCTGCCACAGGCCGTCGAGAATTATGACCGGCTGCTGGCATATGCACCCCAGAATGCCGAAGCCTGGTTTCGCCGCGGCAGCGCCCTGTGGCAGCTGGACCGCGCCCGTGATGCTGTGGACAGCTATGACCAGGCGCTGGCTGCGGACCCCGGCCATTTTCGGGCGTCCTTCAACAAGGGCACCGCGCTCCTGCACCTGAACCGGCATGCAGAGGCTTTTGCCGCCTTTGAACATGCGCGCGCGCTGGCCCCGAACCATCGCTACATGCTGGGCGGGCTGGCCGGCGCCCTGCTGGGGCAGGCCGAGCTGGCGCGCTGGCCCGCATATCAGGCGCAACTGACTGATGCCGTGGGGGAGCACTCCACCGTCATCCCGCCGCTGACGTTCCTGCCTTTTTGCGACGATGGCCTGTTGCGCCGGGCCTGCAGCGACATGTTCGTGGCGGACCGTGTTCCCGCCGGTCTTGCGCCGCTTTGGACCGGCGAGCGATATGACCACAAGCGCATTCGCATCGCCTATCTCTCGGCGGATTTCCAGCAGCATGCCACCGCCAGCCTGATGGCCGGCCTGATCGCGGCGCATGACCGGGCCCGGTTTGAGATTACGGCGATTTCCTTCGGCCCGGATGATGGCAGCGAGATGCGCGCGCGCCTGGTCGCCGCCTTCGACCATTTCGAGGATGTGCAGGGCCGCAGTGACGCGGACGTCGCCCGGTTCCTGCGCGACGGAGCGTTCGACATTGCAGTGGATTTGAAGGGCCATACCGAAGGCGCCCGGCCGGGCATCCTGGCGTATCGGCCCTGTCCGGTGCAGGTGAACTTCCTGGGGTATCCCGGCACGGTCGCATCCTGGCTGGACTATGTGCTGGGCGACGCCGTGGCGCTGCCGTTCGCGCACCAGCCCTTCTATCATGAGAAGATCGTCCACCTGCCGCATTGCTACCAGCCCAATGACCCCGCCCGCGCCATCGCACGGGCCACGCCGACGCGCGCGCAGGCCGGGCTGCCGCAGCAGGGCTTCGTGTTCTGCTGTTTCAATGCGCCGTGGAAGATCAACCCGACGCAGTTCGATCTCTGGATGCGGTTGCTGGCCGAGATCCCCGGCAGCGTGCTGTGGCTGCTGGAAGCCAATGCCGATATGCCCCGCAGCCTGCGGTCGGCGGCGAAGGCGAAGGGCATTGATCCGGCGCGGCTGATATTCGCGCCGCCGCTCGCGCCCGATGCGCATCTGGCGCGCCATCGTCTGGCCGACCTGTTCCTGGATACGCTGCCCTACAATGCCCATACCACGGCGAGCGACGCCTTGTGGGCGGGCCTGCCGGTCCTCACCCAGGCGGGAAACCAGTTCGATGGCCGGGTCGCCGCCAGCCTGCTGTGCGCGGCGGGGATTGCGGAACTGGTGACGCACAGCAGCGCGGACCATGAGGCACTGGCCCTGGCGTTGGCGCGGGATCCCCAGCGGCTTGCGGCGATACGCGGCAGGCTGGCCGCCAACCGTGATCGATCCCCGCTCTTTGATGCGGCGCAGTATTGTCGCCATATCGAGGCCGCTTATGTGCGGATGGTCGAGATGTGCCGCGCCGGTGCTATGCCCGAGAATTTTGCGGTGGCGGAGTGAGCATTTGTCCTTGCCCGCTCGCTGCGCATCCTTCACCCTTGGCGCAAAGGGCGACACAGAGCGCCGCGGGAGGGGGCATATGCGCATAGTTTTTTCAGGCCTGCTGCTGGCCGGCGCGATCCTGGCGGTCCGCCCCGCCGATGCACGGCCGCGCGACGATGCCATGGTCGGCGCCTATCGCTGTTCGGTCATTGCCGAGTCCCAGTCCTGGCTCGATTGCTATTACGGCGCGGCACAGCCGGTGCGGGCCGCACTGGGACTGCCGCCCGCGCTGGCGGCGCAGGTCAAGCTGGCGGCATCGCCGCCTGCGGGCGGCGCGCGCCATGACGAAGCCATACGCGATGATGCGATGGCGGAGGCGGCCGGTTGTGGACGCGCCGCCGGCGATCGCGCCTGGCTGGACTGTTACTATTCCGCCGTCTTGCCGATGCGTTCGCGCCTGGGTCTGTCCCAGCCGCAGGGTCGGTCTGCGCCCCCCGTACCACGCATGAGCATCGCGGCATCGCGGCCCGCGCCGGCGGGGCCACCGCCCTTGCCGCCCAGCACCGGGCTGCTGAACGGCCTGTTCAACACTGTGCGTCCGGTGGTGCGCAAGGTCGCGATGCGATCCTTCGACCTGGACCGCAAGGGCGCCTTCACCGTTGTCCTGGCGGACGGACAGGTCTGGAAACAGTCCGACGAAGATGAAGTCTATCATCCCGCCCATTGGCGGCAGGCCGGGCCGGATGTTCTGGTGACGATCTCGCCGGACGCGATGCACACCTTCACCATGACGGTGGAAGGCGAACAGCGCTTCTACAAGGTCCACCGCATCCACTAGCCGCAGAGATCCGCAAAGGCCGTCATGAAGAAGCCTCGCATCCCCGATGCGAGGTTTTTCTTTTCCGCCGCATGACCGTGGCCGCTGCTCAAGGATCAATCATGAGTTGCCCAAATAATATACTACAATATATATCGATTTACTAGAGATTATATGCGCTGCACAACGGCCGCTCTTTTAATAAGCAGCGGGGATTCCTATGTTCTTTTCCAAATTGGCGCAGCGCCGTTCGACTTTTCTCGCGGGCGCGGGGTTTTTGGCGCTGGTCGCCGGCAGTGTTCAAGCCGGTGCCCAGGAGGTCGCGGTGGCCGAAACCGAGGCCGTCATCGTTACCGGCACGCGGGTGACCGGCATGACCGCGGCGGACAGTTCGGCGCCGATCACCGTGATTGCCTCTGACGCCCTCAGCCATATCGGCCAGCCCAACCTGATCCAGGCCCTGGCCCAGCTCAGCCCGTCCTTTTCGGCGGAATCGCGCGGCGGCGACACCGGCAACCTGACGCTTTCGGCACGCCTGCGCGGTCTGTCGCCCAATGACACACTGGTGCTGGTCAATGGCAAGCGCCGGCACGCCACGGGCAACCTGCATGTCGGCGCCAGCCAGTTCCAGGGCGCGGCCACCGCCGACCTGGACCTGATCCCGGTCGCGGCGATCGATCATATCGAAGTGCTGGAAGAGGGCGCGGCCGCCCAGTATGGCACCGACGCCATCGCCGGCGTGGTGAACATCATCCTGAAGAAGAACGCGTCGGGCGGCGTGCTCAACGCCAGCGCCGGCCAGTATTTCAAGGGCGACGGCGAGACCTATGACTATAACGGCAATATCGGCCTGCCGCTGGGCAGCAAGGGGTTCCTGAGCCTCACCGCCGACAAGCAGTTTCGCGGCTTCACCCAGACCGGCGGCCAGGATATCCGCCTGGTGGATGCCGATGGCAATCCGCGCGCGCTTGCCTATCCCGTCACCGGGCTGCCCGGCTATCCCCGCGTCAACCAGGTCGAAGGCCTGGCGGAATCGCAGCTGACCACCATCGCGGCGAACCTGGAATATGAAGTGGCGCCCGCCATCACCTTGTACGGCACCGGCACCTATGGCGAACGCCAGGCCAAGGCGCACCAGAATTACCGCCAGCCCAATCAGGTCATCGCCACGGCCGGCTCCAACCAGCCCTTCAATGCCATTACCAATCCCAATGGTTATGTCGGCCTGACCGCGGCCGGAACGCCCGCTGTTTCCGGCGCAACCGGCACCTTCACCACGCCGGGCGAGCTGATCCCGTTCCCCCTCGGCTTCACGCCGGTGGAAGCGTTGCGCGAAGATGATTACGGCTACACCCTGGGCTTGCGCGGCGATGTCGCCGGTTTCAACTGGGACCTGTCGGGCACCTACGGCAAGGATCGCGACAAGATCTACACCCTGAATTCGGCGAACCTGTCGCTGTTCAAGGACACCCACACCACGCCCAGCGATTTCTATGACGGCTCTTTCACCGCTTCGGAAGCGACCTTCAACCTGGACATCAACCGGGAGTTCAATGTCGGCCTGGCGTCGCCCTTGACCGTGGCGTTCGGCGGCGAAGGCCGCGAGAACACCTTTGCGATTGGCGCGGGCGATGCCGGCTCGACCTACAAGGAAGGCGGCCAGGCCTATCCGGGCTTTCATCAGTCCGACGCGGGCGGGCACAGCCGCAAGAATTATGCGGCCTATCTCGACTTCGCGGTGTCTCCCATCGAGAACCTGCAGGTCGATATCGCCGGCCGCTTCGAGCATTACACCGATTTCGGCGACGCGCAGGTGGGCAAGATCACCGCGCGTTATGACTTCACGCCGCAATTCGCCGTGCGCGGCACGATCTCGACCGGCTTCCGTGCCGCCACCCTGCAGGAGGAGTTCTATTCCGCCACCAACACCTCGCCGACCACGGCGACGGTGCAGTTGCCGCCCAATTCCGCCGCCGCGGCGCTCTTGGGCGTCAAGCCGCTGCAGCCGGAAGCGTCCACAAGCTACAGCCTGGGCGTGGTCGCCCATCCGCTGGACGGACTGAATGTCACGGTGGATGCCTATTCCATCAGCCTGCGCAACCGCATCGTGGGCACCGGCTCGCTGTACGGTTCGGGCGGCGCGATCAACTCGCCTATCGTCACCCAGGCGATCATCGCGCACGGCAATGTGCTGGACCCGACCGTGACCCAGACCGGCGTGTCCATCTTCCTCAACGGCATCAGCACCCTGACGCAGGGCGTGGATATCTCGGCCAATTATCTCACCGATCTGGGCAATGCCGGCAATATCGGCTGGACCCTGGCTGGCAACTACACCGACATTTCGATCAGCAATGTCATCCCCACGCCTACGACCTTTTCGCCCGGCGTGACCCTGTTCAGCCAGACCGCCCGGACCTTGCTGACGCATGCCAACCCGAAGGAAAAGGTCAGCCTCAGCGCGCTGTGGTCGCTGGACGACTGGACCGTCAATCTGCGCGAGACACTGTATGGACCGAGCTCGGTCGACTACAGCCCGAACGGCGGTACCTATTACACCAACAAGGTCAGCACCAAGGCTATCACCGACCTGGAAGCCAGCTATCGCTTCCTGGATGCCTGGACGCTGTCCGTCGGCGCCAACAATTTGTTCGACGAGCGGCCCGAGACGGTTGGCGTGCTGAATGCCACCACCCTGACCAATGGCGGCAGCATCGTGGGCGCGCCGCTGTCGATCTCGCCCTATGGCACCAATGGCGGATATTACTACACCCGGGTGAGCTTCACATTCTGACGAATGCCTGCCGGCGGCGCCCGGGCTAAAGCTCGAGCGCCGCGGTCAGGATCAGGTCGGCAAGCCGGCTGATGGTGGGATGCGGGTTGCCGCGGACATGGCGGACATAGGCGACATGGGGGAGGGACGGCAGCGCCTCTTCCGCGCCGATCACCTTGTCCATGAAATGGGTGGTGCGGCAGGTCATGCCCAGCCCGGATTCGACGGCGGCCCGCAGCGCCGCCAGGCTGGGTGTTTCCAGCACAATGCGGTGCGGCCTGCCGGCCTGCTCCAGCGCCGCCAGCGCGGCGTCGCGGAAGCGGCAGGGCCGCTCCAGCACCGCCAGCGGCAGTACTTCGTGGCGGCACAGATCGTCATCGCCCAGCCACTGCATCGGGGCGGTGCGGATGGCGGCCGGATCATTCTGCGCGCCCATGCAGAGCAGGACGTCCATCTGGTCGGCCTGCATCAGGTCCAGCAATTCGGCCGAGCCGCCGACCCGGACCTGAAGCTGGGTTTCGGGATTGAGCTGGGTGAACTGCGCCAGGACGCCGCTCAGAAGGGTTTCGGCAAAGTCCTGCACAAAACCGATCCGGGCCGGACCGACCAGCACATCGCCGCTCAGCGCCAACACGGCGCGATCATTGGCGGCCAGGATCTCGCGCGCATGGCCGAGCATGCTTTGCCCGGCGGGCGTGAGGATCAGCCGCCGGCCATCGCGGTTGAACAGGGGCATCTGCACCAGGTCTTCCAGGCGCTTCATCTGCAGGCTGAGTGCGGATTGGGTGACGAACACCCGTTCCGTGGCGCGCAGCATGGATCCCGCATCCACGATCGCCGCGAAGCTGCGCAGCAGTTCGGTGGGCAGGTTTACAACCATTCTACCTCCTTATGAGCAGGGCTCATAAGTCCCTTTTGCAGAAGTCTCTTGCCTATTCTGCTGAATCTCTATCAGCTAAGTATAGTAT
>JAQGLO010000034.1 GCA_028292825.1 Alphaproteobacteria bacterium | reverse complement strand
ACGCTTTCCAGGCCGAACTGGACCAGGAAGGGCTCGGTGGTGCCGTAGGTGACGGGGCGGCCGGGGGTGCGCTTGCGGCCGCGGATCTTGATCCAGCCGATCTCCATCAGCATGTCGATGGTGCCCTTGGACATGGCGACGCCGCGAATGTCCTCGATCTCGGCCCGCGTTACGGGCTGGTGATAGGCGATGATGGCCAGGGTTTCGATGGCGGCCTTGCTCAGGCGCTTCTGTTCTGGCTGCTCCTTGCGCAGCAGGAAGGCCAGGTCGCTGGCGGTGCGGAACTGGTACTTTCCCGCGACCTTGCAAAGGTTTACGCCGCGCTTCTCATACGCTTCCTCAAGCGCCGTCAGCAGGCCCGGCACGTCGGCGCCTTCCGGCAGCGATGTTGACAGCGCTTTCGCGTCCAGGGGTTCGCTGGCCGCGAACAGCAGCGCCTCAACCATCCGCAGATGCTCGGGGTTGGCGGCGGGGGCCTCGGCGTCCATCTGCGTTTCAATCGTCTCGATCATCTTGGCGACACTGCTCATCTTATGCTCCCGGGGCGACCGGGACCGGGTCTTGCGCCCTGTTTCCGTCGCGAATGTAAATCTCGGCAAAGGGCGCGGCCTGCTGCAGCTGCAGCTTGCCGTCGCGCGCCATTTCCAGGCAGGCCAGCAGGGTCGAGGCCACGGCAGACCGGCGGCGGCCCGCGCCCTGCCAGTCCAGCGGCAGCAGCCGCGTCAGGGCGCTCCAGTCGGCGATCTTGCCCAGCATGCGCTCCAGCCGCTCGCGCGCTTCCTCGATCTGCAGCACGATGGGCTGGACCGGGCGATAGGTGGTGCCGCCCATCTTGCGCACCCGCTCGGTGGCATAGGCGGTGAGCAGGTCGTAGAGCGTGTCCTTGTAGGTGCGCAGCTTGACGACATTGACCGCTTCCGGATCGCCGCGCCCGAAGACGTCGCGGTCCAGCCGCTCGCGCCCCATCAGCCGAGTGGAGGCGGCGCGCATGGCGTCCAGCCGCTGCAGGCGCCAGCGCAGCCTTGTCGCCATCTCGTCGGCGCTTGGCTCGCTGGTATCGACCTTTTCCTGCGGCAGGATCAGGCGGGATTTCAGGTAGGCCAGCCAGGCGGCCATCACCAGGTAATCGGCCGCCAGCTCCAGGTTCAGCTTCTTGGCGCTCTCGATGAACTCCAGATACTGGTCGGCCAGCTTGAGGATCGAGATCTTGGCGATATCGACCTTCTGGTTGCGGGCCAGCGTCAGCAGCAGGTCCAGCGGGCCTTCAAAGCCGTCCACAGCAACCAGCAGCGCCTGGTCGTCGGCGACGATGGCGGTGGCCTGGAATTCGTCGAAATTCTCCGCAGTCTCGCTCATGCCATGCCGCCCATCAGGATCGCCAGACGCGCCTCGGCCGCCTCGGCATCGAACGGCGCGGGGGCGCGCAGATGCGCCAGCGCCTGCTCGCTGCGTTTCAGCGCCAGTCCGTCCAGGGGTTTCACTTCCGATGCCACGTCGCGCATTTCGTCCATATCGCCATTGCAGTGGAGCACCAGGTCACAACCCGCGAAAAGGGCCTGCCTGGCACGCACTGACAGGGGTCCGTCGAGCGCCTTCATGGAAAGGTCGTCCGACATCAGGAGCCCGGTAAATCCTATCTCACCGCGTATCACATCCCGAATGACTTTGGGGCTGGTGGTGGCAGGACGCTGTGGATCAATCGACTCATAGACAACATGGGCTGTCATCGCGATCGGGCAGCCGTCAAGGCTGCGGAAGGTGACGAAATCACTGCCGGACAGTTCGGCCTCCGTGGCCGAAACCCGGGGCAGCGCCAGGTGGCTGTCGGCCTGGCTGCGGCCATGGCCGGGGATATGCTTCATCACCGGCAGAACGCCGCCATCCAGCAGGCCGTCGATCTGGGCCCGGCCCAGTTCGATGATGGTGTGGGGATCGGCGGCAAAGGCGCGGTCGCCGATGATGTCATGGGCGCCGGGCACCGGCACGTCCAGCACCGGCAGGCAGTCCACGTTGATGCCCAGTCCGGCCAGGTCATGGGCGATCAGCCGGGCATTGAGATAGGTCGCCTCTTTCGCCGCTTCCGGATCGGCGTCGTGCAGGGCCCCGAAGCGGGCCGCCGGCGCCCGCTGGCGCCAGTGCGGCGGCTTGAGGCGGGCGACCCGGCCGCCCTCCTGATCGATCAGGATGGGGGTGTTGGCATCGTCAACCGTTGCGCGCAGTTCTGCAACCAGGGCAATGACTTGGGCCGGACTGCTGATGTTGCGCGCGAACAGGATGAAGCCCCAGGGGCGGACCTCGCGGAAGAACGCCCGCTCCGCCGCCGACAGGCTCTCACCGGCGCAGCCATAGATGGCACGGCTGCGCATTACTTGCCCAGGAAGCAGTTGCCGCCGTCAGCCTTCAGCCGGTCGCAGGTGGCCGAGGCGCCGTCCTTGTCGCTGAAGCCGGCGATCCGCAGGCGGTACCAGGTGCCCTTTTCGCCCAGCTCCGCCTGCTGCACATCCGGGGCATAGCCGGACAGCAAGGCGGCATGCTTGGACTTGTAGGCCTTCCAGGCGGCGTCGGCGTCGGCCTGGCTCTTGTAGGCACCGATCTGCAGGATGTAGGCGCCGCTGGTGGCAGGCTTGGCGGCGACGGGGGCCGGCTTGGCAGCCGCCGTCACGGGTGTCCCCAGCTGGCGGGGTGCGCCGGTGGCGGGACCGGCCAAGACCGGGGTGGCCGGGACCGGCGCGGCAACGACCTTGGCGGGCGGCGGCGTGGTGTTGGCCTGCTGGATCAGGGCGGCCACGGACTTGGGCGGCGGGGCGGCGGCCTTCACGGGCGCCGGGATGGGCTTGGCCGGAGCCGCGACCACCTTTTGCGGTTCGGGCTTGGCCACTGGCGGCGGGGCGGCAACGGCCTTCTGCGGTTCCGGCTTGGCGGCGACGACCGGCGCGGGCTTGGTTTCCACCGGCGCGGTTTCCGGCTTCAGCGGCGGCGCGGCATCGGCCTTGGCGGCGTCGGGCTTGGCGGGAGGCGGCGCATTGTCGGCGCTGTCGTCCGACGGCGCCGGCTGCTCGTAGATCTTGAAGCCCTGATAGGGGACGTTGTTGCCGCCGGGCTGCGACGGGGCGATCTTTTCGGGGCCGGCGGCGGCCGTCAGCACCGGGGTCTCGCCCCGGCCGCGCGCCACCCCCTGGGTATAGGCCAGCCACACCACGCCGCCGAACATCGCCAGCACCAGCAGCGCCAGCACGATCAGCAGCGGCAGGCGGGAGCCTTCGACATCGTCATCATCTTCGGAGCCGTCGAACACCCGCACTTCGTCGCTGGGTTCGTAAACGCCGCGCTCAAAATTGGCCATGAAGCTTCCCGAATCTGCTGGCCGGGATGTTAGCACCCCGCGCAACGCGAATCATGGGGAACTAAAGGCTGATTTCGCGGCGGAACACGCGGGCATATTCGGTCAGGGCGAAGCGGTCGGTCATGCCGGCGATATAGTCGCGCGCCACGGTGCCGGGCACCCCTGCCCGCGCCGCCAGCTCCCAGTCCAGCGGCAGCAGGCCGGGATCGGCAACGAAAGCCCCATACAGGTCGGTGACCACGCCCTGGGCCTTGTTCATGGAGGCTACAATGCGGGGGTGGCGGTACATGCGCGTCATCTGGAAAGCCTTGAGCGCCTTCAGCTGCTCGAACAAGGCGGGCGAGAACGCCGCCATCGCCCTGCCCGCTGCGCGGACCTGGACTGCGGTTTCGATGCCGGCAAGATTGGCGCGGGTGGTGGCCAGCACATCCTCCATCAGCTCGCTCATCAGGGTACGGATCAATTCGCCGATGAAGCGCGACAGTTCCAGCTCGCCATACCGCTTGCGCACAGCCGCCGCATGGCGGCCCACCAGCGGCCAGTCCAGCAGGTCGGTCACCGTGAACAGCCCGGCGCGCAGGCCGTCATCGATGTCATGGTTCACATAGGCGATGTCATCGGCCAGCGCGGCGAGCTGCGCTTCCAGCCCCGGCCAGCCGGTGAGATCCAGCGGCCAGCGCTTGTCGAAACTGGTGATGGGGCCCGGCGGCTCGTTCACCAACGGGCCGTTATGCTTGACGATGCCCTCCAGTGTTTCCCAGGTCAGGTTCAGGCCGTCGAAATCGGCGTAGCGATGTTCCAGCTTCGTCACCAGCCTGAGGGCATGGGCATTGTGATCGAAGCCGCCAATCTCTTTGGTCACCGCATCCAGCGCTTCCTCGCCGGCATGGCCGAACGGCGTGTGGCCCAGGTCATGCGCCAGCGCCACCGCACCAGCCAGGTCTTCGTCGGCGGCCAAGGTGCGGGCCAGGCTGCGGGCCAGTTGCGCCACTTCCAGCGAATGGGTCAGACGGGTGCGGAAATAGTCGCCTTCGTGTTCCACAAAGACTTGGGTCTTGTGCTTGAGGCGGCGGAAGGCGGTGGAATGGATGATGCGGTCATGGTCGCGGCTGTAGCAGCTGCGGGTGGCGCTTTCGGGTTCCGGGTAGAAACGCCCCCGGCTGGCGGCCGGGGTGGCGGCATAGCCGGCATGCGGCCCAGGCGGGCTGACAATAGGGCCTAGCAGGCGTCCGGCAGGGTTGGTTTCGGCCATGGCGAGGACTACATAGAGAGTGCGTCCCAGACTGCAAGAGTCCGCCATGACCGCCATGCCCGTCACCCTCTCCGCCCGCGCCGCCCGGCGCATCACGGAAATCCTGCAAACCGAGGCCCAGCCCACCGCCCTGCGGGTGGCGGTGACCGGCGGCGGCTGTTCGGGCTTCCAGTATAATTTCGCGCTGGATGACGCCCAGCTGGACGAGGATCTGGTGGTGGAACGCGACGGCGCCAAGGTGCTGATCGATCCGGTGTCGCTGGATTTCCTGGCCGGCGCGGAGATCGATTTCACCGACGACCTGATCGGCCAGGCCTTCAAGGTCAACAATCCCAATGCGACCGCCTCCTGCGGCTGCGGCACCAGCTTCACGGTCTGAGGCAATAATGCGGGGCTTGCTGGCGGGGCTGCTGTTGATGCTGTCGCTGCCCGCAGCAGCGCAGGTCAGCGGCCTGGATGGCGACTGGGACGGCGCGTTGCCGGTTGCGGGCGGCGTCAGGCTGCGGCTCAGCCTGCATGTCGAAAGCCATGACACTATGACGGCGGCGACGCTGATCAGCCTGGACCAGGGCAATGCCAGGATCCCGGCAACGATCACGCGCGATGGCGACACCGTCAGCCTGGACATGCCCGCGGTACATGCCGGCTTCAAGGGCACGCTTTCGAAGGACGGCAAAAGCCTGGATGGCACCTGGACCCAAGTAACCGCCACGCCGCTGAGCTTCACGCGGCGTGCGGCGGGTGCGACCGGGCCCGCCACGCGGCGGCGCCCGCAAGAACCCAAGCCGCCCTTTCCCTATCACAGCGAAGCCGTGACCTTTGCCGGACCCGGCAGCGTCACGCTCGCGGGCACATTGACCATGCCGGACGGCGCAGGTCCCTTCCCGGCCGTGGTGCTGGTGCAGGGTTCGGGGCCGCATGACCGCGACGAGACCCTGATGGGCCACAAGCCCTTCCTGGTGCTGGCCGATGCTTTGACCCGGCGCAGCATTGCCGTGCTGCGCACCGACAAGCGCGGCGTCGGCAAATCCACCGGCGATTATGCCGGGGCCACCAGCAATGATTTCGCCGCCGATGCCGATGCGTCTGTCGCCTACCTGAAGTCGCTGAAAAGCATCAATGCAAAAAAGATCGGGCTGATCGGCCACAGCGAAGGCGGGCTGATCGCACCCATGGTGGCCGCAAAAGACAGGTCGGTGGCCTTCATCGTGCTGCTGGCGGGCCCCGGCCTGAAAGGCGCGAATATCATGCGGATGCAGCGCCGCCTGATCGGCCAGGCCATGGGCGCGACGCCGCAGGCGCTGGACCAGTCCGAAGCCATGGCCGAAAAGCTGTCGAATATCGCGATCGCCGCGAAAGACAGTGACACCGCCAGAATGCAAATGATGGACACCTTGTCGGCGGCCGGTGTCCCCACCGAGCGCGCCATCGCCACGGCCGGGCAATTGTCCGCGCCCTGGTTCCGGTTCTTCCTCAGCTACGATCCCGTGCCGACCCTGAAGCAGGTCACATGCCCGGTGCTGGCGCTGAACGGTTCGCTGGATTTGCAGGTGCCGCCCAAAGAGGACCTGGCTGCGATCAAGGCCGCACTGGTGGGCAATCGCGACGTCACGGTGGAGGAATTGCCGGGCCTGAACCATCTGTTCCAGACCGCCAAAACGGGTGCGCCCGGCGAATATGGCGAGATCGAGGAGACGATGTCGCCCGCCGCGCTTGCGGTGGTCGGCGACTGGATCGTACAACGCACACGATGAAAATCGCCACCTGGAATGTGAACTCCGTGAAAGCGCGGCTGGAGCCGGCGCTGGCCTATTTGCGCGAGGCCAGGCCGGATGTCCTGTGCCTGCAGGAAATCAAGACGGTGGACGAGAATTTCCCGCTGCAGCCCTTCGAAGAGCTGGGCTATAATTGCGCCGTACACGGACAGAAGAGCTATAATGGCGTCGCCATCCTGTCCAAACTGCCGATGGAAGACGTGACCCCGCGTCTTCCGGGCGGCGATGACACCGATGACCATGCCCGCTATCTCGAAGCGGTGATCACCGGCAAGAAGGGCATCGTGCGGGTGGCTTCCATTTATGCCCCCAACGGCAATCCCTTTCCCGGGCCCAAGTTCGACTACAAGCTGGCCTGGCTGGAACGCTTGCGGCTGCATGCCAAAAAGCTGCTCAAGGCCGAGGAGCCGGTGGTGCTGATGGGCGACTACAACATCATCCCTGAGGACAAGGACGCGGCCCGGCCCAAGGCCTGGGTGAAGGATGCGCTGTTCCAGCCGGAGTCCAGATCGGCGCTGCGGCGGATCGAAAATCTGGGCTATTGCGACGCCTTCCGCGCCCTCCATCCGCAAGCCGGGCATTACACCTTCTGGGACTATTTCGGGTCGTGGGAGCGCAACAACGGCATACGCATCGACCATGTCCTGCTGTCGCCCCAGGCCAGCGACAAATTGAAAGCCTGCGGCATTGATAAAGAGGTGCGCGGCGCCAGCGAGAAGCCGTCCGACCATGTGCCTGTGTGGGTGGAACTCACGATCTAGGACAGTCTTTTTGCCGCCCCAATCACACTTATACTGGCCTCATGCTCCCAAAATCCCTCATCGCCGCCTGCGCCCTGCTATGCGCCACGCCTGCCTGGGCCGGTGACAAGCGCGTCTACCGGATCGACAGCCTGATCGTGACCCAGAAGGGCGCAAGCCTGCAGGTTGCGGCCAAGGGCGCGGTGGCGACCGGCGGCTGGAAGGCGGCGCGGCTGCATGTGCTGCACAATGACGGCCACACCCTGACAGTGGAATTCGTCGCCGCGGCGCCGCCGCCCGGCATGACCGTGATCGAGGCGCTGGTGCCGGTGGAGGCGCGTCTGGCCGTCAAGGGCCGTGCCGCCTCGGTCCGGGTGATGGCCGAGGCCAATGAGATGACCAGCCAGGTCTTGCATTAGGTTTTGGGCATTAGCTTTCGGGCATTGATTTTCCGGCCGGGCTTCGCCATCTAAGCCCCATGCAGATAGACGTGATCTCCGACACCGTGTGCCCTTGGTGCTTCATCGGCAAGCGCCGGCTGCAGCGCGCCATGGAGGCGCGGCCCTCGCTGGATTTCGATGTGAAATGGCGGCCCTACCAGCTGGATGCCACCGTGCCGCGTGAAGGCATGGACCGGCAGGTCTATATGCGCATGAAGTTCGGCGACGATCCCATGAAGATCGTGGAGATGCACAAGCTGATCGCGGCCGAAGGCGAGAAGGAAGGCATCGCCTTCGATTTCGCCGCCA
>JAQGLO010000027.1 GCA_028292825.1 Alphaproteobacteria bacterium | reverse complement strand
GCGCCACCAACCCCGCCAATGCGGCGGAAGGCACCATCCGCAAGGAATTCGCCGAATCCATCGAAGCCAATTCGGTGCACGGTTCCGACGCCCCGGAGACCGCCGCCAACGAGATCCGGTTCTTCTTTCGCGACCTGGACATCGTCCCGTAGATCGCGTTCCCCCTGAACAATGCTAAAAGGCTCCGGCGCAACCGGAGCCTTTTTTCATGACCATGCAGGGCAAGACCATCGTCATCACCGGTGCGACGTCGGGCATCGGCGAAATCGCCGCGATCCGGCTGGCGGAGCAGGGCGCACGCATCGTCTTCACCGCGCGCGACAAGGACCGGGCCGAGGACACGCTGGCGAAACTGCGCAAGACCGGTGACGCCGGTCACGCCTATCATCTGGCCGATCTTTCCACCCTGGCCGAGATGAAGCGCGTCGGCGCCATTCTGACGGTTGAGCCGCGGGTCGATGTCCTGGTCAACAATGCCGGAGCGCTGTTCAACAAGCGTCAGGAAACGCCGGACGGGCTGGAGATGACCTTCGCTCTCAACCATATGGCCTATTTCGTCATCACCAATCTGCTGCTGCCGCGCCTCGCGGCCGGCGCGCGCATCGTGACGGTGGCCTCGGGTGCCCATCGCGGGGCGAAGCTGGACTTCGATGACCTGCAGTCGCGGCGTGGCTATTCAGGCTTTGCGGTCTATTCCCGGTCCAAGCTCTGCAACATCCTGTTCAATCGCGAGCTGGCGCGGCATGTCCCTGCCGGCGTCACGGCGAACTGCCTGCATCCCGGCTTCGTCGCCACCCGCTTCGGCGACAATTCGAGCGGGCTGATGCGCACAGTGCTGAAGGTGGCCAAGCCCATCGGCGCGATCTCGCCGGAAGAAGGGGCCAAGACCATGATCTACCTAGCCGCGTCCCCCGAAGTTTCCGATGTCACCGGCCAGTATTTCTACCAGTGCAAGCCGCAGGCCCCCACAAAGGAGGCGCAAAATGATGCCGATGCCGCAAAATTGTGGCAGGTTTCGGAGGGAATTGCGGGGTTCTAGGCATGATCTCACCGATCGCGCAGCGTGTCTTCCAGGTGGTGGTGTTCGGGGGCGCCGCCTTCATGGCGCTGGGCGGCGGCTTTTTCCGCGACGAGATGCTGCCAGACAATGTCAGCCGCACCGTGACCTATACCCTGTACAAAAGCCTGCCGCCGCCGCCGCAGGGTCCCAGCTTTTGTAAGGCGGTGACGGTCGGGATTTATGGCCTGATGCGACCCTGCGATTACAAGCCGCCCTTCATCTGGTGGCTGCAGAACCGCGCGTGACGCTGCCTGTCAGTGATGGCGCGTCGTGAATTGCGAGTCAGAAAATGCCTCCAGCGCGAGCGCGAATTCCATGAACTGCTGGTCGGCGATCAGCGCGGCTTCAGCATCCAGAGAATTCGCAGCGCGGTCCATCATGGACTGATAGGCCGGCAACGCCGTTTCCAAGGCCTGCTTGCGCATCTTGTCGGCCAGTCGGCGCATGGTGCGCGATGTGGCGGGCTTGTTCATACCAAGGCAACGGCACCAGGACACGTCTGTTCCGCGATATATCAAGGTCATATTGGGGCACCGCCTTAACAGCCGGTGAATGTCAGGGTGTATCCGTAAAAACCGCTAGACCTTTTTCCAGCCGCACCTTGCCTTTTGCGAGCAGCGTCAGCGCTTCGGGATAAAGCTGGTGTTCGACGCCCAGCACCCGCGCCGCCAGCGCGTCCGGCGTATCGGAAGGATGCACCGGCACACGGGCCTGCGCGATCACCGGCCCGGCATCCAGTTCCGGCACCACGAAATGCACGCTGGCGCCGGACAGGGTCTCGCGCGCTTCGATCACGCGCTCATGCACTTTGATGCCCTTGTAAGCGGGCAACAGCGAGGGGTGGATGTTGACCAGCTTGCCCTCCCAGCCGCGCACAAAACCATCGGACAGGATTCGCATGAAGCCTGCCAGCACCACGATCTCCGCGCCCGCCGCACGCAGGGCTGCATCCAGTTCGCCGTCGAATGAGTCGCGCGTCTTGCCCGCATGGGGAACAATGAGGGTCGCAATGCCCGCCGCCGCGGCACGCTCCAGCCCGGCCGCGTCTGCGTTGTTCGAAATCACCAGGATGATCTTGTAGCTGCCCTCCTGCGCCGCGATCAGCGAGCCCAGGTTGCTGCCACGCCCGGAGATCAGGACGGCCACCTTTTTCAAAGCCGCAGGGCCCCGCGATACACGACCTTCGCCTCGCCGGATCCGGCCACCAGCTTGCCGATCCGCGCCGCGCCGCCGAACGCCGCGATCACGGCGTCGGCATGGGCTTCATCCGTCACCGCCACCATGCCGATGCCGCAATTGAAGGTGCGCAGCATTTCGCTTTCGACGATGCCGGCGGTCTTCGCCAGCCACTTGAACACCGGCAGCGCTGTGATCGTGCCCAGGTCCACTTCACCATCCAGCCCATCGGGCAGGCAGCGCGGCAGGTTGTCGGTGATGCCGCCGCCGGTAATATGCGCCAAACCCTTGACGCCGCCGGTCTTGATCGCGGCCAGCGCATCCTTCACATACAGTCGCGTCGGCGTCAGCAGCGCTTCACCCAGGGTCTTGCCCGCCACGAAAGGCGCGGCATCGCTCAGGCCCAGGCCGCTGGTCTCCACCACTTTGCGCACCAGCGAATAGCCGTTGGAATGCACACCGGAGGACGGCACACCGATCAGCACGTCGCCAACCTTCATCGTTCCCAGCTTCGGCAGGATGGCGTCGCGTTCGACCGCGCCCACCGCAAACCCGGCCAGGTCGAAATCGCCCTTGGCATACAGCCCGGGCATCTCGGCGGTCTCGCCGCCGATCAGGGCGCAGCCTGACGCCTTGCAGGCGCGGGCAATGCCCTCGACCGTGACGGCCGCAGCCTCCACCTCCAGCTTGCCGGTGGCGTAATAGTCCAGAAAGAAGAGTGGCTCGGCGCCCTGTACCACGATGTCGTTGACACACATGGCCACCAGGTCCTGGCCGATGCCATCGAAGCGGCGAGTATCGATCGCCAGCTTCAGCTTGGTGCCCACCCCGTCGGTGCCCGCCACCAGGATGGGGTCCTTGAAACCGGCCGCTTTCAGGTCGAACAGCCCGCCAAACCCGCCCAGGTCGGCATCGGCGCCCTTGCGGCGGGTTGCCTTGGCGGCAGGGCCGATGCGTTCTACCAGCGCCTCGCCGGCATCGATATCGACGCCGGCATCTTTGTAGGTCAGGCCGGATTTGGGATCGGGTTTATCTGAAGACATGGGTTTTCGTTTAAAGAGACGGGGTGGCCGGCGCAAGCAGGCCCTTCAGCCACGCACAGCGCCGTCATTTTGCCTTGTTCCCGAACCCTTTAGCGCCTTTCGCCCGTCACAGCCCCCCTCTATAATCACCCCGTTCAAATCAGGACTGCCATGCACCCGCGTCTGCTTCTTCTGTACGCCGTCCTTTTCCTTGCGGGTCTCGCCCTGGCAGCTCCGGCGCGAGCCCAAGATTCGCTTTACACCGTGCCGGGCATCCATGTGGACGCCAGCGCCCCGTCCACCACCGAAGCGCTGAATTCCGCCATCGCCCAGGGCCGCTTCAAGGCGTTCCAGACCCTGTACCGCCGCCTCACCCGCCAGGCCGATTGGCCGCGCCAGCCGCAGGTGGATGCGCAGGGCCTGCTTCGGGTCAGCCGCGGCTACACCATCGCCAATGAGCGGCGCTCCACCACCCGCTACGTCGCCGACGTCACCTACATGTTCAATCCCGATGCGGTGGTGCGGTTGCTGCGCACCGCCAACATCGCTTATTCGCAAGGCGCCCCCAAACGCATCCTGGTGATCCCCATGTCACCCAATGTCAGCCATGGCCCCTGGTCCAATGCGCTGATGGCGCCAGCCTTCCAGGCCAGCCTGGTGCCTTTCACCGTGTCCGGCGCGGAAGACGATGCGGCGCTGGCGTCGCTGAATTTCGACACCGCCACCTGGAACGACGTGGCGGCCGTGGCGGCGAAGAACCGCGTCAGCGAAGTCGGCCTGGCGCAGGCGCTTTATGCCAACGGCAAGATGGCGGTGAACATCCGCCGCCTGGGTGTGGGCGAGACACCGTCCAAGACCAGCGTCGAGGTGCCGATGCTGCAGACCGTGGGCACCACCTATCCAGCCGCCGCCCAGGCGGCGGTGCGCGCCATTGAGGATTTGTGGAAGACCCGCTCGGCGATCGACTTCAGCCAGCGCGGCCGGCTTGTCGCCGATGTGCGGATTGCCAGCCTGGCGCAGTGGGGCGAGATCCAGAGCCAGCTCGCCACGGTGAGTAATGTCACCGGCGTGACGGTGACGGCCATGGACATCAGCTATGCCCGCGTCCAGCTGGGCTATCAGGGCGGCGCGGACCAGCTGCGCGAGGCGCTGGCCGGCGCGGGCCTCACGCTCACCAGCCGTGGCGGCGGCCAATGGATCCTGGCCAGCACCAGATGAGGCTGGCGCGTCACGTGCCCAATCTGCTGTCAGCGCTGCGGCTGTTGGCGGCGCCTTTTGCGGCGTGGCTGATCCTCAATGACCATGATACCGCCGCGCTTCTGGTGTTCGCGGCCTGTGCCGCCAGCGACGGACTGGATGGCTGGATCGCGCGGCACTGGGGGGTGACATCGGACTTCGGCGCATGGCTGGACCCGGCGGCGGACAAATTGCTGATGCTGCTGTGTTTCACGGCCTTGTGTGCAATCGGCGCCACGCCGCTGTGGCTGCTGGGGCTGGTGGTGATGCGCGATGCATCGATTGCGGTGGGCTGGCTGCTGGTCAAGATGCTGGGCCTGCCGCTCTCCACCCGGCCGCTGCTGATCGGCAAGATCTCCACGGTGGTGCAGCTGCTGTATGTACTGGTCCTGCTGCTGCTGCTGGCGTTCAACCTGGAAGCGCCGCGTCTTTCCGAGGGAGGCGCCTGGATTTGCGCCGTCTTCACGCTGCTGTCGGGGCTGGCTTATGCCGTGACCGCCCTGCGCACCGCTTTCGGCGGACGGCGCGTCGCGTGACACAGCTTGTTCTCCCATGGGAAACGCGCAGTGCGCAGGGCCGTGCCGATTTCATCGTCGCGCCGGGCAATGAACGCGCCGTGGCTTTCATCGACTCCTTTCCCGGCTGGTCCGCGCCCTCAGTGGCCCTGATCGGCCCGCCGGCCAGCGGCAAGTCGCATCTGGCGGCGGTGTGGGCCCAGCAATCCGGCGCGCAAGTCATCGAAGCGGCGTCGCTGGAAACGGGTGTGCCGGATGGCGCGCTGGTGGTGGAGAATATCGCCGTCGGTGTCGCCGAGGCGCCGCTGTTCGCGCTGCTGGAACGCGGCGCGCCATTGTTGCTGACATCGCAAGCGCCGCCGACAGAATGGCGTGTCGCGCTGCCTGATCTGGTGTCGCGCACCAACGCACTCCTGGCTTTCGCGCTGTGGGCCCCCGACGATGCCTTGCTGATGGGGCTGGCGGTCAAGCTGTTCGCCGACCGCCAGCTGACAGTGCCGGAATCGGTGGTCAGCCACATGATCGCCAGCCTGGAACGCTCGCCCGGCGCCATTCGTGATTTCGTGGCGCGGGCCGATACCCTGGCTTTGGCCCAGAAAAAACCGATAAATCTGAACCTGATCAGGAGCTTGCTGGCGGAATCCCCGCCGCATTAACCCCTTTTGTCATGACATCTTCACGCAAGGGCGGCTAGGGTAGGGCATGTCCACCAAAACACCGCCGCTCGCCGTGGCCAATGAAGATGTGCCTGATGTCACCGACGTCTCCACCGAAGATGTGGTGGCGCTGAAGCATCAGGACACGCTCTCCTACGATCCCGCGAGCCCGTCGCGCTTCGTCAATCGCGAGCTCAGCTGGCTGGCCTTCAACCGCCGCGTCATCGAGGAAGCGCAGAATCGCCGCCATCCCTTGTTCGAGCGGGTGCGGTTCCTGTCGATCTCGGCTTCGAACCTGGACGAATTCTACATGGTGCGCGTCGCCGGTCTGATGGGCATGGTGCGCGAGAATATCGCCACGCCGTCGGCCGATGGCCTGACTCCGGCGCAGCAGTTGGAAGAAGTGGACAAGGCGGCGCGCGGGTTGATCGCCGACCAGCAGGCCATCTGGGCCTGCCTGCACACCGAACTGCGCAAGGAAGGCGTGCAGGTGGTGACGGGGGACGAGATCACCACAGCGGACCGCGACTATCTCGACGCCCAGTTCCGCGACCAGATTTTCCCGGTGCTGACGCCGCTGGCGATCGACCCGGCGCATCCCTTTCCCTTCATTCCCAATCTGGGTTTCACCATCGCGGTGCAGCTGAGCAACAAGCGCGACGGCAAGGATCTTTCGGCGCTGATCCCGGTGCCGCCGCAGCTGAAGCGCTTCATCCGCCTGCCGGATACCGCGCCGCGCGACGTGCGTTTCATCCCGCTGGAACATGTCATCGCGCTGTATTTCGACCGGCTGTTCCCCGGCCACGCCGTGTCGGGCTGGGGCCTGTTCCGCCTGCTGCGCGACAGCGATGTGGAAGTCGAGGAAGAAGCCGAAGACCTGGTGCTGCTGTTCGAGAGCTTGCTCAAGCGCCGCCGCCGCGGCAGCGTCATCCACATGAAATGCTCGGCCTCGATGCCGCTGTCGCTGCGCCAGTTCATCGCCGCGCATTTGGACCTGGACGATAGCGAGATCGTGATCGTCGAGAACCTGATGGGCCTGTCCGACCTCGGCAAGCTGATCCTGCCCGAACGCCCCGACCTGCAGTTCAAGCCCTATATCGCCCGTTTCCCCGAGCGTATCCGCGACCATGGCGGTGACTGTTTCGCCGCCATCCGCGAAAAGGACCTGATCGTCCATCATCCGTTCGAAAGCTTCGACACCGTGGTGCAGTTCCTGCGCCAGGCCGCCGCCGATCCGGATGTGGTCGCGATCAAGCAGACGCTGTACCGCACCTCGTCCGACAGCCCTATCGTGGCGGCGCTGATCGAAGCCGCCGATGCCGGCAAGTCGGTCACCGCCCTGGTCGAACTGAAGGCCCGCTTTGACGAAGCCGCCAACATCAAGTGGGCGCGCGATCTCGAACGCGCCGGCGTGCAGGTGGTCTACGGTTTTGTCGCGCTGAAGACCCACGCCAAGATCAGCCTGGTGGTGCGGCGCGAGCAGGGACAGCTGCACACCTATTGCCATTTCGGCACCGGCAACTACCACCCCAACACCGCCAAGGTTTACACCGACCTGTCGCTGTTCAGCAGCGATCCGGCGCTGGGCCGCGATGCCGCCCAGCTGTTCAATTTCATCACCGGCTATGCCGAGCCTACCCAGCTGGAAAAGCTGGCCATGTCGCCTTTCAGCCTGCGCGGCAAGCTGGTGGAGGCCATCCAAAGCGAGATCATGCATGCCCGCGCCGGCCGGCCCGCCGCCATCTGGGTCAAGCTCAACAGCCTGGTCGATCCGGCCATGATCGACGGCCTCTACCGTGCCAGCCAGGCCGGGGTGAAGGTCGAGCTGATCGTGCGCGGTATCTGCTGCCTGCGTCCCGGCGTGCCCGGCCTGTCGGAGAATATCCACGTCAAGTCCATCGTCGGCCGTTTCCTGGAGCATGGCCGCATCCTGGCCTTCGGCAACGGCCACGATTTGCCGCACAAGGAGGCCAAGGTCTTCATTTCCTCGGCCGACTGGATGCCGCGCAACCTGGACCGAAGGGTGGAAACCCTGGTTCCCATCGAAAACCCCACGGTCCATCAACAAGTCCTTGACCAGATCATGGTGGCGCAGCTGAAAGACCAGGCACAAAGCTGGTATATGGAGCCGGACGGTCGCTATCTCCGCGATTCGCATTCCGAGGACGCTGATGCCTTCTCCGCGCACACCTATTTCATGACCAACCCGTCGCTTTCGGGCCGCGGTCGCGCGCTCAAGATGCAGTCTTCGGACAAGCGCCGGAGATAGGGTGCCGCTTCCTTCCGATCTTCACGGGAGCGCCGCTGGCGCGGGGCCGGTCGCTATCGTCGATATCGGCTCCAATTCCGTGCGCCTGGTGGTCTATGAATCGTCCACCCGCGTTGCTGCGACCCTGCAGAACGAAAAAACCATCTGCGCCATCGGCCGCGACATGGTTACCACCGGCCGCCTGCATGCCGAAGGCTGTGCCGCCGCGCTGGAAGCTTTGTCACGCTTTCGCGTCATCGCCAGCGGCCTGAACGCGCAGGTGCGCGAGGCCGTTGCCACCGCCGCGGCCCGCGACGCCAGCAATGGCGCGGAGTTCATCCGGCAGGCCGAGAAGGCCTGGGGCGGCGCCATCCGCGTGTTGGCGGGCGAGGACGAAGCCCGCATCGCCGCCGAGGGCGTGGTGGCGGGTATCCCTGACGCCGATGGTCTGGCCGCCGACCTGGGGGGCGGCAGCCTGGATATGGTGACGGTGAAGAACGGCGCCACCAGCAACGCCGTGACTTTGCCGTTCGGCCCCTTGCGCCTGATGGACCAGTCCAAGGGCGATGCCGACAAGGCACGCGACATCGTGGACAGGGGCCTGAAGAACCTGCCGGGCTTGTCCGCGCCAGCGCTTTACGCGGTAGGCGGCATCTGGCGCAGCTTCGCCCGCGTCGACATGGAAGAGCAGCGCTATCCGCTGCATGTCCTGCAGAATTACACCATTCCGCGCGCCCGGGCACTGCGGCTGTGCCGCCTGCTGGCGGGCCTGTCCAAGGACAGCGTGCGCAAGATCAAGGTCGTGTCCAAGCGCCGCGCCGAAAGCTTGCCCTATGGCGCGGTGGTACTGGAGCGGCTGCTGGAAGCCGGCGACATCAAGGATGTGGTGATTTCGGCCTATGGCCTGCGCGAAGGCCTGCTGTTCGCCGGGCTGTCGCCGGAGGAACGTGCGCTGGACCCGCTGGTGGAATTCGCCCGCGCCGCCAATGCGCGCGAGGCGCGCGTGCCAAGCCATGCGCGCGAGATGCTGGACTGGACGCGTCCGCTGTTCGATGGCGAAAGCGCGGAGATGCTGCGGGTGCGCGAGGCGAGTGCCTATTTCTCCGATGTCGGCTGGCGTCGCCATCCCGACGACCGGGTGCTGGGCGCCATGGGCGAGGTGCTGACCGCGCCCTTCGCCGGCGCCAGCCACCGTGCCCGCGCGCTGATCGCCGCCAGCGTCTTTCACCGCTATTCCGGCGACGAGGATTTCCCCCAGCAGCTGATGCTGGCGGGCCTGCTGGACAAGGATGATGAGAAGCGCGCGCTGGTGATGGGCCTGGCCTGGCGCT
>JAQGLO010000013.1 GCA_028292825.1 Alphaproteobacteria bacterium | reverse complement strand
CAGCTTCGCCAAGTTCGACTGGCATGTGAAATGGGCCGACACCACCAATGTCGAAAGCTTCAGGCCGCTGATCGACGAGAACACCCGCGCCATCTATGCCGAAAGCCTGGCCAATCCCGGCGGCCTGATCACCGACATCGAGGCGCTGGCGAAAATCGCCCATGACGCCGGCGTGCCGCTGATCATCGACAACACCCTGGCCTCGCCCTACCTGATCCGGCCGATCGAATGGGGCGCGGATATCGTGCTGCATTCCGCCACCAAGTTCCTGGGCGGTCACGGCAACTCCATGGGCGGGGTGATCGTGGATGGCGGCAAGTTCGACTGGGGCAGCGACAAGTTCCCCTCGCTCAGCGCGCCCAACCCGTCCTATCACGGCATGAAGATGTGGGAGACGTTTGGCGACATGGCGTTCGCCATCACCACCCGCGTCTTGGGCCTGCGCGACCTGGGGCCGGCGATTTCGCCGATGAATTCCTTCCTGATCCAGACCGGCATCGAAACCCTGCCGCTGCGCATGCAGAAACACTGCGAAAATGCGCTGGCGGTGGCGAAATGGCTGAAGGCCAATCCCAAGGTGGAATGGGTCAACTATGCCGGGCTGGAAGACAATGCCAACTACAAGCTGCACCAGAAATACTGTCCCAAGGGCGCGGGCAGCGTCTTCACCTTTGGCCTGAAGGGCGGTTATGAGGCAGGCATCAAGCTGGTCAACAGCGTTAAGCTGTTCAGCCATGTGGCCAATATCGGCGACACCCGCAGCCTGATCATCCATCCGGCCTCGACCACCCACCGCCAGCTGTCCGACGAGGATCGTGCCAAGGCGGGCGCCGGCAATGACGTGGTGCGGCTGAGCATCGGCATCGAGGATGTGGCCGATATCATCGCGGATATCGAGCAGGCTCTCGCTTAAGCTCAAAGGCATGCCACACGGCGGCGCACAGCAGCAGCGCCGCCGTGACCTGGTGCGCGGCGGCCAGATATTCCGGCGCCTGCATCAGCAAGGTCGCGATGCCGAGAAATATCTGCCACACGGTGATCACCGCTACCGCCTTGGCGCTGGTCTTGGCATATCCGGTCAGCCGGATGCCGCGCAGATAGATGCAGGCGGCGAAACCCGCGACGATGTAGGCGCCGATGCGATGGTCGAACTGGGCCAGGCCGTCATTCTCGAAAAAGTTGATCCACCAGGGCGACGAAAAGAACGGGCTTTCCGGGAAGACATTGCCGTTCATGTCCGGCCAGGTGTTGTAGACCAGCCCGGCATGCAGCCCCGCCACCAGCGCGCCCAGCAGCATCTGCAGATAGACCAGCCCGGCAAACACGAAACCGCGCTTTGCATCGCCCTTCCCTTCGGCACCACGCAGATACTCCAGCGCGATCCACAGGATCGCCACCAGCAGCAGCAGCGCCGCGCCCAGGTGAATGGCCAGCCGGTACTGGCTGACGCTGGTGCGGACCTCGAAGCCCGAGGTCACCATCCACCAGCCGATGAAGCCTTGCAGCCCGCCCAGCACGAACAGCAGCAGCATGCGCGGCCAGTCCGATTTCTTTATCGCGCCGACAAAGGCGAACCAGACGAAGGGCACGAAGAACACCACGCCCAGCAACCGGCCCAGGAAGCGGTGCGCCCATTCCCACCAGAAGATGCCCTTGAAAGCCTCCAGCGACATGCCGTGATTTTCCAGCCGGTATTGCGGGATCTGCTGGTATTTGGCGAAAGCGTCCTGCCATGCCGCATCATTCAGCGGCGGCAGCGCGCCCATGATCGGCTTCCACTCGGTAATGGAAAGCCCGGATCCGGTCAGCCGCGTCAGCCCGCCGATGGTCACCATGCCCAGGATCACCAGCGCCACGGCCAGCAGCCAGACCCCGACGGCAGTTCGCGATTTCCAAAAATTCGGGGCGGCAATCATGGCGGACATCTGATACCTATACGTCCCGCCATCGTCCACGGATTTCCCAGGTAACGCCATGTCCCGCCGCACCAAGACCCTGATATCGGCCATCCTGATCGTCTTCGTCTGGCTGCCCTTCTATGCCCTGTTCATCATGGGGCTGGCGCGGCATGTGTTGCCCGGCGCGCCCTGGTATGTGGGCCTGCTGTTCTATGCCGTAGCCGGCACCTTCTGGATCGTTCCCATCGGTTTTTCGTTACCCTGGATGTACCGCGAGCCCGTCCGCAAGGCATGATAGACAACACCGCCGAGAGCCGTTTCGAACTGGAAGAGAACGGCCTGCTGGTCTGGGCCGCCTACCGCGTTCGCGACGGCAAAACCATCCTGCCCCATGTCGAGGCCGATCCGCCCCTGCGCGGCACCGGCGCCGCCGGGCGGCTGATGCAGCAGATCGTCGAACATGCCCGCACCCACCAGCTGGTGCTGGAACCGCGCTGCTCCTATGCCCGCGCCTGGTTCAAACGCCACCCGGAGGCCGAGGACGTTTTGGACTGACCAACGTGTCGCATAGCCATGCGTTCGGCGAACGGCTCGAATGCAATCCTTGCAAAGCGGGGTCGTGCGTATGTGGCGGGTCAAATCTCTGGATGCGGTTCTCAAGACCGCGGAGAAAAAGTCGCTGCACCGCAGCCTTGGGCCCGTCCACCTGACCCTGCTGGGCATCGGCGGTGTGATCGGCACCGGCATTTTCGTGCTGACGGCAGAGGCCGCGCAGAAGGCCGGCCCCGGCATGATGATGGCCTTCATCATCGCCGGCGCGGTCAGTGCCTGCGCCGCCTTTGCCTATGCCGAGCTGGCGGCCATGGTGCCGGTTTCCGGTTCTTCCTACACCTACACCTACGCCGTGCTGGGCGAACTGATGGCCTGGCTGGTGGGGTGGGCGCTGGTGCTGGAATATGCCGTCGCCGCCAGCGCCGTATCGGTGGGCTGGTCGGGCTATATCGTCGGTCTCCTCGCGCATCTGCACGATCTGGCGCCATTCCTGCCGGACATTATTGTACCACCGGCGCTGGCGGCTGGTCCCTATGCCGGCGGCGTGATCAATCTGGTGGCGGTGCTGATCACCGTTGCGGTCACCGTCCTGCTGGTGGTCGGCACCAAGGAAAGCGCCAACGTCAATGCGGCGCTGGTGGCGATCAAACTGGTGGCGCTGGCCGCCTTCATCTGGCTGGCGATACCGGTGATAAAGCTCCAGAATTTCCATCCCTTCGCGCCCTTGGGCACGACAGGCGTCATCGGCGCCGCGGCTTCCATCTTCTTCGGCTATGTCGGCTTTGATGCGGTGACGACGGCGGCGGAGGAAACCAAGAATCCCCAGCGCAATCTGCCCATCGGCCTGATGGCGTCGCTGGGCATCTGCACCGTGATCTATCTGCTGGTGGCAGCGGGCGCCATCGGTTCCTATGGCGCGCAGCCGGTGTTCGGTCCGCACGGCGAAGTGCTGCAACCGGGCTCGATGGAGCTGGGCCAGGTCTGCGCCACCATCACCAGCCAGCCGCTGGCCTGCAGCCAGGAGGCGCTGGCGCATGTGCTGCGCTCGATCAACCATCCGCTGGTCGGCAACCTGCTGGGCCTGGCGGCCGGCATCGCGCTGCCCACCGTCATCCTGATGATGATGTTCGGCCAGACCCGCATCTTCTTCGTGATGTCGCGCGACGGCTTGCTGCCCGAAGTGTTGAGCCGCGTGCATCCGCGCTTCCGCACGCCGCATGTGGTGACCTGGATAACCGGTTTCTTCGTGGCGATCGGCGCCGCCTTCTTTCCGGTCGGACGGCTGGCGGACTATTCCAATTCCGGCACCCTGTTCGGGTTCGCGGTAGTGGCGCTGGCAGTGCTGGTGATGCGCCGGACGCAGCCGAACCGTCACCGCCCGTTCCGCGCCCCCGCCATCTGGTTCTTCGCGCCCTTGGCGATCATCGGCTGCATCGTGCTGTTCTTCTTCCTGCCCTGGCAGGCACAGCTGCTGTTTCCGATCTGGTCTGGCGGCGGACTGGTGTTCTATTTCGCCTATGGCTATCGCAAGAGCCATGTCGGGCGCGGCACCACCGAGGTGCCGGAGCTGGATGCCGACGCGCCGCGCGGGCCGATTATCGAATAGGCACGGTCGCCAGCCAGGCGGTGAGTTCATCCTTCCACAGGCTCGCCTGCCCCGTGGTGCCATGGCCGCGCGTCTGGGCGCTGGCGGGGATCAGATAGAACTTTGCGTTCTTCAGCCCCGCGACCGCGCGCGGCGTGCTGCCGACCTCGACGGGATTGCGCTCGTCATCGGCGGAATTGATCGCCAGCACCGCCGCCTGAATGGCGCCAAGCTTCGGCACGGGATCATAATCGCGCGAGGCATCCATCTGCCAGATCGTGTCATTGGCGTCGCCGTCATTGGGTCCTGCCAGCATGTCATCCACCGCCTTGTCGGCGGCAGCATGTGTGCCGGCGCGCGCCTGCCAGCCCAGGGTGCCGCCGCTGGTGCCGATGCTGAAGAAGGCGCCGGCATATTTCAGGGACGGCGGCTGGCCGGTATAGTTGCCATTGTTGTAGGCGGGATCGGCCTTGATGGTTTCGATCACCAGCTTGCGCATCATCCAGTTGCGCGATGCCATGGCGATGGGCTGCGAGGCGAGCGGCACCAGCCCGTCCATGAAGTCCGGATGGATGACGCCCCAGTCCCAGGCCAGCATCCCGCCCATGGAATTGCCCAGCACTAGGCGCAGATGCTTGACGTGCAGATGCTCGGTCAAAAGCCGCAGCTGCGCCGCAACCATGTCGTCGTAATTGTAGCGGGGAAATTTCGCCCGCAACCCGTCTGAAGGTTTGGAGGTTTTTCCCGCGCCGATGCAATCCGGCAGGATGATGTAATACTTCGCCGCATCCAGCGGTTGGCCGGGGCCGAACAACTGGCCGCCAAAGTTCGCATTCAGCAATCCCGCGCCGCTGCCGCCCGTGCCATGCAGCACCAGCACCGCCGGATTCTTCGGATCGCCAAGGGTGGTGTAATGCTGCCGCAGAGGCAGCGTTTCGCCGGTGTGGAAGGTGAAGGCGGGAAGCGTGAAATCGCCGGTTACCGGCTCTGCTGCGAATGTGGATGCTGTCGTCATGGCCAGCATCACAAGAGCGAGAAATCGCATGCGTGCCTCCAGAAGATAAAGTGGTCGGAATGGCGGGATTTGAACCCACGACCCCTTGTCCCCCAGACAAGTGCGCTACCAGGCTGCGCTACATTCCGACACTAGTTGAGGCTTGGATTCCTCGGGGGCGCGGAACATAGCGGCACAGCCCCCCGGCAGCAACCGCCCTGGGACACTAATTTTGGGCGCCCAAGCCTTTATTCCTTATGGGTATTCGCGCCTGCCCGTCACACGCCGTTCAGCTGCGCGCGGCCTGGAGCCGCTCCTTCATGCCCAGCAGCGCGTCCAGAATTTCTTCCAGGCGAAGACGGTCGTCATCGACGGTGGTCGCAGCAGCAGCTTGTTCGATCGGCGCGGTTTGCGGTTCGACCGCGCGCGCAACAACCGGTTCCACGACCGGCGCGGTGTCCAGCGTAGGAAAATCGCGCACCGGTGCGGGCTCGTCGAAGAACGGCAAGGACGGGGACATCGGCACGGCGCGCAGATGGGCGCGCGGCTTCTTCACCGGCGCTTGCGCCGGCTTTTCGACATAGACAATCTTCTCAATCACCTGTGGCGCGGGGATCTGCGCTTCCCCGCCGCGGCCGATCTGCGCCACATGGCGCAGGCCGCGTTCCTTCAGCACCTTCTGCACGCCCTTGATGGTGAGGCCGTCGCTGTAGAGCAGCGCGCGAATGCCTTTCAGCAGGTCGATATCGTCGGGGCGGTAATAGCGCCGGCCGCCGGCGCGCTTGACCGGCTTGATCTGCGCAAAGCGGCTTTCCCAGAAGCGCAGCACATGCTGCGGCACATCCAGTTCATCGGCGACTTCGCTGATGGTGCGGAAGGCTTCGGCCGACTTGGCAGGCCCGATTTTATCCGCGAAGGCGAGCGCGGCCGATGACACTAGTCTTCACCCTCGGGCGGGACAGTCTGGCCGTTGATCACGGCTTTCAGCACATGGCTGGGACGGAACACCAGCACGCGGCGCGGCGCGATCGGAACTTCATCGCCGGTCTTGGGATTGCGGCCCATGCGCTGGGACTTCTGGCGCACCGCGAAGGTGCCAAAGGAGGAGAGCTTCACGGTCTCGCCCTTGGCGAGAGCACCGCAAACTTCTTCCAGCATATCCTCGACCATCTGGGCCGAATCTGTCCGCGAAAGCCCCACCGCCTGGAAGACGGCTTCGGTAAGGTCGGCTCTGGTCAAGGTTCCCGTGGTCATGATCGACTCTCTTTTATCCACAACACGGTAAACCCGTCCGCGAATAGCGGTCAAGATCAAAGGCTTGGCTAAAAGACTTTAAGTTACGGTCCGGGTAATGACGAATTCCGCGGTCCCGCTACCAGCGAATTAGACCGGCGCCCCAGGTGAAGCCGCCGCCCATGGCCTCCAGCAAGACCAGGTCGCCGCGCTTGATGCGCCTGTCCCGGACCGCCGTGACCAGCGCCAGGGGGACCGAGGCCGCCGAGGTGTTGCCGTGCAGCGCCACGGTGGAGATCACCTTGGCGGGGTCTATGCCCAGCTTGCGGGCGGTGCCGTCCAGGATGCGCTGGTTGGCCTGGTGGGGCACGAACCAGTCGATATCGCCGATCTCCAGCCCCGCCGCCTGGCTGGAGGCGACAATGGCGGCGGCAATGTTGGTGACGGCGTGCTTGAAAACTTCCTTGCCCTGCATCTTGAGCTTGCCGACGGTCTGGGTCGAGGAGACGCCGCCATCGGTGTAAAGCATGTCGTGCAGCCGGCCGTCGGAGAAGATGCGGGTGTTCAGCACGCCCTGGTCGGAATTGTCGCCGACACCGTCATGGGCCTGCAGCACCATGGCCCCTGCCCCATCGCCGAACAGCACGCAGGTGGCGCGGTCGTTCCAGTCCAGCAACCGCGACATGGTCTCGGCCCCGATCAGCAGGATGGTGCGGGCCGCGCCGGTGCGGATCAGACTGTCGGCCACCGACAAGCCATAGATGAAGCCCGAACACACCGCCTGCACGTCAAAGGCGGCGCCGCGCGTCATGCCCAGGCGCGACTGCACCACGGTGGCGGTGGCGGGAAAGCTTTCATCGGGCGTGGTGGTGGCCACGATGATCATGTCCAGCTCGCCGGCATCGATGCCGGCGTCGATCAGGGCTTCACGCGCAGCGCCCAATGCCATGTCGGAGGTCTTTTCGCCTTCGACGGCGATGTGGCGCTGGCGGATGCCGGTGCGCTCGCGGATCCATTCGTCGGAAGTGTCCACCCGCTTGGCGAGATCGTCATTGGTGACGATGTTGGCAGGCAGGCAGGCGCCGCAACCGATGACGCGTGACCGGATCATGCCGGCACCTGCGATGCTGAGATGCTGCGGCGGTCGGCGGTGATGCGGCTATTGATATCGGCCTTGGCCATGTCGAGGGCCATGTCCAGCGCGCTGGCAAAGCTCACGGCGTCGGCGCCGCCATGGCATTTCACCACCACCCCGTTCAGGCCCAGGAAGATGCCGCCGGCGCTGGCGCGCGGATCGAGCTTGCGGCGCAGGGTTTTCAGTGCGCTGGAGGCTATCAGCGCTCCGACGCGTCCAAACAGCGAGCGTGTCAGCGACTGACGCAGATACAGGCCCACAAGCCGGGCGGTGCCTTCGGCGGTCTTGAGCGCGACATTGCCGGTAAAGCCGTCGGTCACCACAACATCGACCGTGCCCTTGGCGATGTCGTCGCCTTCAACAAAGCCGTGAAACGCCATGGGCAGTTTCGCGCCGCGCAGCATGGCGGCAGCCCCCTTCACGGCGTCACTGCCCTTCTGTTCTTCCGAACCGACATTGAGAATGCCCACGGTGGGATGTTCCAGCCCGAGGATCACGCGGGCGAAGGCTTCGCCCATCACCGCGAAATCCACCAGCTGTTCTTCGGTGGCCCCGACATTGGCGCCCACATCCAGCACCACGGTCTGGCCGCGCATGGTCGGCCAGATGGTGGCGATGGCCGGGCGCGAGATACCTTCGATGATCCCGAGCCCGAACATGGCCACCGCCATCAGCGCCCCGGTATTGCCGGCGCTGACCGCCAGCTGGGCTTCGCCCTGCTTCACACAGTCGATGGCGCGCCACATGGAGGTGTCCTTGCCCCGGCGCAGCACATGGCTGGGCTTGTCCTCCATGGCGACGCGACCCGGCGCATGCCGGATCGTCACGCGGTTTTTCAGCTTGGTGTGTTTGGCCAGCAGCGCAGCCAGCTGCGCTTCATCGCCGTGCAGCAGGAACTGCACATCGGCATGGCGCTGGATGGCCTTGAGCAAGGCAGCTACGACAATGCCCGGGCCGGCATCGCCGCCCATGGCATCGATCGAAACAGTCAGGGCGCGAGACACGGCCACCTTTCAGGCGAAAGGCTTTAGCTCTTCGCCTTCACGACTTCGCGGTCGGCGTAATGGCCGCAGGCGCCGCAGATGTGATGGGGACGCTTGGGCTCACCGCAATTCGAGCAGTCGCCAAAGGCGGCCGCCGTCAGGGCATGATGCGAGCGGCGCATGTTGCGACGCGACGGAGAGGTTTTTCGTTTCGGCACCGCCATGGCGGGAGACTCCTAAAGGCCGGGTTTTCCCGGTTCGGCAAACAGGGGGCGTGGGTAGCAGGAAACCGCCGGGCGTTTCAAGCCGGAATCCGGCCAGGCCAAGGGCTTAAAGCCCGGATTTCAGCCCCTTGAGCACGGCAAAGGGGTTTTCGGGGGCGTCCTGGCCCGTATCCGGAGGGGTAAACTCCACCCCGGGGCAGCGGGGATAGGGTTCCAGGGCCAGGACATATTCCTCCAGCGCGGGGGCAGCCAGGTCGTAATGCAGGCTTTCAATCTCCTCCGCAGCCTCTTCCGGGCCCTCCAGCGATGCGGCATCCAGCACCACCTCGCCGATCGCGGGGGGCGATTCGGGGCTAGCCTTGCGGCGGGACTGCCCGACAAAGTGCAACTCCCGGTGGAAGCTGTGGTCGAGGCTGGCCGGCACCGGCTCCAGGGTCACCACACAGGCCTGGTTCAGCTGGGCGGAAACATGGAAATCCAGCCCGAACTGGACCGACCCAAGCTTGGCGAGCTTCACCGTCACCGACAGGCTTTCCAGCGACAGGACACCCGACCAGGCGGCAATGGCGGCCCGCTGGGCCTCGTCGGCCGAGAAGATGACCTCGTCACCGGCATTGCCCAGCCGGGCGAGATTGTAGGGATGGGAGAGCGGCAGCGGATCGGTCATGACCGTCTATAAGGCGGGCAGCGGCCCGAAGTCCAAGGATTGCGGCAGGGACAGGCGCAGGCTTTCCCGGGCCCGCACGGCATAGGCCGCCAGCACCTGCGCACGGGTGTCGACATCGGCGCCGCGATACAGGTTCCTGGCCAGGGCCGCCGCCAGTTCCGCCGCGTCCCGCGCCTGCTCATAGGCTCCCAGCCGGCCGTAAAAGGCGTCGGCAAAGGCCTTCATCTTGCGGCTGAGACCCATGTCGCCGGCGCCCTGCTCGCGCATCGCCTCGTCAAAGCCGGTGAAGATGGCGTCGGTCAGGCCCTGGGCGTGTTCACCCAGCCCGGCCGCCTTCAGGGCGGCCAGCGCCAGCCAGGCATGCAGCACCACCAGGTCGAAGCGGCCATCTATGGTGTCGGCCACCGCGAAATCGGTGAAAAACACGGCGCTGCGGGCCCGGCTTACCAAGGGTTCATACAGCATTGCGCCTTCATGCTTGCGCGATGGCTTTTTCCTGAGCAAATTCAACATCAAACAGGTTCCCTGATGGCGGCGGGGCTTGCATCGCCCTGTCCCGGACGGTAGCACATCCGCAGATGCGCCCCAGAGGCTCAAGGTTCACGATCATGAAATTCGTCCTGGTTCCGCTTGCCGCCATCAGCCTGCTGATCGCCTGCGCCCCGGTCATCAGCCAGCGCGGCTATGTCCCCGATCCGTCCAACGAAGGCACCATCAAGACGGGCGCCGACACCAAGACCTCTGTCCAGTCGCGGCTGGGCTATGCCTCCACCACCGCCACCTTCGGCAATGACAGCTGGTACTACATCTCGGCCACCGAGAAACAGGTCGCCTTCTTCACCCCCACGGTGCTGCGGCGCACGATCCTGGCTGTCTATTTCGACAAGACCAACAAGGTGACTTCGGTGCGCCATTTCGGACTGCAGGACGGACATGTGATTTCGTTCGAGTCCAAGGAGACGCCGGCGCGCGGTCGCGAACTGACCTTCCTGCAGCAGCTGCTGAACGCCACGCCCGGCACCTCGGCGACCTCGATCCAGGAAACCAATCCCGGCAACGGCGGCGGCCCGGTTCCGTAGCAGCACCGACATCAAAACAAAAAGCCCGGTGTTTCCACCGGGCTTTTTTATTTCCATATCGCAGCGATCAACCGAGGTGTGCGAGCACTGCCAGCAGCAGCAGCGCCACGATGTTGGTGATCTTGATCATCGGATTGACGGCCGGACCGGCGGTGTCCTTGTAGGGATCGCCGACCGTGTCGCCCGTCACCGCGGCCTTGTGGGCATCGCTGCCCTTGCCGCCGTGATGGCCGTCCTCGATATACTTCTTGGCATTGTCCCAGGCGCCGCCGCCCGAAGTCATCGAGATCGCGACAAACAAGCCCGTCACGATCACGCCCATCAGCATGGCGCCCAGCGCATTGAAGGCCGCCGTCTTGCCGGCGATTTCCAGCACCAGCACGAACAGCAGGATGGGCGAGAAGACCGGCAGCATCGACGGCACCACCATCTCCTTGATGGCGGCCTTGGTCAGCAGGTCCACGGCGCGGGCATAGTTGGGTTTCTGGGTGCCCTGCATAATGCCCGGCATTTCGCGGAACTGCTTGCGCACTTCTTCCACGACCGCGCCGGCCGCACGGCCCACCGCCATCATCGCCATGCCGCCGAACAGATAGGGCAGCAACCCGCCAAACAGCAGGCCGACCACGACCCAGGGATCGGACAGGCTGAAGGTCGGAAGCTCGATCCCGGCGAAGAAGCCGGTGCCTTGCGCCGCGAAATACTTCAGGTCCTGGGTATAGGCGGCAAACAGCACCAGCGCGCCAAGGCCGGCTGAACCAATGGCATAGCCCTTGGTGACGGCCTTGGTGGTGTTGCCCACCGCGTCCAGCGCGTCGGTGGTCTTGCGGACATCGCCCTCAAGACCAGCCATTTCGGCGATGCCGCCGGCATTGTCGGTGACCGGACCGAAAGCATCCAGCGCCACCACCATACCCGCAAGCGAGAGCATCGTTGAAACCGCGATGGCGATGCCGAACAGACCTGCCAGCGAATAGGTGACGATGATGCCGACGCAGATCACCAGCGCCACCGGCGCCGTCGATTCCATCGAGATCGCCAGGCCCTGGATCACATTGGTGCCGTGGCCGGTGACCGACGATTTGGCGATGGACTGGACCGGGCGGAAGTTGGTGCCGGTATAGTATTCGGTGATCCAGATCAGCAGGCCGGTGACGGCAAGCCCCGCCACGCCGCAATAGAACAGCGACATGCCGGTATAGGAGACGCCCGCCAGCGGCGTGTCCATGCTGCCCAGCAGCCAGTTGGTCAGGGGATAAAGCCCGATCAGCGACAGGATGCAGGTGACGATCACGCCCTTGTACAGCGCACCCATGATGTGGCCCGACTTGCCCAGCCGCACGAAGAACGTGCCGATGATGGAGGTGATGATCGACATGGCCGCGATGGCCAGCGGATAGAGCATCAGCTGGGCCTTGAGATCGCCTGTGAAATAGATCGAGGCCAGCACCATGGTGGCCACCGTGGTCACCGCGAAGGTCTCGAACAGGTCGGCCGCCATGCCGGCACAGTCGCCGACATTGTCGCCCACATTGTCGGCGATGGTGGCGGGGTTGCGCGGATCATCTTCGGGAATGCCCGCTTCCACCTTGCCCACCATGTCGCCGCCGACATCGGCGCCCTTGGTGAAGATGCCGCCGCCCAGGCGCGCGAAGATCGAGATCAGCGAAGCGCCGAAGCCCAGACCCACCAAGCTGTCCACGATAATGCGGCTGTCGGCCGGGCTGGCCAGATCAAGGCCGAAGCCCCTGGTCAACAATGCGTAGTAACCGGCGACCGCCAGCAGGCCCAGGCCCACCACCAGCATGCCGGTGACAGCGCCGGAGCGGAACGCCACTGAGAGACCTGCCGCCAGGCCGGAGCGCGAGGCTTCGGCCGTGCGCACATTGGCACGGACGCTGACATACATGCCGACATAACCGGCGGCGCCCGAAAGGGTTGAACCGATCAGGAAGCCCAGCGCCACCTGCCAGCCCAGCACGAAGAAGGCGGCGATGAAGATCACCACGCCGACAATGGCGATGGTGGTGTATTGGCGGTTGAGATAGGCGCGCGCCCCTTCCTGGATGG
>JAQGLO010000008.1 GCA_028292825.1 Alphaproteobacteria bacterium | reverse complement strand
GGCCGTCCGGAATACGCCTCCACCGCGGCGGGCCTGATGAAGCAGCATCTGGCCGAACTCGCCGCTTTCCTGAATGACGCGCTGACCCTCTAGGATCAAAGAAGAGTCCCCCGATGACCGTCGAAATAAAAGTGCCCGCGATGGGCGAATCCGTCACCGAAGCCACCATCTCCAAATGGTTCAAGAAGGAAGGCGACGCGGTGAAGCGCGATGAGCCCCTTTTGGAACTGGAGACCGACAAGGTGACGGTGGAAGTGCCCTCGCCCACCGACGGATCGATCGAATCCATCTCGGCGATAGCCGGTGCCACGGTCGCGGTCGGCGCGCTGCTGGGCGCCATTGCCGAAGGCAAAACCGGTGCGCCCCCCGCCAAGGCGGCGCCTGCACCCAAGGCGGAAGCGCCCAAGCCGGCTGCTCCGACGCCTCTCGCGGCACCCACGCCGAAAGCACCTGCCGCCGACGCCGCCGCAATGCCTTCGGCGAAGCGTATCGCGGAAGAATCCGGCCTCGCCGTCTCCTCCGTCGCCGGCACCGGCCGGGATGGCCGCGTCACCAAGGGCGACATGCTGGAAGCGCTGGCCTCCCGCACCTCTGCCCCTGTTGCCGCTGCTCCTGTCTCCACCGGCCCGCGACATCAGGAAGCGCGCGAGGAAAAGGTGGCGATGACCCGCCTGCGCAAGACTATCGCGCTGCGCCTGAAGGAATCGCAGAACACTGCCGCCCAGCTCACCACCTTCAATGAAGTGGACATGACGGCGGTAATGGGCCTGCGCACCAGCTACAAGGACGCGTTCGAGAAGAAGCATGGCGTGAAGATGGGCTTCATGGGATTCTTCACCAAGGCTGTAGTTGCGGCACTTAAGGAGTTGCCCAACGTCAATGCCGAGATCGAAGGCGACAATATCATCTACAAGAATTACTACGACATCGGCATCGCGGTCTCGACGGAGCGCGGGCTGGTGGTTCCGGTGGTGCGCGACGCCGACAAACTTTCGCTGGCCGGCATCGAAAAAGCGATCGGCGATTTCGGCGCGCGCGCGCGTGACAACAAGCTGAAGCTGGAAGAACTGCAGGGCGGCACCTTCTCCATCACCAATGGCGGCGTGTTCGGCTCGCTGATGTCCACGCCCATCCTGAATTCGCCCCAGTCGGGCATCCTGGGCATGCACAAGATCCAGCCCCGCCCCATGGCGATTGGCGACAAGATCGAAATCCGCCCCATGATGTACCTGGCGCTTAGTTACGACCACCGTATCGTGGATGGCCGCGAGGCCGTCACCTTCCTGGTCAAGGTGAAGGATGCCCTGGAAGATCCATCGCGGATGCTGCTGGAAGTCTGAGGTTCCCAAAGAACGAAAAAAAGGCGCCTTCGGGCGCCTTTTTTATTTCCGTGCCGCTGTCCGCGACAGTCCCGGCCTATCGGCCTCTGACGACAACCCAGGAGGCAAACATGGCCTATGTAGATGGTTTCGGGTCCCGATGCCTGCGGACAAGCTTGCACGGCACGAGGAAAAGACGTCAGCCTTTTCGCGTTCTTTATCTGACCCTAGGCGATGCGCTGGTCGAGTTGTTCCAACTTGGCCAACTCGACATGGGCGCGCAGTTCAATCTGGTCCAGTACGTCCTGCAGCGCAGGATCGGCGAAGGCTTCGTGACGGCGCGTGACGGCCGCCGCTAGCTTGTTGAGGGTGGCGCGGGGAATGCCACCAGCCAAAAGGCCATCGCGCACGGAATCCAGCAGGTCCAGCAGCTGCTCGCCATGGGCCAAGCCCTTGGAGCGACCGTCTGTTGAATCGTCCATGCCTTGCAGCATCAGGATGGAATCGAGTGCCGCGATGGGGCCGGGACCGGCCACGATCTGGCCATGGCTTTCCGATGGTCCACCGACAGAAAAGCCGCCCGCAGCAGCGCCGGCGGGTGCCTTGCGCTTGATGGCGGATGTTTCGACTCGGCCGGAGCTTTTGATTTCCACGAGGGGCCTGTCCCACTGCGACACGCCAGCATCCCGCATCATGGTTAAGGAAGGGTGAAACGTGCCGCAGCCGCACGCCTGGGCCGGTTTTGCGCTGGCACAAGGCTTGAAAGCAACCCAACTGGAATTAAAAGGAGAAGATTGCCCATGTACGGCGATCATGAAGTCGAACACGAACACAAACCCTATGGCCTGATGGTCCTGCTGCTGTTGTCGATGGTGGCGCTGGCCGGCGTGGCTTATTGGAAAATGGCGAAACCGGGGTCCGGGCCCTATGGCGCCATCGCCATGTCGGACAGCTCGCTCACCTATGGCGGCGCCTGGGGCTATGCCGATCCGGTCGCGGCCTACAAGCGCTCGATTAGCGAGTGCAACAAGGCCGGCGCTGCCGGCGATTGCGTGGTCAAGGTCAGCCTGAAGGACAATTGCGGCGCGCTGGCGATCAGCGTCGAACGCAACGCCTCCTTCCTGGTGCAGGGCCGCGATCAGGTGGCGACCACCGCCACTGCGATCCAGCAGTGCCAGGCCAGCGGCGCCGGCGACTGCACCATCAAGGAAAATATCTGCTCCAGCGCCAGCTAGGCGCGGTGATAGGGATGGCCTGCCAGGATGGTGAGCGCGCGATAGACCTGTTCGGTTAGCAGCGCGCGCGCCAGCAGGTGTGGCCAGGTCTGGGGACCGAAGGCAAGGCTGCGACCCGCCTTCTTTCCCGGCAAGGCTGAAAGCCCATCGGGACCGCCGATCACGAAGGCGAGGTCCTTGGTGCCCACGTCGCGCAGGCTTCCCAGCATCTCGGCGAAATCCTCGCTGATCATGCCCTTGCCGCGGGCGTCCAATACCACCAGATGCGCGCCTTCCGGCAGCCGCCCAGACAGGCGTTCGGCTTCATCTTTCATGCGCATGGCGACATCGCGGTGCCTGGAAACCGGCAATTCTTCCAGCGACACGGCCGTGAAACCCATGTTGCGGCCCAGCTTGCGGGCGCGATCGCAGAAATCCTCGCACAGCTGGCCTTCCGGCGTGCCGCGCATGTGACCGATGGCGTAGATCCACAGGCGCATCGCTAGTTCAGCTTTTTTGGCGCGCGCCGACCGACCACATGCCTTCCAGGTCGTAATATTCGCGCACTTCGGGGCGGAACAGATGCACGATCACATCGCCCGCATCCACCAGCACCCAGTCGCCCTGGCCCTGTCCGTTGACGGGACGGGTGCCGTAGCCACCTTCTTTCAGCTTGCGCGCCAGATGTTCGGCCATGGCGGCGACATGACGGGACGAACGGCCCGAGGCGATCACCGCAGCGTCGCAAAGTGCCGAGCGGCCTTCCAGGTCGATGGTCACGATATTCTCGGCCTTGTCGTCATCCAGCGAGGTGAGGATGCGCTTCAGCAATTCGCTTGGCGCCGCCACCTTGGCGGGCACGACGACCTTCTTGGCAGCCGGCTTTTTCGCCGCCGGCTTTTTCGGTGCGGGCTTTTTCGCAGCGGGCTTCTTCGCAACGGGCTTGGCTGCGGCCTTTTTCGCGGGCTTTTTCACAGACGTCTTCGCCGGCGCTTTCTTTGCGACTTTTGCCTTCTTGGCAGCGGGCTTCTTCTTGGACTTGTCGGCGGCTTTCAGGGGTCGCATCCTTTGCGTCAAGGGGTGAGGTTTAGCATGGCCTCGGCAGCGGCACCAAGGGCGAGTTCCCGCATCTGTGTCGAGCTGGCGCTGTTGCGCCGACCATCCAGGATCACCAGAGAGGGTGCGGGGCCGCTGCGGGCCGAAACGCCCAGCAACCGCGCCAGCGGCGCGCGCAACGGCGCCAGAACAGATCCCGGGCGGCGCACCACGGCGATGGGGATGCGGGCCGCGATCTGCCGCCAGCGCCGCCAGCGGGAGAACTGCTCCAGATTGTCGCTGCCCATCAGCCAGGTGAAGTGCAGACCTGGAAAGCGCTTTTGCAGCGCTTTCACCGTGTCGATGGTGTAGCGGGTGCCCAGCCGGGTTTCGATGTCTGTGACGCGGATGGCGGGATGATCGCCAGCGGCCCGGGCGCTGGCCAAGCGGTTGGCGAGGGCGCCCGAACCGGGCTTCAGGACATTGCCGGGCGACACCAGCCACCAAACCTGGTCCAGCTTCAGCGCCTTGCGGGCGGTCTCGCTGACATGGAGATGGCCCTCATGCGCCGGATCGAAGCTACCGCCCAAAAGACCGATACGAAGACCATTGGCGATGCCCCCCGGCGGCCGGATCCACGTCAAGGACGGGTCTGCCCGGTTCCGCGCACCACATACTTGAAGGTGGTCAGCTGCTCGGCGCCGACTGGGCCACGCGCATGCATCTTGCCGGTGCCGATGCCGATTTCTGCGCCCATGCCGAACTCGCCGCCATCGGCGAACTGGGTGGAGGCGTTCCACAGCACGATGGCCGAATCCACGCTGTTCATGAAGCTTTCGGCGGCGGCCGCGTCTTCGGTGACGATGGAGTCGGTATGATGGGAGCCATAATGCTCAATATGCTGGATGGCCTGCTCCAGTCCGTCCACCACCCGCACCGCGATGATGGCGTCGAGATATTCGGTTTTCCAGTCTTCCTCGGTCGCGGGAATCGCGGCGGGAAATACCGCGCGCACCGCCTCGTCGCCGCGAATTTCGCAGCCGGCCTTCGCCAGATCTTCCAGGATCGGTACGCCGTGAGAAGACAGCACGGCACGATCGAGCAACAGCGTTTCCGCCGAGCCGCACACCGAAGTGCGGCGCATCTTGGCGTTCAGTGACACGGCACGCGCCTTGTCCAGATCGGCCGCCGCATGGATATAGACATGGCAAAGCCCCTCCAGATGCGCCAGCACCGGCACCTTGGCCTCGTTGATCACGCGCCCGGTCAGCCCCTTGCCGCCGCGCGGGATGATCAGGTCCACTGTGCCGTTCAGGCCTTCCAGCATCATGCCGACGGCCGCGCGGTCGGGCGTTTTCACCACCTGGATGGCGGCTTCGGGAAGCCCCGCCGCTTTCAACCCCTCGACCATCGCTGCCTGGATGGCGGCGGAAGAGCGGATGGAATCCGAACCGCCGCGCAGGATGGCAACATTGCCGGACTTCAAGGTGAGCGCACCGGCATCCGCCGTCACATTGGGGCGGGATTCATAGATGATGCCGATGACGCCGATGGGCGTGGCGACGCGGGCGATATCCAGCCCGTTGGGGCGGTCCCAGCGCGCCAGCTGCCGCCCCACCGGATCGGGCAAGGCGGCGATGACTTCGATACCGGCGGCCATGGCTTCGATGCGGGCATCGTTCAGCATCAGCCGGTCTATCATGTTGGCGGGCATGCTGGCAGCCTTGGCAGCTTCAATGTCGCCGGCATTGGCGGCCATGATCTCGGCGGCGCGGCTGCGAATGGCGGCGGCGGCCACCGTCAGCGCCCTGGTCTTGGTCTCATCGGATGCCTCGCGCATGGCGCGGGCCGCTTCGCGGGCGGCGGCGCCGATGGTCAGCATCTCGGCCGCAAGCGCATCGGTGGAATTGTGGAGCGTCATGTGCCGTTTCCCGTCAGGATCAGGTCGTCGCGATGGATCATCTCGTCACGGCCACGATAGCCCAGAATGGCCTCGATTTCGACCGTGCGTTTGCCGGCGATCCGCTCCGCGTCCGACGCATTATAGGCTGCCAGGCCGCGCGCGACCTCACGGCCGTCGCGGTCCTTCACCACCACGGCATCGCCGCGCTCGAACCGCCCGTCGATCTGGCGGATGCCGGCAGGCAGCAGGCTGCGCCCGTCTTTCAGCGCCCGCACCGCGCCCTCGTCGATCACCAGTGCGCCTTCGGGGCGCAGCACGCCCGCGATCCAGCGCTTGCGGGCGGCGGCGGGCGTCACGCTGGCGCGGAAAAGGGTGTGCCGGGCGCCATCGCGCAGGGCTGCCAGCGGATTGAGGGTTTCGCCGCGCGCCAAAATGACATCGCAGCCCGCGCCCATTGCGATCTTGGCGGCAATCAGCTTGGACGTCATGCCGCCGCGCCCGAAACCGGAAATGGAACCGCCCGCCATCGCCTCGATCTCATGGGTGATGGCGGTGACTTCGGGAATATGGGTGGCGGACGGATCGATACCGGGATTGGCGGTGTAGAGGCCGTCCACGTCCGACAGTAGCACCAGCCGGTCGGCGCCCATCATGGAGGCGACACGCGCGCCCAGCCGGTCATTGTCGCCAAACTTGATCTCGGCGGTGGCCACGGTATCGTTCTCGTTGATCACCGGCACCGCACCCAGATCGACCAGCGTGCCCAGGGTGGCGCGGGCGTTGAGATAGCGGCGGCGTTCTTCGGTGTCACCAAAGGTCAGCAGCACCTGTGCCGCCACGATGTCCAGACCCGCCAGCATGTCGGCATAGGCTTCCGCCAGGCGCACCTGGCCGGCGGCGGCGGCGGCCTGGCTTTCTTCCAGCCGCAGTTCGCCGGCTGGCAGTTTCAACAAACGACGGCCCAGCGCGATGGAGCCGGAGGAGACCAGGATGACGCGCGAACCCGCCGCCTTCAGTGCCGCCACATCGGCACACAGCGACTTCAGCCATTCGCGGCGCAAGGTGCCGGTGGTGCCATCGACCAGCAGCGCCGATCCGACCTTGACCACGACAAGGCGTGCACCCGCGAAGACGTCGCTCATCGTCCCAACTTCTTGTTGGCGCGCGCCTTGCTGGAATGGCGCACCGCCTTGGGCTTGGCTTTCGCCCTGCCGGTCTTGGGCTTGAATTTGCGCGCGGCCCGCGCCTCGATGATCTTGGCTTCGGCGCGCGCCAGGGCAGCCTTGGCCTTGGCCGCCGCCAGGCCCTTGGCGCGGGGCTTGGGCTTTGTCTTCAGTTTGGACTTCACCGTGGCCTTCACCTTGGGCTTGGCCTGCGCCTCTGCCTGCGGCTCCGTTTGTGCCTGGACCGTCGGCGCCATCTTCGCCGTTGGCCTGGGCTTTGCCACAGACTCGGCGGCCGCCTTGGGCTTCACCGACTTGGGCTGGGGCACGACGGGCGCGTTGTAGTTCACCGACTGGCGCTCGGCGCGGGTGCGCGGGCGCGCCACGGGACGGCCATAGTCGCGTTCCTGGGCCCGTTCCAGGCGGCGCGCGTTGATCTCCCGCACCATGGCGCGCAGCACGGTCTGGATGCCTTCGCCCGACACGCCGGAAATCACATGCACCTTGTGGCCGCAGGCTTTCTCCAGCGCAGCCTTCTTTTTCGCCAGGTCCTTTTCGGGAATGGCATCGACCTTGTTCAGCGCCACGATCTCGGGCTTTTCGGCCAGGCCTTCGCCGTAAGCTTCCAGCTCGGCGCGGATGACCTTGTAGGTCTTGCCAACGGCATCGCCGGTGCCGTCGATCAGGTGCAGGATGGAGGCGCAGCGTTCGGCATGGCCCAGGAAGCGGTCACCCAACCCGATGCCTTCATGCGCGCCTTCGATCAGCCCCGGCAGATCGGCCAGCACGAAATCGGTTTCGTCGACCTTCACCACGCCCAATTGGGGCTCCAGCGTCGTGAAGGGATAGTCGGCGATCTTGGGCCTTGCTGCGGAAACGCGGCTGAGGAAGGTGGACTTGCCGGCATTGGGCATGCCGATCAATCCGGCATCGGCAATCAGCTTCAGCTTGAGGATGAAGACGCGTTCTTCCGCCATCTGGCCCGGCAGCGCGAAATCCGGCGCCTGGTTGGTGGAGCTCTTGAAATGGTAATTGCCGAAGCCGCCATTGCCGCCCTTCAGCAGGCGGAAGCGCTGGCCGACCGTGGCCATGTCGATGATCAGGGTCTCGCCGTCTTCCTCGTAGATCTGGGTGCCGACCGGCACCTTCATGATGGCGTCTTCGCCGCCCTTGCCGGTCATCACCTTGCCCAGGCCGCCCTGGCCGCTTTGCGCCTTCACATGCTGCTGGAAGCGGTAGTCGATCAGGGTGTTGAGGTTGTCGACGGCTTCCGCGACGACGTCGCCGCCGCGGCCGCCATCGCCGCCATAGGGGCCGCCATATTCGATGAACTTCTCGCGCCGGAACGCGATGCAGCCATTGCCGCCCGCGCCGGACTGGGCATAGACCTTGGCGACATCAAGAAAGCGCATAGGACATCGTTTCCGGGGCGGTCAGAGCCCCAAGGGATTGATTGTTGTTCTGATGAACGGGCGCGCCCCCCCTCCCCCCGGCAGGCGGAAAGCCCGGGGAAAAGCGGAAAGGGATGCGCGCGCGCTTCAGCATGGGCCCATCATACAGCAGTTTGAATCCGTGTTGATAAGCATCGGGTCAGGCCGCGCGTTTCTGCAGGAAATCGGCGCGCGCGATCACCATCCTGTGGCACAGGATGTCCATCCCCCGGGCCCGGGATTCGCGCATCGCCGAGCCATGGTGGCGC
>JAQGLO010000004.1 GCA_028292825.1 Alphaproteobacteria bacterium | reverse complement strand
GCGCCACCCAGATGTTGAAGGTGTACAGCAGCATGCCGGCATAGATCAGCACCTGGAAGATGATCGGGAAGACCGAGAACAGCGCGAAGGACAGGATATTGTCGATGCCGCGGGTGCCGCGCTCGATCACGCGGCTCAGGCCGCCGGTCTTGCGCTCCAGATGGAAGCGCATCGACAGGGTGTGAATATGGGCGAAGGTTTCCACGGCCACTTCGCGCATGGCGTGATATTGCACCGGGGCGAAGATGCCATCGCGCAATTGCGCGAAGGCCTGCATCAGCAATCGCGCCATGGCATAGGAAGCGACCAGCGCGATCACCACCCACAGCGCCGCCGTCTGGGGCGTCTTGCCGAAGGCGTTGACCGCCGCGCCGAAGAATTGTTGCGACACTGTCGTGACGCCAATGCCCAGCGTCAGGAACACGATGCTCAGCACGACACGCGCCTTCAGGTCGCGCCGGCCGGCCGGCCACAGATAGGGCATCAACCGCCACAGGGGCTTAAAGGACGGCGCGCCGCTGCCCTCTTCCACCGGATGCGCCATCAGTGGCCCGTCCCGATGTTAACGCCACCCATGTCGGCGCCGCCAAATGTGACAAAGCCGGCGATGGTGGCGAGGACGGCCACGGCCAACAGAATGATCAACCAGCGCGGCAAAAACTTTCTCCTTTGGGGTGGCGGCGAACCTGTTTAGGAAGATGGCACACCCGGCGCAACCCCGCTTCCAACATGGACAAGACCCCGATGACGAAGACGCCCGCCATCTGCGTTTTCTGCGGCGCCTCGTTCGGTGACAAGCCCATTTTCAGCACCGCAGCGGTGGCGATGGGTGCGGGAATCGCGGGCCTGGGGGCGAAATTCATCTTTGGCGGCGGCGGGCCGGGGCTGATGGGGGAAGCAGCCCGGGGCGCCCGCGATGCGGGCGGAACCGTGGAAGGCATCCTGCCCGGATTCCTGCGCGACATGGAACCACCGCTGGACACCGGCGAGGATACCGAGATCGTGCCCGACCTGTTCGTGCGCAAGCGCGAGATGATCGCCCGCTCCGACGCCTTCGTGACCCTGCCCGGGGGGCTTGGCACCTATGACGAGTTCTTCGAGGTGCTGACCGCGGCGCAGCTGGGCGTGCATGCCAAGCCCATCATCGTGGTGAATGTTGACAGCTATTTCGATGCGCTGGACGCCATGATCCGGGGCACCATCGCGCGGGGCTTCGCGCGCGACACGGTGCTGGAGATGTACCAGATGGCGACCGGCGTGGACGACGCGCTGGCCCGGCTGAAGGCGGCGCTCAGGCTTTAGCGCCATCGCGGTACAGCTTGTAGGTGACGGAGTCCGTCAGCGCTTCGAACGAGGCATCCACGATATTCTCCGACACGCCCACGGTGGACCAGCGATTGCCCTTGCCGTCTGCGCTTTCGATGATGACGCGCGTCACCGCTTCCGTCCCGCTGGTGAGGATACGCACCTTGTAATCCACCAGCCGCAGATCGGCGAGCAGATGCGAATATTTGCCCAGGTCCTTGCGCAGCGCCGCATCCAGCGCGTTGACCGGGCCGTTGCCGGTGCCGACACTGTGAATCTCCTGGCCATCGACGCGCAAACGGACAGTGCCTTCCGACACCGTCTTGCCGTCGCGGCGTTCCACGGTGGCGCGGTAGCTTTCGACGCGGAAATACTCCGGCACATGCCCAAGCGCGCGCCGCGCCAGCAATTCGAACGAGGCTTCGGCGCCGTCATAGGCATAGCCGCTGGCCGCGCGGGTCTTGATGTCTTCCAGCAGGCGGGCGACGCGCGGATCTTTCGCATCCACATCGATGCCCGCCTCGGCCAGCCGCGCCAGCACGTTGGAGCGGCCGGCCTGGTCTGACACCGGAATGATGCGTTCGTTGCCGACGCTTTCCGGCTTCACATGTTCGTAAGTCGCCGGATTTTTCATCACGGCGGAAGAATGCAGCCCGCCCTTGTGCACAAAGGCCGACAGCCCGACATAAGGCGCATAGTGATCCGGCGCGCGGTTGAGGATTTCATCCAGCAGGCGCGAGACATGGGTGATGCGGGCAAGGTTTTCGGTCGAGACTCCCGTTTCGAACTGCGCCGCATAGACCGGCTTCAGCATCAGGGTCGGCAGCAGGGTGCAGAGATTGGCATTGCCGCAGCGTTCGCCCAGGCCGTTCAAGGTGCCCTGGATCTGGCGCACGCCGCCACGCACCGCCGCAAGACTCACCGCTACCGACTGGCCGGTGTCGTTATGGGCATGGATACCCAGCGCCGCGCCGGGCAACTTCGCTTTCACGTCGGACACGATGCGATAGACGTCTTCCGGCAAGGTGCCGCCATTGGTGTCGCACAGCACGATCCATTTCGCGCCGGCGTCATGCGCCGCCGTGATGCAGGCCAGCGCATAATCGGGATTGGCGGTGTAGCCATCGAAGAAATGCTCGGCATCGAACAACGGTTCGCGCTTCTTCGCCACGATGGCCGCGATGGACTGGACGATATTGTCGATATTTTCGTCGCGCGGAATTTCCAGCGCCACATCGACCTGGAAGTCCCAAGTCTTGCCCACCAGGCAGACGGCATCGACCGACGCTTCCAGCACCTGTGCCAGCGACGGATCGTTTGCGGCACTGCGGCCCGAGCGCTTGGTCATGCCGAAGGCGGTGAAGCGGGCGCGCTTCAAGGGCGGGCGGTCGGCGAAGAAAGCCGTGTCAGTCTGGTTGGCGCCGGGCCAGCCGCCCTCAATATAGTCGACGCCCAAGGCGTCGAGCGCCAGCGCGATCTGGCGCTTGTCCTCCACCGAGAAGTCCACGCCCTGGGTCTGGGCCCCGTCGCGCAGGGTGGTGTCGAAGATATAAAGGCGTTCCCTAGCCATGCGGCGCCTCGGCCAGCAGCGCGATCAGGCACCGCTGTTCCAGTTGCGCGATGTAGGCGGCGGTGTTCATGGCGTCAGCCAGCGTGGACGTCAGCTGGATAAGGACGTCCAGGCGGCGATGCCTGTCCGCACGCTGTCCAGCGCCGGTCGCGGCGTGGCGATTGCCAAGTGCTGCGCCGGCACGCTTTTTCGCTGGTTCAGCAACATAATTGTGCGGGCGAGTTTTAGACTCCCCTCCCCCCTGGGCGCCGTGGATAGCACGTGGATTGCGGCGGGGTTTGCGGGCAAGCGCAGCAGTGAGGACAGGCGTTTCCATGGGCGCAGTGTAGCGCAGGGCTTCGCGGCGGACGACGTGGATAGCTGTCACCGCTTGATCTCCCACGTCGTGCCGGTGGGGCCGTCTTTCAAGACGATGCCTTGCGCCAGAAGTTCGTCACGGATGCGATCGCTTTCGGCGAAGTTCTTGGCCTTGCGGGCGGCAAGCCGGGCTTCGATGGCCTGCGCGATCGCGACGATATCCACCCCGGGCTTGCGCGTGATCTTCATCTGCACATTGGAGAAGCCCAGAAAGCCCAGGCCGCCGGCCAGCGCCACGTCTTCAGCCTGGTGCAGCGACGCAATGGCGGCGGGCGTGTTGAGATCGTCGGACAGGGCCTCCAGGAACGCGGCGTCGGGCGCCGGATTGGCCAGCGGCTCGGCCACGTCGTACCAGCGCTCCAGCGTCTTCCAGCTTTCGCGCAATCCGGCGAGCGTGAAGTCGATCGGCTGGCGGTAATGCGTCTTCAGCATGTTGAAGCGCAGCACCTCGCCCGGCCAGTCGGCCAGCAGGCCGCTGATGGTGAGAAAGTTGCCCAGGCTCTTGGACATCTTCTCGCCTTCCACCTGCAGGAAGCCGTTGTGCATCCAGGTCTTCGCCATCACCGGCGTGCCATGGGCGCAGCGGGACTGGGCGATTTCGTTTTCGTGGTGGGGGAAGATCAGGTCCAGACCGCCGCCATGGATGTCGAATTCCGTGCCCAGATAGGCCGCCGACATGGCGCTGCATTCGATGTGCCAGCCGGGGCGGCCGCGGCCCCAGGGGCTGTCCCAGCCCGGCTCATTGTCGTCCGACAATTTCCACAGCACGAAGTCGTGCGGATGCTTCTTGTGCGCGTCCACCGCCACACGGGCGCCGGCCTGCTGCTCGTCGAGATTGCGGCGCGACAGCGCGCCATAGTCCGGCATGGACTGGATATCGAACAGCACTTCGCCGCCGGCTGCATAGGCGTGGCCGCGCGCAATCAATTGTTCGATGATCGCCACCATCTGCGCGATATAGTCGGTGGCGCGCGGCTCATGCGTGGGCGCAAGGCAGCCCAGCGCCGCGACATCCGCGTGATACTGGGCTTCTGTCTTCTCGGTGACGTTGCGGATCGCCTGGTTCAGCGGCAGGCCCGGAAAATCGCGCAAGGCCCGGGCGTTGATCTTGTCATCCACGTCGGTGATGTTGCGGACATAGGTGACATGGCCGGCGCCATATTCATGGCGCAGCAGCCGGTACAGCACGTCGAACACGATGGCGGGGCGTGCATTGCCGATATGGGCGAAGTCATAGACCGTGGGGCCGCAGACATACATGCGGACATTCGCGGCATCGATCGGCGCGAAATCGTCCTTGGTCTTGGTCAGGGTGTTGAAGAGGCGGATCGTCATGGCGCGGGACTCTCAGGTTCAGACAAACGAAAAACGGCGGCGCAATTAGCCGCTAATTCGAATTCCGGTCTGACAACACAGCTTCACGCCGTTTCCCCTTTGAGCCGCGCCAGGACCCGCCCGCGCCCGATCAGGGGTAACAGTTTTTTGAGTTCGGGTCCATGCTCCAGCCCGGTCAGCGCAAGTCTTAACGGATGAAACAGCCCCCTGCCCTTGGCCCCGGTCTGCGCGGCGACCGCCTTGGTCCAGAGCGGCCAGGTGGTTTCGTCCCAGGGTTCGGGCGGCAGCAGGGCGGCGGCGGCAGCGGCCAGCGCGGCATCCTCGATCACCGGTGTCACCGGGCCGGTGACCAGGCGGGCCATCCCGGCGGTGTCGGACAGGCGGGTGATGTTGGGGCGCACGGCGTCCCAGAAGGCCTCGGCTGATATTCCATTCAGGGGCGGGATTTTTGACGCCACCGCGCCGAACGGCATCGCATGCAGCGTCTTGGCGTTCAGGACTTCCAGTTCCTCCGGCACGAAATGCGCCGGGGCGCGGCCGATCTTGGCGAAGTCGAATTCGCCGGCCAGTTCGCCCAGGCTCTGGCGCGGCTCGACCGGATCGGAGGTGCCGATCTTGGCCAGATATGACGCAACGGCCAGCGGCTCCATGCCGTCATCGCGCATCGAGTCCAGCGACAGCGAGCCCAGCCGCTTGGACAGCGCCTCGCCGCCGGCGCCGACCAGCAGCGGGAAATGCGCGAAGGTGGGAACGGTTGCACCCAGCGCATGGAAGATCTCGATCTGGGCGGCGGTGTTGGTGACATGATCCTCGCCGCGCACCACATGCGTAATGTCCATGTCGGCATCGTCGGCGACGGATGGCAGGGTGTAGAGGAACGCGCCGTCCTCGCGCACCAGCACGGGGTCGGACATGGTGGCGGTGTCGATCTCCACCGGCCCGCGCACCAGGTCGGTCCACTTCACCTTGCTGTGCGACAGCTTGAACCGCCAGTGCGGCGCGCGGCCTTCGGCTTCCCATTTCTGCTTGTTGGCGGGATCGAGCGAAGCGCGGTTGTAGATCGGGGGCAGCTTGCGCGCCGCCAGCAGCGAACGCTGGCGATCCAGTTCGGCCTCGGTTTCGTAAGCCGGATAAATGTGACCGCTCGCCTGCAGGCGATAGAAAGCCGTGCTGTATTTGATCAGCCGGTTCGCCTGGCGATCGGTGGCGTCCCATGTAAGTCCCAGCCAGGACAGGTCCCGATAGATCGCGTCTTCAAACGCCTTGGTCGAGCGCGCCGCGTCGGTGTCGTCGATCCGCAGCAGGAACTGGCCACCGGCCTTCCTGGCGAACAGCCAGTTCAGCAGCGCGGTGCGGGCATTGCCGGCATGCAGCAGACCAGTGGGCGATGGGGCGAAGCGGACCTTAACTCTGCTCATTATCTGGCATCGCGGAACGCATTGGTGATGGGATAGCGCCGATCGCGGCCGAAGTTGCGCGAGCTGATCTTGACGCCCGGCGGGGCCTGGCGGCGCTTGTATTCGCTGATATAGAGCAAATGCTCGATGCGCTTCACCGTGACGGGATCATAGCCGCGCGCCACCGTATCCTCGAAGCTGCATTCGCGCTCCACCAGGCATTCCAGAATTCCGTCCAGCACGTCATAGGGCGGCAGGGAATCCTGGTCGGTCTGGTTGGCGCGCAGTTCGGCGGTGGGCGGCTTTTCGATGATGCGGGCGGGGATCACCCTGCCCTGCGGTCCCAGCGCGCCGGCCGGGGAGTTCTGGTTGCGCCAGTGGCACAGCCGGAACACCTCGGTCTTGTAGATGTCCTTCAGCACATTGTAGCCGCCGCACATGTCGCCATACAGGGTGGCATAGCCGACGCTCATCTCGGACTTGTTGCCGGTCGTAAGAACCATGGGTCCGAACTTGTTGGAGATCGCCATCAGGATGACGCCGCGCAGGCGCGACTGGATGTTTTCCTCGGCGGTGTCGGTCTGCGTGCCCGCAAACGGCGCGGACAGGGTTTCGCCCATGGCGGCGACCGCGCGCTCGATCTCGATGGTTTCATAGGTCACGCCCAGCAGCCGGGCGCAGTCGTCGGCGTCTTCCAGGCTGTCCAGGCTGGTATAACGTGACGGCAGCATCACGCAGCGCACGCGGGCCGCGCCCAGCGCATCCACCGCCACGGCGGCGGAGATGGCGCTGTCGACGCCGCCCGACAATCCCAGCACCACGCCGGGAAAGCGGTTCTTGTTCACATAGTCGCGCAGGCCCAGCATCATGGCGTGATAAACCTGGCTGCAGCGGTCTTCGGCCATGTAGGTGTCGCCCGAGGCGCAAACCCACTTGCCGTGCAGATCGCGCTGCCATTCGGTGACGGCGACGCGCTCTTCCCAGCCGGGCAGCGCCACGGCGATGGACTGGTCGGCATTCAGCACAAAGGATGCGCCGTCATAGACCACCTCGTCCTGGCCGCCGAGCTGGTTGAGATAGGCCAGCGGCAGCCCGGTCTCGCGCACGCGCGACGCCGCCAGCTTCAGGCGCACATCTTCCTTGCCGGCCTCGAAGGGCGAGCCGTTGGGGACGATGAGGATCTCGGCACCCGTCTGGGCCAGCGCGTCGGTGACGCCCTGCGTCCAGATATCCTCGCAGACCGGCACGCCCAACATCACGCCGCGCACGGTGATGGGTGTGGGTAGCGGTCCGGCGGCGAAGACGCGCTTTTCATCGAACACGCCATAATTGGGCAAATCGTGCTTGAAGCGCAGCTCGTCGACCTTGCCGCCGTCCAGCAATGCCACGGCGTTGTAGAGCTTGCCGTCCTCCATCCAGGGCGTGCCCATCAGGATGGCGGGGCCGCCATCGGTGGTGTCTTTCGCCAGCGCCTCGACGGCGGCGCGGGCGTCTTCCTGCAGCGCCGGTTTCAGCACCAGGTCCTCGGGCGAATAGCCGACGATGAAGAGTTCGGAGAACAGGATGACGTCGGCCGCGCCCGCCTGCGCGCGGGCGGCGCGGGCGCGGGCCAGGTTGCCCGCGATGTCGCCCATCACGGGGTTCAACTGGGCCAAGGCGATGCGATAGCGGTCGGTCATGGCCGCTGTTTTAGAGGGTGTTCGGGAAAGGTACTAGCGCCGCGCTGCGATGCGGGTCTGCGCGCTGCGCACGGAGACGCCGGACGCCTCTTCGATCCACAGCGCGGTGTCCAGCGCCTGGGCGGCCTGTTCCGGGGTCACCAGCGCGTCGGTGCCGGCCTTGGCGGCGGCGACGAAGCCGGCCACGGATTCGCCCAGCGGATCGCCCATTTCCAGCGCGCCCAGCGGACGGGGCGTGGTGTTGGTGACGGTGCGGGTGAGGAAGTCGATTTCCACCACACCATCGGCATAGACGGCGCGCAGGCCGCGCTTGCGCTCGGTGGCGATGCGGCTGGTCTCCAGCTTGGCGATGGCGCCGTTTTCAAAGGTCAGGATGGCGAAGACTTCGTCGGCATGGGGGCCATATTCGATCAGGCCCTCGGCACGCACATCGCTGACGGCGCCGGGCACCAAAGTGTGCACCAGGTCGAGGTCATGGATCATCAGGTCCAGCACCACCGAGACATCGTCGCCGCGGCCGGTCCAGGGACCCTGGCGCCAGCAGGTGATCTCGCGCGGCGTTTCGGACAGGTCCAAAAGGCCGGTGCGGGCGAAGACAAAGCGTTCCTGATGGCCCACGGTGAGAACGCGGCCGACGGTGCGCGACAGGGCGACCAGCTCGGCGGCTTCTTCCTGGGTGGTGGCGATGGGCTTTTCCACCAGCACATGGGCGCCGGCATTCAGGAAGGCGCGCACGATTTCGGCATGGGTGACGGCGGGCGAGCAGACGCTGACCAGATCCACCTTGCCCAGCAGGTCGCGCCAGTCGGTCATGGCCTTGCAGCCATAATGGGCTTTCGCCTTGGCCAGCATGTCGGGATTGGGATCGGCGATGGCGAACAGCTCGACATCCTTCGTCGCCTGGCTCAGGGCCTTGTACTTGGTGGCATGGTGATGGCCGAACACGCCGGCGCCGATCACGGCAGCCTTCAGCGGTCCAGATTCCGGCACACGGCGGCGAAGAAACAAGCTGGGAAGCCCCGATGAAAGTCAGGGGCATATAAGGGACCTGCGCCGCCCATGCCGCCAGCAAACAAATATTCCGCTTTGTTACGGATACAAGGTGTTGAATTTATTTGGTATTTTCCGGCGCCGCCGCCATCAGCGAGGCCAGCGCCGCGACGATCAGATAGGCCAGCATCAGGGGGGCCAGCCCGATCAGCAGCGCTCCGGTGATGTCGGCAAAGGCGCTGCAGGCCAGCCAGGGATAGGCCGAGCCCACGAACAGGAACTGGATTCCCACCACCGCCACGATGCCGAACAGGAAGGCGCGCAGGGTCGGGCCCAGCGTGCTGGCACGGGCTTCGGCTTCCAGCCGGATCAGCCCGGCCTGCAGCCGCAGCTGGGAGACGGCGCTGGCCAGGTAGATCACCGCCAGCAGCCAGGCGAAGGCGGCGGCAAACATGCGGCCACCGTCCAGGGTGCAGTTCTCCAGCGCCGAGACCACCGCCCGCTGGCCCGGCACCACGAAATAGACGGCATTCTCCAGCGCCCCGGCGCCGCCCTGGTCGATGATGCCGGGCGCGACAAAGGCCTGGTTGAGGAAGCTCAGCGCCACGAAGATCATGAACACCGCTTCGTTGAAGCCGGGGATCAAGTGGGCGGGGCGAAAGCGCTGCAGCCAGGGTGCGCCGCCATGACTCGCCGACGCGCCGAAGCCACCCACGAACAACAGGCCCATGGCCATGAACAGCAGGGCGCAGATGGCGATGGCCCCGAAGGAGGACTCCAGCGGCAGGCCGGACAGCAGCGCCAGCCGCAGCGCATGGGCGCCCGCGAAAAGGCAGAATACGATCCAGCCTTTGGCAAGCAACCGCGCAATGCCCATGCGTGAAATCAGGCCGACGCGGCCAGCCCCGCATGCTTCATTTTTTCTTCGCGCAGGCCCTG
>JAQGLO010000170.1 GCA_028292825.1 Alphaproteobacteria bacterium | reverse complement strand
TGCTGGAAAAGGTCGGGCTGGGGCGCAAGACCACGTCCGTGGCGGTGGCGGGCAGCGATCTTCCGGTGGAAGGCACCCTGCCCGCGCTGACGGGCGCGGTGCAGTGGCTGAATTCGCCGCCGCTGACGCCGGCCGGTTTGCGCGGCAAGGTCGTGCTGGTGGATTTCTGGACCTATAGCTGCATCAACTGCCTGCGCGCCTTGCCCTATGTCGAAGCCTGGTCGAAGAAATATGCGGCGAGCGGGCTGGTGGTGATCGGGGTGCATGCGCCGGAATTCGCCTTTGAAAAGGATCCGCAGAATGTGGCGCGCGCGGTCCACGACCTGGGTGTCACCTATCCGGTGGCGCTGGACAGCAACCTGGCCATCTGGAACGCCTTCAACAACCAGTATTGGCCGGCGCATTATTTCATCGATGCGCAGGGCCGCATCCGCCATCACCATTTCGGCGAAGGCGAATATGACGCCAGCGAAAAAGTGATCCAGCAGCTGCTGCGCGAAGCCGGCCATACCAATGTGCCCGGCGGCATTGTCGATCCCAAGGCCACCGGCGCCCAGGCGCAGGCCATGACGGATGCACAGACATCGCCCGAGACCTATGTCGGCTATGGCCGCGGCACCAATTTCGCGGCGGGCAATGTGCATATGGATGAAAGCTTCGCCTACCAGACCGCCTTCCCCCTGCGGCTGAACCAGTGGGGCCTGGGCGGGCGCTGGACCGTGGCCGGGGAAAAATCGTCGCTGGATGCGGCGAGCGGTTCGATCACCTATCGCTTCCATGCCCGTGACCTGCACTTGGTGTTGGGACCGGCGAGCAGCGGCAAGCCAGTGCGCTTCAAAGTGACCCTGGACGGCCAGCCGCCGGGCACCAGCCATGGCATGGACATCGACGCGGCCGGCAACGGCACGGTCACCAGCCAGCGGCTGTACCAGCTGATCCGCGCCGGGGCGCCGGGCGACCATACCTTCGTCATCAGGTTTGCCGACCCCGGCGTGCAGGCCTTCGCCTTTACCTTCGGCTGAGACCGTGGCATCCCCGTAAAAAAGGGAGGCGGGCATGACGACGGCCTATGGGATCCTGTTCATCGCCGCCTTGTGGGCCGGCATCCAGAATGCGCTGGCGGGCGGTGGCACCTTCATCACCCTGCCCGCGCTGATGCTGACCGGCATGAGCGCGCTGGCCGCCAACATCACCTCCACCATCGCGCTGTTTCCCGGCCAGCTCACCTCCAGCTGGGGCGGGCGCGGTCATGTCTCCGGCGCGGGCGGACTCAGCTTTCGGGCGCTTGTCATCATCTCCCTCGCGGGCGGCATCCTGGGCGCGATCCTGCTGCTGGTGACGCCCTCCTCGATCTTCCAGCATCTGGTGCCGTGGCTGGTGCTGTTCGCCACATCGGTCTTCGCCTGGGGCAGCTTCATGCCGCGCAAGGCCGAACGGCCGCCGGGGCTGAACGCCATCGGCGCCGGCGTGGCGCAGTTCTGCATCGCGATCTATGGCGGCTATTTCGGCGGCGGCATCGGGTTCCTGATGCTGGCGGCGCTGACGGCGGCGGGGCTGGCCATCCGCAACGCCAACGCCACCAAGAATGTGCTGGCCGGGGTGATGAATGCCAGCGCCGTGCTGATCTTCGTCTTCTCGCCCCAGGTCCATTGGCTGCAGGCGGCCATCGCCTGTGCCGGGGCTGCGATCGGCGGCGTCCTGGGCGGGATGATGGTCAGCCGGGTGAACCAGAAAGTGCTGCGCGCGGCGGCGGTGCTGATCGGCGTTGCGCTGACCATCGGGCTGTTTTTGCGGGCGCCTTGACCTCCCCTGCGCGCGATAGCGCGCTTGAATTGGGGAGGTGGCCGTAGCTGGCTCTCGAGCCAGCGAAGGCCGGAGGGGCAATGCAAAAAAGAGGCGGCGGAAAGACTGATAGGGGTCCCAGTCCTTTGATCCGCCGCCTTTCGAGGTTCGAACGCGGCGATTTACTTGCCCAGCAGGCTCAGCGCCTTGCGGTAATGATCGGCGCCGTTCTTGTAGAGGCCGAAGTTGCAGGCCTGCAGGCCGGCGCGGCTTTCCGACTTGGCTTCGTTCACATCGCCCGCGGCGCCGGACAGCGCGACCGAGGTCTGCTTGGCGAGATCGCGGCAGCTTGCGGGACTTTCGGTATCGGCCATCGCGGGCGCGGCGGCAGCCAGGGTCACGAATGAGGCAGCAAGGATCAGGGACTTCATGGGGCTACTCCGTTGTTCTACCGGGATAATTCCCGGCTCGTTGGGTAGCTAGTGTGTACCGCACGATACCGTGTGACGCAAGGTATCTTGCATTAAACTTTAGCAATCTCTACTCGAGGGAAAAGTTGGATTCCCGCTTTCGCGGGAATGACAGTGGAGAGAGTGCTAGCGCTCGATCATCTCGCGCACCTTGTTCGCCAGGGTGGACATGGCGAAGGGCTTGGCCAGGATTTCCATGCCGGGGTCGAGATGGCCGTTTCCGACCGCGGCATTCTCCGCATAGCCGGTGATGAACAGCACCTTGAGGCCGGCGCGCAGCACGCGCGCGGCGTCGGCGACCTGGCGACCATTCATGCCGCCCGGCAATCCGACATCGGTGATCAGCAGATCGATGCGCTGGCCGGTTTCCAGGATCTTCAGCGCGGCCAGGCCATCACCCGCTTCCAGGATGCGGTAGTAGCTTTCCGACAGGACCTCGGCGATCAGCATGCGCACGGTGGGTTCGTCATCCACCACCAGCACGGTTTCGCCAAAGCCGCGCTCCATGATCTGGCTGGCTTCGCTGACCTCGTCTTCCACCGTTCCCAGATGGCGCGGAAAATAGAGGCACATGGTGGTGCCCTTGCCTTCTTCGGAATAGATCCGCACCTGGCCGCCGGACTGGCGCACAAAGCCATAGATCATGGAAAGGCCAAGCCCGGTGCCCTGCCCCAGCGGCTTGGTGGTGAAGAAGGGATCGAAGGCGCGCGCGATTACCTCCGGCGCCATGCCGGTGCCGCTGTCGGTGACGCAGAGCGAGACATACTGGCCCGGCGGCAGTTCGCGGTCCTTCGCGGCGCGCGCGTCCAGCCACTTGTTGGCGGTCTCGATGGTGAGGCGTCCGCCGTCGGGCATGGCGTCGCGCGCATTGATGCACAGGTTGAGCAGGGAATTCTCCAGCTGCGAACCATCGGCGCGGATCGGCCACAGCCCGCCCGCCCCCACCACTTCCACCTGCACCGTCGGTCCCATGGTGCGGCGGATCAGGTCTTCCATACCGGCGATCAGGCGGTTGAGGTCGAGGGCGCGCGGGTCGAGCGTCTGGCGGCGCGAGAAAGCCAGCAGCCGGTGGGTCAGTGCTGCAGCGCGATTGGCCGAATCCACCGCCGCCTTGAGGAAGCGGTCCACTTCCTTGACCCGGCCTTCGGAGATGCGGTGCTGCACCCGGTCCAGCGCGCCGGTGATGCCCTGCAGCAGGTTGTTGAAGTCGTGCGCGATGCCGCCGGTGAGCTGGCCCACCGCTTCCATCTTCTGCGCCTGGCGCAGCGCCTCCTCGGCCTCGGCGAGCTGGCTCTCGCGTTCCTTCTCGGCGGTAACGTCACGGCCGCTGCAATAGAATTTTCCGTTCTCCGGCACCGCCACCCAGGAAATCCAGCGATAGCTGCCATCCTTGCTGCGATAGCGGTTCTCGATGTTCAGCACCGGTTCGTCATTGATCAACGCGGTCAGCGCTGCGTTGGTGCGGTCCAGGTCGTCGGGATGCACGAAATTCATCAGCGGGGTTCTGGCGATTTCCTCGCGGGACCAGCCCAGCAGGGCCTGCCAGCCGGGATTGCTGTTTTCAAAAAAGCCTTCGGCATTGGCGATGCCCAGAAGATCGGGGCTGATCTGCCAGGTCTTGCCCGTCGCCATCGAACGCGCCACCACTTCCTGTTCCAGATCGACATTCAGTTGGCGCAGCGCTTCCGATGCTTCCTTCTGGTCCTGGATATCGGTGTTGGTCCCGACCCAGCGGGTGATGGCGCCATCGGCATCGCGGATCGGCAGCGACCGCACCAGGTGCCAGCGATAGACACCGTCGGCACGGCGGATGCGAAATTCGGTCTCATAGCTCCGGCCATTGCCCAGCGCATCCGCCCACGCGGCCGCGGCGGCCTCCAGGTCGCCCGGATGGACGATGCCGGCCCAGCGATCGCCCACCAGGTCTTCGGGACAAAGCCCGCTATAGGCCAGGGTCTGTTCATTGAACCAGTCGAGCTGGCCGTCGGGCGTCGCGGCCCAGACATGGTTGGGCATCGCCTGGGCGAAGGTGCGGAACTGCGCCTCGCTTTCCTGCCGCGCCGTGTCCGCTTCGTGCGCGCTGGTGATATCGATGCCTTCGACGAAAATGCCGCTGACCGCGCCGGCGGCGTCGCGCATGGGCTGGAAGACAAAGTCCAGGATGCGCGGTTCGGGCGGCGCGCCCGGGGTGCGCACCAGCAGGACGGTCATCGAACGGCCGACAAAGGTTTCGCCGGTGCGAAACACATTGTCGAGCAAGGCGGGGAAGCCCTGCTCCTCAACCTCCGGCAGCGCCTCGCGCACCGTCCTGCCGATCACGTCGCGATGGCCGACCAGCTGGATATAGGCGGGATTGGTCAATTCGAAACGATGCTGGGGACCGCGCAGGATCGCCGTGAAGCTGGGCGACTGGGCGAACATTTCCTGCAGCCGGGCGATTTCGCTGCGCTCGGAATCCCGCGTCTCGATTTCGGCGAAGGCGCCGGCCAGCTGGCCCGCCACCAGGCCGGCAAAGCTTTCGATCTCCGCATCACCCGGACGATAAGGGTTGAGGCCCAGCGCCAGCACGCCGAGCGGCCTGCCCTGTCCCGCCTTGGCGATGGGCACCAGCAGCATCTCGCGCGGCGGGATGGCCCAGTCGCCGGACGGCAAGCCGCCGTCATGCAGCGCGATGCGCGTCGGCCCGACCAGGGAAGCGGCCTGGGCCTGGAAGACCGGCAGCAGCGCCTGCGCGCCCATATCGGCATAGGCGCCGGTCACTGTCTTTGCGGCGTCGAACAGGTAGATCAGGCTGAACGGAAAATCGCGCCGGTTCTCGCCCAGCGCCGTCAGCGCCGCGGCGGCCACCGCGTCGCGGCTGCGCAAGCCGATCAACCCGCCGGCCAGGGTGCTGAGCGTGCCCAGGCGGCGCTCGGTGATGACGCGCTCGGTCTCTTCGCTCACCACGCACAGCAGGCCTTCCACCGCGCCCGCGCTGCCATAGAGCGGACTGTAGGAGAAGGTATGATAGGTCTCCTCGGGATAGCCCCGGCGCTCCAGCAGCAGCAGCAGCGCCTCATCCCAGGTGGGGACGCCGCGCGCCATCACCGACTGGATGCGGTCCTGGACGGCGTCGAAGACTTCCTTCCACACCTGGCGCATGGGCTGGCCCAGCGCGCCGGGATGCTTGATGCCCAGCGTTGGCCGGTACGCATCATTGTAGAAAAAGTTGAGATCGGGGCCCCAGCCCAGCCACATCTCGAAGCGCGAGGACAGCATCATGCGCAGCGGGATCTTCAGGCCTTCCGGCCAGCCCGCCGGCGGCCCCAGCGGGAAATCCGACCAGTCATGGGCGCGCATCAACGCGCCCATCTCGCCGCCTCCCGACAGAAAGCCTTCGCCGTCCCGCAAGTCCGTCAAAAAAGTCCCCGGCCAATCCTGCTCAAACAGAGCACCCCAACCGGGTTAACGGGACGGCTGCGAAAAAGTTCCCTACTGCTTGATGATCTGGCCGTCCGGCAAACGAACCTCGCCCCAGCCGCCATTCAGCGGGCTGTTGCGGTCGAAGGGATGCTTCGCCGCTGCCGCTTCGTCGATCTCCATGCCCCAGCCAGGGCCGTCATTGGCATAGAGATAGCCGCCCTTCATTTCGGGCACGCCGCGGAAGATCTCGCGGGTGGCATCGTTCATCTCGGAATATTCCTGGATGCCGAAATTGGTGATGGAGAGATCCAGATGCGTCATCGCCATATGGCCGATGGGCGACACGTCGCCCGGGCCATGCCAGGCGGTGCGCACATTGTAAAGCTCGCCCATCGCCGCGATCTTGCGGCAGGGCGTGATGCCGCCCATCTGCGAGATGTGCATGCGCATGTAGTCAATCAGCCGGCCTTCGATCAGCGGAATGATTTCGTGCGGCGAATTGAACAGCTCGCCCATCGCCAGCGGCGTGGTGCTCTGGGCACGGATGTTCTTGAACCAGGAAATGTCTTCCGGCGACAGCGCGTCCTCCAGGAAGAACAGGCGATAGGGTTCGCACAGCTTGGCGAACTGCACCGCCTGGGTCGGGGTGTAGCGCTCATGGGCGTCGTGCAGCAGCTCGATATCCGGGCCCAGATCCTTGCGGGCGGCTTCGAACAGCGCCAGCGCGCGGCGCATGGCGCCTTCGCGTTCGAACACCGGAGTATCATGCAGCGCCGGCATGCGCTTGCCGCCGCCGCCACGCGCGCCATAGCCGGCCTGGCCCGGCACGCCGACCTGGATGCGGACATGGCGGAAACCCTGGGCGATATACTTTTTGGCGCTGTCGATGCATTCGGAGATTTCGTTGCCCGACGCGTGGCCATAGGTGTCGATGGCCTCGCGGGCCTTGCCGCCCAGCAGCTGATAGACGGGCATGCCCGCCATCTTGCCCTTGATGTCCCACAGCGCCTGGTCGACGCCGGAGATGGCGTTGTTCTCGACCGGGCCGTTCTTCCAGTAGGAAGAGTCGTAACACATCTGCCAGGTGTCCTCGATGCGGTCGGCAGGCTTGCCGATCAGCAGCGGGCGCAGATATTTCTCGACGGCGGGTTTGATCAGGTCGGCGCGCTGGGTGAAGGTGGCGCAGCCATAGCCGAACAGGCCGGCCTGGTCGGTGGTGATCTTGACCACCGTGAGCCGCGAGCCCTGGGGCGCGCATTCGATCACGCTGACATCGGTAATTTTTGGCGAAGGCATGCCGCGCGCGGCGCGGGCGACTTTTTCCTGGGCACTGGCTTCGCGGGCCGACAGCAAAGTGGCGGCGGCAGCGGCGCCACCGGCGGCAGCGCCCAGCATGTCACGTCTACGCATTGTGATACTCCCCTGGCAGCTTGTTTTGTTTTGCTGGACCGTAAGTGGGAGCGCGCCGGACGGCAAGCTCTGTATACTTTCTTCATGCTGCGGCGCGGCAAAACCTGTGTCGTTGTTTTGTCGCAAAGCCCGGACTAACCTACTATCGTTGTAGGAGGGCGGCATGAAAAAGCTTCTGATGATGGCCTGCCTGTGCGCCACGGCGGCGCAGGCGCGCGGCGACGGCGATCGCTGGGTGACTTTCAGGACCGGGCATGACAGCAGCTATGGCGTGGTGCAGCACCAGATTGACCGCGACAGCATCCGGCAGGAAGGTCCCTATCGCACCTTCTCGATTCGAGAATGGATCGTGGAAAAGAAGCAGCCCATGACCTACACCATCAATGACCGGCTGTTCTTCGTCTCGCGCAAGTTCGCGGTGGACTGTGCCCATCGCCGCTTCGGCGACCGCTTCATCGACAGCCAGAATGCGCGCGAGAAAGCCACCAGCCTGGACCGCATGCACTGGACCGCGCTGGACAAGGTCCCGGCGGTGGAGCGGATGGTGTGCCGATGAGGTGGCTGGTGATCGCACTGCTGGCTTCTCTGCCCGCCGCCGCGCAGACGCCCGTGATCGGCCCCGGCAACCTGCCGCCGGATTTCTATCCGCACAGCAGCTGCGCCAAGCCGGACATGTCCATGATCGGCCGCAAGCCGGGCGATATCCGGGACATCAAGGCGGTGGATGCCTACAACAAGCAGGTCGCGGCCTATAACCAGGCCGCGCCGGCCTTTAATGCCTGCATCCAGGCCTATGCCGACAAGGCGAACAACGACATGGCGCGCATCCGCGCCGCGGTGCAGGACGCCAATCACTGACTTCTGCCATGCGGCCTTTGCAGGTCGCGGCGCCCGCCGTCCCGCTATAGTGAGGCCGGACCGGGGACCCTGCCATGGCGAAATCTCATCTATCCGTTCGCGATGCGTTGCTGGCGCTTGCCATCGTCTTTGTCTGGGGCACCAATTTCGTGGTGATCCGCTGGGGCCTGGACGCGCTGCCGCCTTTGTTCTTCGCCACCCTGCGCTTCAGCCTGGTCTTCGTGCCCGCCGGCCTGTTCCTGAAGCGGCCCCGGCGCGGCGACGGCACCTTCGTGCCCTGGGGCAACCTGGCGATTTATGGCGTGTCCATCGGCCTGTTCCAGTTCGGCATGCTGTTCATCGCCATGAAGGGACATATTTCCCCCGGGCTGGCTTCGCTGGTGGTGCAGATGCAGGTCTTCTTCACCATCGGCTTGTCCATGTTGCGGTCCGGCGAGAAACTGGCGCCGCACCGGCTGGCGGCCTTTGCCCTGGCGCTGGCGGGCATGGGCGTGATCGCCGCCCATAACGGCGAAGGCGCGACGCTGGGCGGCGTGGCGCTGGTGCTGGTGGCGGCCATGGGCTGGGCCTTCGGCAACACCGCCAGCCGCGAGGCCGGCGCCAGCAACATGCTGGCCTATGTCGTGTGGGCGGCGCTGTTCTCCATCCCGCCCTTGGCAATCCTGTCGCTGCTGCTGGAAGGCCCTGCCGCCATTGCCGCCGGGCTGGCGAAAGCCAGTGTGCTGACCTGGGCGGCGGTGCTGTGGCAGAGCGTGGGCAACACCATGTTCGGCTATGCCAGCTGGGCCTGGCTGATCTCGCGCTATCCCGCTGCCACCATCGCGCCCATGTCGCTGCTGGTGCCGATCTTCGGCTTCGGCGCCAGCGCCCTGCTGCTGGGCGAGCCCCTGCCCTTGTGGAAGATCGGCGCCACGCTCCTGATCATGGCCGGGCTGGCAGTGAACCTGCTGTGGCGGCCCAGGAAGCGGACGGTCGAAGGCGAGCCCTGCTAGCTACTGCCGCGCCTTGCTCACCACATAGGTCAGGGTCTTGCCGGGAGCAGCGTCAAATTTGTGGGCGCTGCCGGCCGGGATCAGCACGAAATCGCCGGGGGCCAGTTTCTGGGTGATGGCGCCGGCCTGGGTGCCGCCGCGCACTTCGCCGCCTGCCGCCACCGTGCCGCCGGTCAGGGTGCCGCCAAAGGTCAAGACGCCCTCGCCCGAGATGATGGTGATCTGGTCGATCCAGTGGGGATGCAGCTCGGCCGAGTTGCCGTGATCCAGCCGCTTCACGAACTCGATGTAATGGTTTTCATGGTCGGTGAGGAAAGTGGCGCCATAGACGCGGCCTTCTTCGGGCTTGGAGATCAGCTTGTCGATCTCCCCCGCCGACACGAACTTGTAGGCATCCGGCGCGGTGGCGCGGACTTGGGCAAAGGCGGGGGCCGCCAGCATCAGGGCAGTAGAGGCAATAAGCATCATGCGCATGGGTATGGTTCCTTCTTGAGAAATGGGACGGTTCAGCGGATCACCTTGACCAGCAGATAGTGAAAGCTGCCGCCCGGCGCGATCAGGAACTGGTGCGGCGTGCCCCAGGGGATCATCATGTAATCGCCGGCATGCAACGCGATCTTCTCGCCGCCGGCGATGGCGTCGCCCTTGAACTCGCCGGGGCGCGGCTCCTGGATGTTGGTCATCCTGCCGCCCATCACCAGGGTGGCGTCGCCCTTCTGCACCATCATGTAATCGGCCCAGTGGCTGTGCTGCTCGGCGCCCTGGCTCTTGGTGCGCGTCACCTGCTCCACATAGTAGAATTCATGATCCGACAGGTGATAGGTCGAGAGCCCTCCCCCCTTGTGAAGTTCCACCGGCGAAGCCAGCAGCTTGTCGGCCGGCATGTGGAAGGACTTTTCCGGCGGCGCCAGGTCGGGCGTGGGGTTCATCTGGTGCTGGGCCCAGGCGGGCCCGGCGGCCAGGGCCAGGACAGCAGCGGCGGCGAGGTATTTGCGGCATGTCATGCGCGTTCCCCTGTTCTTGTTATGGGGGAACTCTAGCGGGACGCGGACCAAAAGAAAGGGGCGCCGGCCTGTGTGGACGACGCCCCGTTTCAATTCACCCAAAGGGCCGAAAACTACTTCTTTTTCGACTTCTTCTTGGCTTTCTTGGCCTTCTTGGCGACCTTCTTCACGGTCTTCTTGACGGCCTTCTTGGCCTTCTTGGCGACCGTCTTGGCCTTCTTCACGACCTTGGCCTTCTTGGCCTTCTTCTTCTTGGCCTTCTTCTTCGCGGGGGTGCCGGTGAACAGGCCGACAACCGCTGCTTCCAACTCACTGG
>JAQGLO010000115.1 GCA_028292825.1 Alphaproteobacteria bacterium | reverse complement strand
TGGCCGGCGGCGTCAACCTGACGCGCGAGCCGCGCAATGGGCGCAATTTCGAATATATGGGCGAAGACCCGCTGCTGGCAGGCACCATGGCGGGCGAAACCATCCGCGCCATCCAGGACCAGCATGTGCTGTCCACCGTCAAGCATTATGCGCTGAACGCGCAGGAGACCGGCCAGAACCAGATCGCGGTGGAAGTATCGGAAGCGGCGGCGCGCGAAAGCGACCTGCTGGCCTTCGAGATCGCCATCGAGCGCGGCAGTCCCGGCGCGGTGATGTGCGCCTACAATCATTACAACGGGCCGTATGCCTGCGGCAGCGATTACCTGCTGAACAAGGTGCTGAAGCAGGACTGGAATTATCCCGGCTTCGTGATGTCGGACTGGGGCGCCAACCATGCCACCGCCGATGCGCTGAACGGGCTGGACCGCGAATCTGGGCAGGAGTTCGATCCGGTCGTCTATTTCGGTGCGCCGCTGGCGGCGCTGGACGGCAAGGAGCCCGCTTACACCCCGCGTATCACCGACATGAACACCCGCATCCTGCGTTCCATGCTGGCCACGCACCTGTTCGACGATCCGCCCAAGATCGCGCCGCCCAATGTCGCGGCTGGCGAAGCCGCATCCCGCGCGGAAGCGGCGGCAGGGACGGTGCTGCTGAAGAACAATGGCGTGCTGCCGCTGCTGAAGACCGCGCGGCGCATCGCCATCATCGGCGGCTTCGCCAATATCGGCGTGATGTCGGGCGGCGGCTCGTCCCAGGTGGCGCCCGCGGGTGGCCCGGCGCTGGACATTCCCACCACCAAGCTGGCCGATGACTGGCAGGCGATCGTGCTGCATCCGGGCGCACCGGTGAAAGCGATCATCGCGCATACAAGTGCGACAGTCACCTTCGACAATGGCACCTATCCGGCCTATGCGGCGGCAAAGGCAAGGGATGCCGATGTGGCGATCGTCTTCGCCACCCAATGGACCAGCGAAGGCATGGACGTGCCGGACCTCAGCCTGCCGGGCGGACAGGATGACCTGATCGCGGCGGTGGCGGCGGCCAACCCGCATACCATCGTGGTGCTGGAAACCGGCGGGCCGGTGCTGATGCCGTGGCTGGGCAAGACAGCGGCGGTGCTGGAAGCCTGGTATCCCGGCATAAGGGGCGCGGACGCCATCGCCGACATATTGTTCGGTGACGTCAACCCATCGGGCCGCTTGCCGATCACCTTCCCCGCGTCGCTGGAGCAGACGCCACGCCCGAAGCTGGACGGACTGTTTGAAGATCCGAACCGGGTGCATGTGAATTACGATATCGAAGGCAGCGATGTCGGCTATCGCTGGTACGACCGCAAGGGCCTGAAGCCGCTGTTCGCCTTCGGCCATGGCCTGTCCTACACCAGCTTTGCCTATGACGACCTGCAATTGCGCAGCGAAGGCAACACCATCCATGCCAGCTTCAAGGTCACAAATACCGGCACCCGCGCCGGGCGTGACACGCCGCAGGTCTATGTCACGGCGCGCAACAAGAAGCCGGGCCAGCGGCTGATCGGCTGGGGCAATGTGGAATTGGCGCCGGGCGCCAGCATGCGGGTGACGGTGGACGCCGATCCCCGCCTGCTGGCCGACTGGGACACGGCGAAGCATCGCTGGAACGTGCCGGCGGGCCGCTATGATGTGACAGTGAACAGTTCGGCGGTGACGCCGCTGCTGAACGGCTCGACCGGGCTTGAGGCGCGCTTGCTGATGCCCTAGGGGGCCAGCAGCCGGCGCAGCAGGGAACGGTCTTTCAGGATTTCGCGCGCCGCATTGTGCCCCGGTGCGCCGGTGACGCCGCCGCCGGGATGGGTGCCGGAGCCGCACATATAGAGGCCCTTCAGCGGGCCGCGATAGCTGCCATGCCCCAGCACCGGCCGCGCCGCCCACAGCTGGTCCAGCGACAGCCGGCCATGGAAGATGTCGCCGCCGGTGAGACCGAACTTGCGTTCCAGGTCGCGCGGCGAATGGATCTGCCGCGCGATCACACTGGCGCGGAAGTTGGGGGCATGGGCTGTGATGGTGTCGATGACGCGGTCGGCGGCTTCCTCCCGGCGCGCATCCCAGTCCAGACCGGGCGCGAAATGCTGGCAGAACAGGCTGGCGACATGATAGCCCGGGGGCGCCAGGCTGTCGTCCAGGGTGGAAGGGATCAGCATTTCCACGATGGGCTGCGCGGAGATGCCGGTTTCCTTCGCGCTGGTGAAGGCGCGGTCCATGTAATCCAGGCCAGGCGCGATGATGATGCCGCTGCTGTGATGTTCGCCGGGCTCGGGCAGCACGGTGAAGCGCGGCAGTTCCGACAGCGCCACATTCATGCGGAAGGTGGCCGAGCCCATTTTGTAGCCGCCGATGCGGCGGCGGAAGTCGGCAGGCAGGTCGCCGGGCGCGACGAGTTTCTCATACAACAGCTTCGGCCCGACATTGGCGGCAACGATGGGCGCGCGGATTTTGCGGCCATCTTCCATCGCCACGCCCGCTGCCCTGCCCTGTTCCACCAGCACCCGCGCCACCGGCGCATCGGTTTCGATTTCCACGCCGACGCTTTCACAGGCCGCCCGCATCGCCTGGGTGATGGCGCCCATGCCGCCGATGGCATGGCCCCAGGCGCCCTTGTTGCCGTTCACTTCGCCGAATACGTGATGCAGCAACACATAGGCCGAGCCGGGCGTATCGGGACTGGCGAAATTGCCCACCACGGCGTCGAAGCCGAACACCGCTTTCACCGGTTCGCTTTCAAACCAGCCATCGAGGAATTCTCGTGCGCTTTGCGTGAACAAGGCCAGCAAGTCGCGCTGCTGTTCCAGCGTGAGGCCCGCCATCAACCGGCCATGGCGCAGCGCCGCAATCCAGGAAGGCCAGCCGCCCTTGGCGTCGGGCGGGGGTTCCAGCGCCAGGCCGCGCAGCACGTCAGCCACGCCTTCCAGCATGGCGTAGTAGGCGGGAAGCCGCTCGGCGTCGCGCGCGGAAAATTTGCGGAATTCCGCCTGGGTGCGTTCCAGCCCGCCGCCCAGCTTGAGATAACCATCCGCCAGCGGCAGGAAATTGGAAAGCGGCCGTTCGACGATGCGGAGGCCGTGCGCTGCCAACCCCATGTCGGCGATCACCTTGGGATTGAGCAGGCTGACGGTGTAGCTGGCGGTGGAGTTGCGATAGCCGGGATGGAATTCCTCGGTCACCGCCGCGCCGCCGACAATGCCGCGCCGTTCGAGAACCTTCACCTTGAGGCCGGCACGCGCCAGATAGAAGGCGCAAACCAGCCCGTTATGGCCGCCGCCGATGATGATTGCGTCGAGAGTCCCCATGGCGCGAACCTAGCAAGGGCCCTGCGCTGCGCCTATAGCACCGCGGCGAACTGCTCCGCGATCCAGTCGGCCTGCTCGATCGTCAGGATCAGGGGCGGGGCGATGCGGATGGTGTGGTCGTGGGTTTCCTTGGCCAGCAATCCGCGCGTCACCAGTTTTTCGCAGACCTTGCGGGCGCCGCCGGCATCGGGGTGCAGCTCCACCGCAATCATAAGACCCAGCCCGCGCACATCTTTCACCGACGGCGCGGCTATGGCGGCCAACGAACCCTTGAGATTCGCGCCCACCCGCGCGGCATTGCCGATCATGTCCTCGTCCACCAGCACCTTCAGCGCCATGCGCGCCACGGCACAGGCCAGCGGATTGCCGCCGAAGGTCGAGCCGTGCTCGCCGGGATGCAGCACGCTCATCGCCTCATTGTTGGAAAGCACAGCCGACACCGGATAGAAGCCGCCCGCCAGCGCCTTGCCCAGCAGGGTCATGTCGGCTTCAACGCCGTCATGCTCCTCGGCCAGCAGCTTGCCGGTGCGGCCCAGTCCCGTCTGGATCTCGTCCAGGATGAACAGGACATTGTGGCGGGTGCAGAGATCGCGTGCGGCTTTCAGGTAGCCGGCGGGCGGGATGATGACGCCCGCCTCGCCCTGGACCGGTTCAACCAGAAAGGCGACGGTGTTGGGCGTGATCGCCGCTTCCAGCGCGGCGGCGTCGCCGAACGGCACGGTGATGAAGCCCGCGGGAAACGGGCCGAAGCCCTCGCGCGAGCCCGGGTCGCTGGAAAAACCCACGATGGCAATGGTGCGGCCATGGAAATTGTCGGCACAGACGATGATCTGCGCGGCGCCGTCCGGCACGCCCTTGACCTGGTAGCCCCATTTGCGCGCCAGCTTCAGTGCGCTTTCCACCGCTTCCGCGCCGGAATTCATCGGCAGCACCTTGTGGGCGCGGGTGAGCGCGCAGATCTCTTCATAGAAGGGCGCCAGCTGGTCGTTGCGGAAAGCGCGGCTGGTGAGGGTCAGGCGCGATGCCTGCTGTGTCAGCGCCGCCAGAATGCGTGGATGGCAATGTCCCTGGTTGACGGCGGAATAGGCCGACAGGCAATCGAGATACTGCTTGCCGTCCACATCCCAGACATGAACGCCCTCGCCCCGGGTCAGCACCACGTCCAGCGGCTTGTAGTTCGCCGCGCCCAGCCGCGCTTCGCGCGCGATCAGGTCGGCGGTGGCGGAGACGGGGGCGTGGTGGTTCATGGCATCATTCCGCGGCGCGCAATCCGGCTTGCGCTTGCGCGGTGCGGTCCAGCCGCAGGGTCATGCAATAGGCGCCGCCGCCCGACAGGATGAAGGGCGCCAGGTCGACTTCGCGCAGCGTGTAGCCATGATCGGCCAGCTTGAGGCGCAGGCTTTCGGGCGCCTTGGCCATGATGATGGTGCGGCCGATATTGACCGCATTGACGCAGAAGGCGCCGGCTTCCTCGTCCGTCGCCTCGATGCGGTCCTGCGGCATGACACGCGCGCGGATGGCCGCCAGCGCCTCGGGCGTGAAGGCGGGCGGGTAGTACAGCACCTTGCCGCCCGACAGGGGGCAGAAGCAGGTATCCAGGTGATAGAAACGCGGCGAGGCCAGTTCCAGCGCCACGGTGGCCTGGCCGAAGGTGCTTTCGATCACGGCGATGGAGCTTTGGGTCGAACGCTGGCCGTAACCGACCCAGAAGAAGCCGCGATCAATGTCCCAGATGGCATCGCCCGCGCCTTCCTGCAGCACGCCTTGCGGCAGTTCGACCACTTCCTTGACGATGCCGCGTGCGCGCAGGCCTTCGAAGGCGGCGCGGAACACCGCTTCCTCACCCTGGCGCTCGGCGCACAGGAAGCGCGCTACCAGCACCTTGCCGTCCAGCACGATGGCGGCATTGGCGGGAAACACCAGATCGGGCAAGCCTTCGACCGCGGGTACGGTTTCCACCACGGCGCCGGTGGCGGCGATGGCATCGCGCAGCGCGCGCGAACCCTGCGACGCGGCCTCGGCCGCTTCGGCGGTCCAGGCGGCCGGCTCCATCCAGGGATTGATCTGGTAGGAGACGTTGAAATGGCGCGGGTCGGTCATCAGGAAGCGCATGGTCGAATCCCCTGTGGAACAAGCCTGATTCAGATGCGGCAAAGCCG
>JAQGLO010000111.1 GCA_028292825.1 Alphaproteobacteria bacterium | reverse complement strand
TCGCCAGCACTTCCTGCAGGATCTGGATGGTCTTCTTGACGTCACCGACATAGTTGCTGCCGATGGCACCCTCTTCCAGGTGCTGGCGGGCACGCGCGCGCAGGGTCTTCACGTCGGTCAGGAAGGGCTTGTCCGTCATAATCATTCTCCTTGAAATCAAAAATCAGTAACGACGCGCCCAGGTGAAGTGCAGCTTGTCGTCTTCCCAGCGGGCGAAGATGGCGGCGGCCACCGACAGCACGGCGCCGAACAACAAGGCCAGCGCGGTCCACAGCGCGGCATAGCCCGCCGCCTTGCGGGCGGTGTCCAGTTCCTGGCGCATCCTGTTTTCCACGAAATTGACCCGCGCATCGGCTTCGCCGGCGGACAGGCCGGCATCCAGCATGGTCAGGCGCATCAGGTCGGCATGGTTTTCGGCGCGCGCCGTGGCGCCGGGGTGCAGGTCGGCGGCCAGAACGCGCGAGGCCTCGGTCTTGTCATGGTCCAGGTCTTCGCCCTTGGCCATAGCGTGTTCGCCGACCGGGGCCAAAAGAACGTCGGACCAATAGGCGGAGATGCTGCTGGTCGACCGGGTATCCTGCTGGTGCATCGGGCTGCCGCCAGCCACGGCCAGCGCCAGCAGCGCAAGGCCCGCGACCACGGTGATGGCCCACATCACCAGGCCATGGGAACCCGCGCGCCATTCTTCTTCCCGGCTGGTTTCGCGTGCCGGGCCGATCAGCCGGCCGGTGACATGCGCGCCTGCGGCAAAGCCGAAGGCCTGCGCCGCCAGCACCCAGATGGCGCCCAGCGTCAGAAAAGTGCCCGCCGCGTTGGGCGAGGACAGCACCAGGCCGAAGCCGGCGCCGAGCGTGATCAGGAAAAACCCGGTGGCGGCCGCCACCACGGCACCTGCGATCACGGCTCCCCAATGAAAGCCGGTATTGGTGATGGTGCGGGGATCGTCGGAAAGGATGGTGGTCGTCATGGGGCCGCGCCTTCTTCCTGGGTTAGCGCAATAACGGGCCAAGGCGGGGGAAGTTCCCGGCGGCGGAACCCGGCATGGCAACAGTGCGTTGTTGGCTCAGATAAAAACACAAGGACACCGACATGCGATCCGGCTGCCTCTGGCTTCTAGGCGTTCCCCTGCCCATCATCCTGGTCCTGTGGCTCATTACCGGCCACGCATGATCGAGGCGTTGGGGTATGCGGCGGCGATGCTATCCACCGCCAGCTTCGCGCCGCAAGCCTGGAAAATCATCCGTTCGCGCAAGACCCATGATATTTCGCTGGGCATGTATGTGCTGACGGTGGCGGGCTTCGCATTGTGGCTCGGCTTCGGCATTGCCAAACGGGAATGGCCGCTGGTGGCGTCCAACAGCATATGCCTTGTCCTGTCGGGCTTCATCCTGACGATGAAGCTCCTGCCCGCCTCCAGAAAGAAGAAGGCTGCCGCCGTATTGGGTGGCTAGATTCCGATGGGCCCGTCCGGCACCATGCAGCCGCCATCCACCTGGGCGGAGACTGTGATGGCTTCCAGATCGTCATTGTCGGGATCGGTGACCATGCCATCGGTGCAGAGCATGCCGCCCTGCGCCGACCGGGGCACCGGTTCATCCGCCCGCACCGGCACGGCGGCGGCAATCATCGCCGCCAGCATCCAGCAACCCATGTTTCTATGTTTGATTGTGACAGCCATGAACGCCTCTTGGCATTCCTTCCGTGACCGTCCGCCCCGGACGATCTTCGAAAGCATTTCCGACCCCGCAGTCACTATGCGCGCGGATGCTGTCGTCGAAAAGATAAAGAAACGTCACAGGCGCGGGCGAAAAGTTCCGCGTTACGGTTCCAGGGCGGAACTTGCCAACGGATCGGCAGGTGTGGCTTCCGGCACCCGGCGATGGACGAAGTACATGAACACCAGCGCCAGCAGCGATGCCGCGATCACGATGTAACCGATCCAGTCGAAGCGCTCGAGCCGCCCGTCGGCGCCGCGCAGCACCACCAGCCCGGCCAGCGCCGAGGCCAGCCCGCCGCTGAACTGCTGCAGCGAGGCATTGACGGCGTTGAAGGCACCGCGGCGCGACGGCTCCGGAATGGCGGAGATCAGCGCCTGGGACGGGATCATGCGCGAGAAGATGCTGACAAACAGCAGCACATTGATGACGATGACCATGGCGAGCGAGGTCGGACCCATATGCGTCCAGATCACCACCATGATGATGGACAGGATGGTGCCGAAAACAAAGACCGGAAATTTGCCGACGCGGTCGCTGACCCGCCCGATGATCGGGCCGGCAAAAATCGTGCACAGCCCCGTCACCAGATACAAGGTCGGCAAATGGTTGAGCGAGATCTTCACATTGTTGACCAGAAAGGCGCTGCCGAACGGCATCAGCATGAAGCCGCCGGTGGTGATGGTGGCGGTGACGCCGAACGCCACCAGATAGCGGCGCTCGGTCAGGGTGTGGAAAAGATGCATGAACGGGCTGTGCTCCTGCGGCAGCCCCAGATGCGCGGTGACCGGCTTCATCTTGAGCGCGATCACCAGCGCCGCCGGCACCGTCAGCACCACCACCGCCAGGAAGGGGGCGTGCCAGTCCCACAGGTTCGCGAAGAAGATGCCGGCGGGCAGGCCCAGAA
>JAQGLO010000188.1 GCA_028292825.1 Alphaproteobacteria bacterium | reverse complement strand
TTTCCCTGCGTTTACGCGGTTTTACGCCGATTTTGCGCTATGGTGCAAGGGCGCTCAGGATGGCGTGTCGCAAAAAAGCAGGGCTCCCGCGGGTGATCGAAATTCTCGACGTTTCCAAGCGATATGCGGCGGGCGCCCACGCCGCCCTGCATGGCCTGTCGCTGGCGATCGCGGAGGGGGAATTCCTGGCCCTGATCGGGCCCTCGGGCTGCGGCAAGACCACGACCCTGGGCCTGATCAACCGGCTGGTGGAACCGTCCCAGGGTACGGTTCGGATCGGGGGCCGCGATATCGCCGCCAGCGACCCCGCCGCGCTGCGCCGGGGGATCGGCTATGTCTTTCAGGAAGCAGGGCTTTTTCCCCATCTGACGGTGGCCGGGAACATTGCCGTGACGCCCCGGCTGCTGGGCTGGGACCCGGCCTTGACCCTCTCTCGGGTGATGGAACTCTTGGCGTTGGTGAAGCTGGACCCGGAACGGTTCGCGGACCGCATGCCCCATGAACTAAGCGGTGGCCAGCGCCAGCGGGTGGCCTTGGCCCGGGCGCTGGCGGCGCGGCCGCCCATCCTGCTGCTGGACGAGCCCTTCGGGGCCCTGGACCCCCTGACCCGGGACGAGGTCGCCCAGGACGTGAAGCGCATCCATGGCGAGCTGGGACTGACCACAGTGATGGTGACCCATGACATGACCGAGGCGCTGCTGCTGGCCGACCGCATCGCGGTGATGCGCGACGGGCATCTTGTGCAGCTCGGTACGCCCAGGGAGCTTGTGGCGCATCCGGCAGATGATTTTGTCTCCAGCATGCTGGAAACCCCGCGCCGCCGGGCGGCGGCGCTGGCGGCAGCGCTCGCATGACCAGCTTTTATGAGGCCCTGGCGCTGCTCCCCGACTATCTGGGCCAGCATGTCTGGCTGAGCATGTCGGCACTGACGCTGGGCGTCCTTGTCAGCCTGCCGCTGGGCATTGCTGCCGCGCGCCGTCCGCGGCTGGCCGGGCCGCTGCTGGCGCTGGCCGGCATCGTGCAGACCATTCCGGGCCTGGCGCTGCTGGCGCTGTTCTATCCCCTGCTGCTGGCGCTGTCGCTGCTGAGCCAGGACCTGCTGGGCGTCTCGTTCCGCGCGCTGGGCTTCCTGCCGGCGCTGGCGGCGCTGACCCTCTATGCCATGCTGCCAATCCTGCGAAACACCGTGACGGCACTGGCGGGCCTGGACCGCGCCGTGCTGCTCGCGGCAAAAGGCGTGGGCATGACGCCGCGCCAGTCGCTGCTGCTGGTGGAATTGCCGCTGGCGGCGCCGGTAATCCTGGCGGGCGTGCGCACCAGCGCGGTGTGGGTGATCGGCACCGCCACCCTCTCCACGCCCATCGGCCAGACCAGCCTGGGCAATTACATCTTCACGGGCCTGCAGACCGAGAACTGGGTCTTCGTGCTGTTCGGCTGCGCCGCGGCGGCGCTGCTGGCGCTGGTGCTGGACCAGTTGCTGGCGCTGGCGGGCGCGGGTCTCACCATGCGGTCGCGGCCGCGCGTGGTCGCGGCCGCTGTCGGCCTGGCGCTGGTGATCGGCACCAGCCTGTTGCCGCTTTTGCACCGGGATCGCGGCGGACTGACGATTGGCGCCAAGAATTTCGGCGAGCAATATATTCTGGCAGAACTGCTGGCGGACCGGCTGCACCAGGCCGGATACGCCACCAGCACCAAAAGCAATCTGGGCTCCTCCATCGCCTTCAGCGCCTTGTCGGCGGGCGAAATTGATCTCTATGTCGATTATTCCGGCACGCTGTGGACCAGCCAGATGCACCGCACCGACATGCCGGGACGCGCCAGGATGATGGCCGACATCACCCAATGGCTGAACCAGCGCGGCATCGCGGTCGCGGCGCGGCTGGGCTTCGAGAACGCCTATGTATTGGCTATGCGCGCCGACCGCGCCAGGGCGCTGCATATCGAAAGCCTGTCCGACCTGGCGGCGCATCCGGGGCTGAAGATGGGCGGGGATTTCGAAATCTTCTCCCGCCCGGAATGGAAATCCGTCGAACGCGCCTATGGTCCGGATTTCGCGGTGAAGCGCCAGTACCAGCCGGAGTTCCTGTACCGCGCCGTGGACAGCGGTGATGTGGACGTGATCTCGGCCTTTTCCAGCGACGGCCGTGTGGCGCGCTATGGCCTGAAACTGCTGGCGGATCCAAAGGCTGCGCTGCCGCCCTATGACGCCCTGCTGCTGGTGTCACAAAAACATCTTCATGACGCGCGGTTCATGGCGGCCGTGGCAGCGCTGAACGGCGCGATTGCGCTGCCTGTCATGCAGGCCGCCAATCTGCTTTTGGACCGCGACGGCAAGACGCCGGCCGAAGCGGCCAAATGGCTGTCGGCGCGGATTGCCCCTTTGCATTGACAGGCCCGCCGTGCCGGGACATTAGAGCCCGTCACAGCCGCATTCCTTCGCGCCCGCGCCGGCCACGGCTGTGTCACCTGACAGTCACTTTCAAGCACAGTGCGGACATGAAAATCCTGCCGCCCGTTTCCGTAGAAGCACGCCGCCTGCTGCCCAGCCGCTGGGACCTGCTGGCGGCGATCCTGGTGCTTGGCTTCATCATCGCCTTCGCCGATGCCAGCCGCTATCTGGTGCATCCCCTCAGTTCCATCACCGGCCACGGCCTGACGCTCAATCCGTGGGACCTGCCGGGCTATGCCCTGCGTACCGGCCTGCGCATGCTGATCGCGCTGGGTGTGTCGCTGGCCTTCACCTTCACCTACGCCACCTGGGCCGCCAAGAGTCCGCGCGCCGGCAGTCTTCTTGTGCCCTTGCTGGATATTCTCCAGTCGGTGCCGATCCTGGGTTTCCTGTCGGTGACGGTGGTGTGGTTCCTGTCGTTGACGCCGGGCTATGTCTTCGGCGCCGAACTGGCCTGCGTCTTCGCCATCTTCACCGGCCAGGCCTGGAACATGGCCTTCAGCTTCTACCAGTCGCTGCGCACCGTGCCGCCGGAGCTTGAGGAAGCCGGACGCATGTTCGGCCTCAATGCCTGGGCGCGCTTCTGGCGCATCGAGGCACCCTATGCCACCCCGCCGCTGATCTGGAACATGATGATGAGCATGTCGGGCGGCTGGTTCTTCGTCACCGTGGCCGAAGCCATCAGCGTGGGCGACACCAACATCGCCCTGCCCGGCATCGGCAGCTGGATCGCGGTGGCCATCGCGCAGAAGAACCTGCCGGCCATCTTCATGGCGATCGTCGCCATGCTTGTGGTGATCCTGGTCTATGACCAGCTGATGTTCCGGCCGCTGGTCGCCTGGGCCGACCGCTTCCGCATCGGCAACGAACAGTCGGGCGACCAGCCCCAGTCCTGGGCGCTGACCGTCTATCGCCGTTCGCGCCTGCTGGACCTGATGACCAAGCCCTTCGACCAGATGATGCGCTGGAGCTATTACTGGCATCCGCCGCATTTCGGCATCAAGGCCGCGACGCGCGACTATGACAGCCGCCTCGCTGACCTGCTGTGGTACGTGATCCTGGGACTGATCGGCGCCTACGGCGCCTATCGCATCTATGAATTCGCCCATGCCAGCCTGGCCTGGAGCGACCTGGCGCAGGCTGTCGGTCTGGGCATGATCACCCTGGTGCGGGTGATGGTGCTGATCGCGCTGGCCAGCGTGATCTGGACACCCATCGGCGTCTATGTCGGCCTGCGCCCGCGCCTGACACGCATCGTGCAACCGGTGGCCCAGTTCCTGGCCGCCTTCCCGGCCAACATCCTGTTCCCGCTGGTGGTGTCGATGATCGTGATCTTCGACCTCAATCCCGACATCTGGCTGTCGCCGCTGATGATCCTGGGCACCCAGTGGTACATCCTGTTCAACGTCATCGCCGGCGCCAGCGCCATGCCCGCCGAGCTGCAGGACGCCGCCGACAATTTCGGCGTCAAGGGCTGGCTGTGGTGGAAGCGCGTCGCCCTGCCCGCCGTGTTTCCCTATTACGTCACTGGCGCCATCACCGCGTCCGGCGGCGCCTGGAATGCCAGCGTGCTGGCGGAAGTGGCGAGCTGGGGCACCAAGACGCTGCATGCCCACGGCCTGGGCGCCTATGTCGCCGACGCCACGCTGAAGGGCGATTTTCACCGCGTCGTGCTGGGCATCGCGGTGATGAGCTTTTTCGTGGTGGTGGTGAACCGCATCCTGTGGCGGCCGCTTTACTGGTTCGCCGAACGCAAATTCCGGCTAACGTGAGCCTTCTGGAAGTGAGAATGGCATGGCAAACGATCTTCTGAGTGTCGAGCATGTCCGCCGCACCTTCCCGCGCGGCGGCGGCGAGGAATTGCTGGTGCTGGACGACGTCAACCTGACCTTGAAGGAAGGCGAGATCGTCGGCCTGCTGGGCCGTTCGGGTTCGGGCAAGTCCACCCTGCTGCGCCTGATCGCCGGGCTCTCCCGTCCCCAGGGCGGGTCGCTGTCCTATCTGGGCGCGCCCATCGAAGGCCCGGTGCAGGGCGTCTCCATGGTGTTCCAGGGCTTCGCGCTGTTTCCCTGGCTGACGGTGCTGGAGAATGTGCAGCTGGGGCTGGAAGCCCTGAACCTGCCGCCGCGCGTGATGCGCGAGCGGGCGCTGGCGGCGATCGACCTGATCGGCCTGGACGGCTATGAGAGCGCCTATCCGCGCGAACTCAGCGGCGGCATGCGCCAGCGCGTCGGCTTTGCCCGCGCCGTGGTGGTGCACCCCAATATTCTTCTGATGGACGAGCCTTTCTCGGCGCTGGACGTTTTGACGGCGGAAAACCTGCGCACCGACCTGGTGGAGCTGTGGGGCAACGGCAAGCTGCCCATCAAGGGCATCATTCTGGTGACCCACAATATCGAGGAAGCGGTGCTGATGTGCGACCGCGTGCTGCTGTTCTCGTCCAATCCCGGCCGCGTCGCGTCCGAGATCAAGATCGACCTGCCCCAGCCGCGCGACCGCACCACCGCCCAGTTCGAGCAGTATGTCGACCAGATCTATGTGGAAATGACGGCGCGGCGGGTCGAGCGCCTGCGCCAGCAGCAGGCGACCAGCACCACCGGCACCGACATGCCGCTCACCCATGTCTCGCCCAGCCAGATCTCGGGTCTTGTGGAAGCGCTTTCGGCCTTGGCCGACGGCAAGGCCGACCTGCCGGACATCGCCTATGATCAGGAGCTGGAAGTGGACGAGCTGTTCCCGGTGGCCGAAGCCATGCAGCTGCTGCGGCTGGCGGACGTGGAAGGCGGCGACATCAAGCTGACGCACATGGGCAAGCGTTTTGCCGACGGCGAGCTGAACGAGCGCAAGGAAATCTTCTCGCGCGCCCTGGTGAACCATGTGCCGCTGGCGGCGCACATCAAGAAGGTGCTGGACGAACGCGCCAGCCATTCCGCGCCCAAGACCCGCTTCCTGGACGAACTGGAAGACCATATGGCCGAGGACACGGCGGAAGAAACGCTGAAGACCGTGGTGAGCTGGGCGCGTTTCGCCGAACTGTTCAGCTATGACGACGATACCGCAGCGTTCAGCCTAGAAAATCCGACTTAATTCATGCCCTATCGCTTCGCTGCTTGAGGGCTAGGCCGACAACGCCGTCCGCCGCCGCACGGTGCGTTCGGGCGGCAGGATGATGCGCACCGTCGTGCCGCGCGCCAGCGCGCTTTCGATTTCCATCCTGCCGTCGTGGCATTCCACCAGCGACTTGACCAGCGCCAGGCCCAGGCCTGTGCCCTCTTTCTGGCGCGCAAAGGGCGAGGCGATCTGGCGGAAGGGCTCCAGCGCCACCGGAATCTGTTCCGGCGACATGCCGATGCCGGTGTCGCGCACCGTCAGCACGAAGCGCCCGTCTTCCTCCTGGTCCGCGCTGACATGGACATAGCCGCCGGGCGGCGTGAACTTGATGGCGTTGGAACACAGATTGAGCAGCGCCTGCTTGAAGCGCAACCGGTCCGCCAGCAGGTTGGGCAGTCCTGGCGCCAGGTCGCAGCTCAGCCGCAGGCCGCCTTCATGCGCCTTGCCGCGCGTCAGCTTCAGGCATTCGGTGATCACATCGGCGGGCACGATCTCCTCGCAGTCCAGGTCGAACTTGCCGGCCGCCGCCTTGGACAGATCGAGAATGTCGTTGATCAGCGCCAGCAGGTGGCGGCCGGCGCCATGCACGTCGCCGGCATATTCGCGGTAGCGCGGATTGCCCAGCGGCCCCAGCATCTCGGTGCCCAGGATCTCGGAAAAGCCGATAATGGCGTTCAGCGGCGTGCGCAGTTCATGACTCATCAGCGCCAGGAAATCGCTCTTGGCGGTGTTGGCGCTGGTTTCCGCTTTCAGGGCTCGCGACAATTCCTGCTCGCGCGCCTGCAGCAGCTTGACCTTGCCGTGCAGCAGCGCCTCGCCGGTGCCGACGCCCAGATAGCGGCCGCGCCGCGTCACCACGAAGCACTCGACCAGCGCTTCGGGATGCTCCTCCAGCAGGGTGGCGCCCAGTTCGGCCACCGGGATATCGGCATCCACCACCAGAGGATCGCGGTTGGCCAGCTTGAGGATGGTCTTGCGGCCGAACAGCTCAGGCACATACTGGCGGGCGTAGCGGGCGAAGAAGACAAAGCGGTTCATCAGGCCCAGCACCGCACCGCTGCGGCTGTCCAGCACGGCGATCGCCGGCACCGCCGGATTGGCGAGGAACCACTGGAAAATCTCGCCGCAGGTGGTGTTTTCAGTGTGCGCGGGAATGCGCGCCGCCAGTTGACCTGCTGTCTGGTCGTCTTGCGCCGGGAATGTCATGTCATGCTGCTCATGTTTGCCGATGGCGACAAACTAGGCAGGCAGCGTGAGTGGCCGGTTAACCGCACCGTGGCGCCCGGCGACCCTTTTGTGAATTTCCCGTGACCGGTTAACGCGGCTTAACGGACGCGGCCGCCTGCTTCGCCCGCGCCAGCGCCGCGTCGGTATCGCCGGCGCGCGCCAGCGCCACGCCCATGCGGCGTTTGACGAAGGATTCCGGCTTGCCGAACAGGCGCAGGTCGGTGCCGGGAATCTTCAGCGCCGCGTCCACGCCGTCGAAGCTCAAAGCCCTGGCATCCTTGCCGCCATAGATCACCGCCGAAGCGCCGGGCGAGACCATCGCGGTGTCCACCGGCAGGCCCAGTATGGCGCGGGCATGCAAGGCGAATTCGCTCTGATATTGCGACACCAACGTCACCAGCCCGGTATCGTGCGGCCGCGGCGAGACTTCCGAGAACCAGACGTTGTCGCCCTGCACGAACAGTTCGACACCAAAGATGCCCAGGCCGCCCAGCGCATCCGTCACCTTCGCCGCCATGTCGCGCGCCTTGGCCCTGGCGATATCGCTCATCTGCTGCGGCTGCCAGCTTTCGACATAATCGCCGTCCTTCTGGACATGGCCGATGGGTTCGCAGAAATGGGTGCCGTCCGCCGCGCGCACGGTGAGTTGCGTGATCTCGAAATCGAATGTCACTTCGCCTTCCAGGATCACGCGCGCCTCGCGCACCCGGCCCGCCGACAGCGCCTTGTCCCAGGCGGCCGCCACGTCATCGGCGGACTTCAGCCGCGACTGGCCCTTGCCCGATGACGACATCACCGGCTTCACGAAGGACGGAAAGCCGATCCGCGCGGCGGCGGCCTGCAATTCTTCCAACGATGATGCGAAAGCATAGGGCGAGGTCGGCAAACCCAACTCCTCCGCCGCCAGCACCCGGATGCGCTCGCGGTTCATGGTGACATGGGCGGCGCGCGCCGTGGGGATCACGGTGCAGAGGCCATCGGCCTCGATCCGCACCAGTTCATCGGTGGCCAGCGCCTCGATCTCCGGCACCAGAAAATGCGGGCGTTCGCGCTCCACCAGCGCCCGCAGCGCCCTGGCATCGGTCATGTCGATGACATGGCTGCGATGGGCGACCTGGGCGGCGGGGGCGTTCGGATAGCGGTCCACCGCGATGGTCTCCACCCCCAGCCGCTGCAGCTCGATCACCACTTCCTTGCCCAGTTCGCCCGAGCCCAGCAGCATGACCTTGATGGCGGCCGGCGACAGCGGCGTGCCCAGGATCATGCGTCACCATAGATGGCGGTGAAGGCATCCATCAGCGCCTGACGCTCCACCGGCTGGCCCGGCACCTGGATCGCGTCATCCTGCATTGTCACCCCGGGCGAAGCGCGGCGGGTCCAGATGTGCGAGGTCGGCACCGCCCAGGACGGATCGTCCAGCGTGCCCGCCGCGACAAAGACCAGGGCCGGAGAGGATAGCGGCTCATGCCACAGCCGGGTACCGCACACGCGGCAGCGCGCGATATCAAGCTCCCGCCCGGAATCGGCGCGCTTGCGCCAGCGCTCCACGGCACCCGCATGCGAGAAGGCCTCGCGCGTGGCCAGCAGCATCAGCAGGTTGGTGGCGCCGGTCAGTTTCTTGCAGTCGGTGCAATGACAAGCATTCACCGCCAGAGGCCGCGCCGACAGCCGCCAGCGCACCGCGCCGCACAGGCAGCCGCCGTCGTAAGGCGGCGCGGGAATGGGGGGCCGGGTCATTTCTTTTTTCCCGCGCGGAAGGTCACGTCACTGTTGGCGATGGTTTCCAGCACCGCCGTCCAGGCTGCCACATTCTGTTTCAGCTGCAGCGGGTCCACGATGGCCAGGGTGTCGTCCGCGGTGTGATGATAATCGAAATAGCGGCTGGCATCCTGATTCAGCGCCAGCACCGGCACGCCGGCACCGTGTATGGCTTCGATATCCGAACCACCGTCTTCGGCGGGTGCGGGCGCGGCCATGATCTTCAGCGGCGCCACCAGGCTTTCCAGCGGCTTGAGGTCGGGCTTCTCCCATGACCCGGCGGGCAGTTGCAGGCTGAAGATATTGTCGGCGCCCAAATCGCTTTCACCGGCGATGACGATGTTGCCCAGCTCGGCCTTGTGGGCGGCGAGATAGGCGTCGCCGGAACCACCGGTTTCTTCCGAACCCCACATCACCACGCGGATCGTCCGCCTGGGATGGGTGGTGGCGACCAGCTTCGCCGCCTCCATGGTAATGGCGATGCCCGAGGCATCATCGATCGCGCCGGTGCCCGGGTCCCAGCTGTCCAGATGGCCGCCGATCACGATCACGCCGGCCCTGGGATCGCTGCCGGCGATGTCGCCGGAGACGGTCCAGGCGGTGGTGTCCACGACATGCGACTGCAACGCCAGATGCACCGTTACCGGCCCGCGCGCCGACATGTGTTCGATCAGGTCGGCATCGGGAACGCCCAGCGCGGCGGTGGGCACCACCTTCACACCCGGCCCCGGCGGCCGCATGGCGCCGGTATGCGGGCTGCGGTTGGTGGAGGTGGAGATGGAGCGCACCAGATAGGCGACCGCGCCGCGCTTCGCGGCTTCCGGTGCGGCGGAACGCGCCGCCACGCCCAGGCCATAGCCCCAGATATCCTGGGTGCGCGTCATGGGCTGGTTCACCAGCACGATCTTGCCGGTGCAGCAATTGCCCGGCGCGGCTTTCAGTTCGGCGAGGCTCTTGAACACCGCCACCTCGGCGGTGAGGCCTTCGGGTGGGGTGGAGGGGCTGTTGCCGATGCCCAGCAGCGCCAGCCTGTGCGGAAACGGCCCGACAATTTCAGCCGACTCCGCGCCGCGCAGCCAGGCGGTCTTGGCGAAAGGTTCGACATGGACATTGGTGAAGCCCAGCGCGGTGAACTTGGCGACGCCCCAGTCACGCGCCACGGCTGCGGCCGGGCTGCCGGCGGGACGGGGACCGACCTCGGTGGTCAGGGATTCCAGGATGGACCAGGCGGTGTCGTCGCCCAGCGCCGCATCGCGCAGACGCGCGGCGGTGGCGGGGTCGGCGGACGCGGGCGCGGCCAGCAGGAACGTGGCACAGGCGGCGGATACCAAGAGCTTCGGCAATTTAATTGTGCGAGCAAAAAAAGAGTCCCCCCTCCCCCCCACGCCTGCGGAAAAATAATGGAGAGCCAGACGGTTGGCCGCACGGGCCGCGCCCCTGTCCACACTGTTATCAACGGCGCTCGTGGATAGGGCTGCGGACAAGCGTTGCACAAGCGCGGCGTGGACGGTCATCGGGACTCTCCTATTGCGCCGGAGAGCAAATCAGGTCTGAAACACAACGGCCAGCCCTGTTTTGGCAGGGCTGGTTTGAGCCTTTGGATCAATCTTCGGCTTTGTCGCCACTCTGAAGAGTGATCCGCATCTGTCGAGCATGGACGACGCCGTCCGCACCATAGGCGGATTCCCAAGATGTTTCGTACAGGCCGTCCACTTTTCCGACTGTCAGGTTATCGAGATAAATCGCCCCGTCGGATTTCGTCAGCGACACCGTTGCAATGCCATCGAACGAGAAAATGACAACAATTGGCTTTCCGACATCGTAATTTCCGTCCCGGCCAATGAAATAACTCCAAACCTTCAGGCTACCCGTGCCATCGGGACCGGCACTGAATTCTGCTTTTGCGTCCGCAAAAGACGGAAAGCCGCCGAACTGATCACACAGTTCGGCGGCTCCCGGTATCTCAGCAGTGAATTCCAGCGCCATGCGGCCTAGTTCTTCGCCGTATCCACCAGCTTGTTTTTGGAAATCCACGGCATCATGGCGCGCAGCTTGGCGCCGACTTCCTCGATCTGATGGGCGTCGCCCAAAGCGCGGGTGGCCTTGAAGCTGGACTGGCCGGCCTTGTTCTCCAGCACCCAGTCGCGGGCGAACTTGCCCTGCTGGATGTCGGTGAGGACCTTCTTCATCTCGGCCTTGGTTTGCGTCGTGATGATGCGGGGGCCGGTGACATACTCGCCATACTCGGCGGTGTTGCTGATGGAGTAATTCATGTTGGCGATACCGCCTTCATAGATCAGGTCCACGATCAGCTTCACTTCGTGCAGGCATTCGAAATAGGCCATTTCCGGGGCATAGCCGGCTTCCACCAGCGTTTCGAAACCGGCGCGGATCAGTTCCACCAACCCGCCGCACAGGACCACCTGTTCGCCGAACAGGTCGGTTTCGCATTCTTCCTTGAAGTTGGTCTCGATGATGCCGGCGCGGCCGCCGCCGATGGCGCTGGCGTAGCTGAGGCCCAGGTCATGGGCATTGCCCGAGGCATCCTGATGGACGGCGATCAGGCAGGGCACGCCGCCGCCCTTCAAGTATTCGCCGCGCACGGTGTGGCCGGGGCCCTTGGGGGCGACCATCAGCACGTCCATGTCGGGGCGGGGTTCGATCAGCTTGAAATGCACATTGAAGCCGTGGGCGAACAGCAGCGCCGCGCCCTGCTTCATGTTGTCCTTGAGATCGTCGCGATAGATGTCGGCCTGCAGTTCGTCGGGCGTGGCCATCATCAGCACGTCCGCCCATTTGGCGGCGTCGGCGACGCTGAGCACCTTGAAGCCGGCGGCTTCGGCCTTCTTGGCCGAGGCGCCGGGGCGCACCGCGATGACGAGATCCTTGACGCCGCTGTCGCGCATGTTCTGCGCATGGGCATGGCCCTGCGAGCCAAAGCCGATGACGGCGACCTTCTTGTTCTTGATCAGGTTGAGATCGGCATCCCGATCATAATACACGCGCATTTCGTCCACTCCTGGTTATTCGCAAAAGGATTGTTGATTACATGGCCTCGGGGCCGCGGGAAATCGCGGCGACGCCGGTGCGCGAAACATCCACCAGGCCCAGCGGGCGCATCAGGTCGACGAAGCTGTCGATCTTGTGGGGCGAGCCGGTGATCTCGAACACGAAGCTGGAATGCGTGGTGTCCACCGGGCGGGCGCGGAAGGCGTCGGCCATGCGCAGCGCTTCCACCCGCTTCTCGCCGGTGCCCGACACCTTCACCAGCGCCATTTCGCGCTCGATGCCGGTGTCGGCGCTGGTCCAGTTGGTGACCTTGTGGGTGGGGACCAGGCGACGCAATTGCGCCTCGATCTGCTCGATCACGTCCGGCGTGCCGCTGGTCACGATGGTGATGCGGCTGGTGCGGGCCATGGGATCGACCTCGGCCACGGTCAGGCTTTCGATATTGTAGCCGCGGCCCGAGAACAGGCCGACCACCCGGGCCAGCACGCCGGCTTCATTGTCGACCAGCACCGTCAGGGTGTGCCTTTCGGTCTCGTCGCTCAGCTTGATCTTGGTATCGTGCATCGTCATCACACCAGCATCTTGCCGGCGTCGCTGATCTCGCCGCCATCATCGGGCGACAGGATCATGTCATTGTGCGCGGCGCCCGACGGGATCATGGGATAGCAATTCTCGGTGGGATCGACGCGGCAATCGAACAGGACCGGGCGGCGGACGCTGATCATTTCCTGGATCTTGTCGTCCAGCTCGGACGGCTTGTCGGCGCGCAGGCCGACGCAGCCGAAAGCGTCCGCCAGCTTGACGAAATCGGGCAGTGCTTCGGAATAGCTGTGGCTGTAGCGCTTGCCGTGCAGCAGTTCCTGCCACTGGCGCACCATGCCCATATATTCGTTGTTCAGGATGAAGATCTTGACCGGCAGGTCGTACTGCAGGGCGGTGCTCATTTCCTGCATGCACATCTGGATGCTGGCCTCGCCGGCAATGTCGATCACCAGCGCATCCGGATGCGCCATCTGCACGCCCAGCGCCGCCGGCAGGCCATAGCCCATGGTGCCCAGGCCGCCCGAGGTCATCCAGCGATTGGGCTCCTGGAAGTGGAAGCGCTGCGCCGCCCACATCTGGTGCTGGCCGACTTCGGTGGTGACATAGACATCGCGATGCTTGGTCAGCGCGTACAGCCGGTCGATGGCATATTGCGGCTTGATGATGGTTTCGGAATTGCGATAGCCCAGCGACTTCTTGGTGCGCCACTGGTCGATCTGCTGCCACCAGTCTTTCAGCGCCGGGGCGTCGACCTTGTGCTTCTGCGCCTTCCAGAAGCGCACCATCTCGCGCAGCGCCTTGGTGGCGTCCGCGACGATGGGCAAATCCACCCGCACGATCTTGTTGATCTGCGAGGCGTCGATATCCAGGTGAATCTTCTTGCTGTCGGGCGAGAATTTCTTGACCAGGCCGGTGACGCGGTCATCAAAGCGCGCCCCCAGGCAGATCATCAGGTCGCAATCATGCATGGCGTGATTGGCTTCCCAGGTGCCGTGCATGCCCAGCATGCCCAGCCATTCGGGACGCGCAGCCGGGAAAGCGCCCAGGCCCATCAGCGTGGAGGTCACGGGAAAGCCGGTCAGATCCACCAATTCGCGCAGCAACGCGCTGGCCTCCGGCCCGGAATTGATGATGCCGCCGCCGGTGTAGAAAACAGGTTTCTTCGCCGCCGCCATCATCTCGACGGCGCGCACGATGGCGCCCAGGTCGGGATCGGTCTTGGGCTTGTAGGTGCGGTGATGCACCGCCTGCGGCCCGATATAGGAGCCGGTCTGGAACTGCACATCCTTGGGGATGTCCACCACCACGGGACCGGGACGGCCGGTGGTGGCGATCTGGAAGGCTTCATGCAGCACGCGGCTGAGGTCGCCGACATGCTTCACCAGCCAGTTGTGCTTGGTGCAGGGCCGGGTGATGCCCACGGTATCGCATTCCTGGAAGGCATCGGTGCCGATCAGGTGCGACGGCACCTGGCCCGTCAGCACCACCAGCGGAATGGAATCCATCAGCGCATCGGTCAGCCCGGTGACGGCATTGGTGGCGCCGGGACCCGACGTGACCAGCACCACGCCAGGCTTGCCGGTGGAGCGGGCATAGCCTTCGGCGGCATGGACGGCGCCCTGTTCGTGGCGCACCAGCACATGGGTGATGCCTTCGACCTGGAACAGCGCGTCATAGATGGGCAGCACCGCGCCGCCGGGATAGCCGAAGATATGGGTGACGCCCTGGTCGCGCAGGGCCTGGATGACCATCTGCGCGCCGGTCATGGTCCCGTTCATGGCGCCCAACATGGCATCAGGCGCGGCCTGCGCGGCCAGTGCCTGCTGTAATGTATCGTCCTTGTCCATAACGTCGCGTACCTTGCTGTCCGATGCCTGTAACCGCTGAAAAGATAAAGGGGCGTTTCCGCCCCTTGCCCATAACCACCCGTCCCGAGCGAAGCCTTTAGCTTCGCGGGAAGGCGGCAGCGATAATTACAAGCATTGCGTTCATGGCGGCGGAACTTAAGGTTGCCGCGCGGCCCCGTCAAGCAATTTCATTCGCGAATTCTGTCATATTCAGCAATAATATTGCTCTTAAGAGGGTCATACCAGCTATAATGTGGCATACGGTGTCGAAACCACGTCATCTGGCGTTTTGCGAATTGCCGGGTCCCCGTGATGGCGGCCTCCAGTGCCTGGGCTTTTGACAGGGTTCCTGCCGCCAGCGCCTGCAGCGGCGCCAGTCCCAGCAGCTTGGCGGCGGGCAGCGCCGGGTCCAGGCTGGTCAGCGCCACCGCTTCCGCCAGGCCGCCCTGCTCCACCATCGCGGCGAAGCGCGCGGCGATGCGGGCGCGCAGGATGGGCCGCGGCGGGTCGAGCACAAAGGCGGCAATGCTTTTTTCCTTCAGCACCGGCTGCGCCGGCGCGTCCTGCCATGCCGCCAGCGGACGGCCGGTGGCTTCGAACACTTCGTAGGCCCGCAAGGTGCGCTGGGGATCGCTGGGCCGCAGTTTCGCCGCAGTCAGCGGGTCGCGCGCGGCCAACCTGGCATGCAGCGCTTCCACGCCGATCTCTTCCAGCAATGCGCGCGCGGCGTCCCGGACATTTGCCGGAATTGCGGGAATGGCGGCCAGGCCTTCGGTCAGCGCCATGAAATACATGCCGGTGCCGCCGACGAATATCGGTGTGCGGCCTTCCAGCCTGTCCAGCGCCGCCATCGCGTCATCGCGCCAGCGTCCCACGGAATACACCTCGCGCACGCCGACATGGCCATAGAGCAGATGCGGCGCGCGCGCCTTGTCGGCGGCGCCGGGCTGCGCCGTCAGGATGGGCGCTTCGCGGTACACCTGCATGGAATCGGCATTGATGATCACGCCGTTGATGCGCTCCGCCAGCGCCAGCGCGGCCTCGGACTTGCCGCTGGCGGTGGGGCCTGCAATAAGCACGGCATCATATTTCATGGATGCAGAATGTCCGGCTTTGTTGTGAATGTCATCGGCAAGGATGCGGATGCATCGCTGTTTTCGGCTCTTGG
>JAQGLO010000093.1 GCA_028292825.1 Alphaproteobacteria bacterium | reverse complement strand
TGATCTTTCCGGCATCGGCCAGGTAGAGATTGTCGCGGTATTCGATCTCGGCGACCAGCTCGTGCAGCAGCAGTTCGGCGGTCTGGGTGGTGCGCGCGCTGGCCGAGCACAGGATCAGGTCCACGGCATAGCTGTTCTTGCGCAGGTGGCGCGCCATGGCGGCGCCGTCCTGCATGCCCGACAGCATCAGGGTGCGGTCGAAATCCTCGGTGCCGCCGTCAGCCGGCTGGGCCTTGGCGTGCCGCAACAAAAACAGCCGTTTCACGGGTTTTCCATGGGCTCTGCGAATCCCGCATAAAGCTTATGTTCTTGACCCCGCCCCATCAACCGCGCGACAAAAACCGCCGCAAGAGGCACGACGTTCATGGCGACCAACAAACAGCCCGGAAAATGGCGCAAACGCACCCTGGCGGTGCGCGGCGGCACCCTGCGCACCCCTTTCCAGGAGACATCGGAAGCCCTGTTCATGACCTCGGGCTATGCCTATGAGGCGGCCGAGGAGGCCGAGGCCCGCTTCAAGGGCGAGATCGGGGGCTTCCAGTATTCCCGCTTCGGCAATCCCACCATCGCCATGTTCGAGGAGCGCATGGCGCTGCTGGAAGGCGCGCCGGTTGCCCGCGCCACCGCCACCGGCATGGCGGCGGTCAGCGCCGTATTCCTGTCCTCCCTGAAGACCGGCGACCATGTGGTGGCGGCCAAGGCCATGTTCGGCTCCTGCCTGCATGTGGTGGAGCAGATCCTGCCGCGCTTCGGCATCGGCTATACCCTGGTGGACGGCACCGATCCCGCCGCCTGGGAAGCGGCGATGCGCCCCGACACCAAGCTGCTGTTCATGGAGACGCCGTCCAACCCGACGCTGTCGCTGGTGGACATCGCGGCGGTGGCGAAGATCGCACACAATGGCGGGGCGCGGCTGGCGGTGGACAATGCCTTTGCCAGCCCGGCCCTGCAGCGGCCGATGGAGTTCGGCGCCGACATCGTGATCCATTCCTCGACCAAGTATATCGACGGCCAGGGCCGGGCGCTGGGCGGGGTGATCCTGTGTCACGAGGATTTTCTCAATGACCATCTGCAGGTTTTCCTGCGCAACACCGGACCTTCCATCAGTCCCTTCAATGCCTGGCTGCATCTGAAGAGCCTGGAGACACTGGACCTGCGCATGAAGCAGCATTGCGAGAATGCACTGGCGGTGGCGGAATTCCTGGGCAGGCAGAAGAAAGTGACGCGCGTGCTGTACCCCTTCCTGCCGGACCATCCGCAACACAATCTGGCCAAGGCGCAGATGGATGGCGGCGGCGGCGTGGTGACGTTTGAAATCGCCGGCGGCAAGGCGGCGGTGTTCCGGCTGGCCAATGCGCTGAAGCTGATCGACATCTCCAACAATCTGGGCGATACCAAGAGCCTTCTCACGCATCCCGAAACCACCACCCACCAGAAGCTGTCGCCGGAAGCGCGCGCCGAACTGGGAATCACTTCGGGCACCATGCGGATTTCGGTGGGGCTGGAAGACGCCGACGATCTTTGCGAAGACCTGGAACAAGCGCTGAAGGTGGCATGATGGCGGAACACAAGATCACACTCGACTGGACCGACGCCGGCAAACCCTTCACCTATGAAGGCTATCCGCGCGAGCATGCCATCACCTTCAAGGGCGGACAGACCGTCACGGTCAGCGCCGCGCCGGCCTATCGCGGCGATGGCGTGCATGCCGATCCCGAAGACCTGCTGGTGGCGGCGCTGGCCTCGTGCCACATGCTGAGCTTCCTGGCGATCTGCACCAAGAAGAAGGTGACGGTGAAATCCTATCGCGACGATGCCATCGGCCATCTGGAAAATGACGGCGGCAAGCTGTGGATGACCAAGGTGATCCTGCGGCCCAAGGTGGATTGTGACGCCAACGCCGCCACCCTGGAGCAGATCCATCACCTGGCACATGAAGCCTGTTTCATCGCCAATTCGGTGAAAACCGTGGTTTCCGTGGAACTCGGTTAACGCTGCGCGCAATTGTCGCTTGCGCGCAATGGGCCCCCCGCCCGATACTTGCCCCATGTTCGAGAGCGAAGACTACGAAATCCACATGTCGCGTGTTGCCTTCCAGTATGAGCACGAGACTCGCGCCATTCGCGTTGCGGTGAAGCCCGCCTATCTCGACGACCAGTCCGATCCCGAAGATGATCGCTATGTCTGGTCCTATACCGTCACCATCGAGAACAAAGGCGCGGAGTCGGTGCAGCTGCTGTCACGCGCCTGGACCATCGTGGACGGCACCGGCCGCATCCAGGAAGTGCGCGGTCCCGGCGTGGTCGGCGCCCAGCCGGTGATCGCGCCCGGCGAAAGCTTCCAGTACACCTCGGGCTGCCCGCTGGAGACCGCTTCGGGCACCATGAGCGGCCGCTACCAGATGATGAGCGCGTCGGGCGAAAGCTTCGAGGCGGAAATCCCCGCTTTCCTGCTGGAAAGCCCCTACGAACGCCGCCAGATCCACTGATCTTTTCTTTGGCGCTTAATGGTTGAAACGCGGCTCCGGCCGCGCGAAACTTTCCCATGACCAAGCCATCCCGAGAAGAGGCCGAAAAGGCCGTCCATACCCTGCTGCGCTGGGCCGGCGATGACCCGTCGCGCGAAGGCCTGGCCGACACCCCCAAGCGCGTCGCCAAGGCATTCGAGGACTGGTTCAGCGGCTATGACCAAGACCCGGAGGATTACCTCAAGCGCACCTTCGAGGAAGTCGAAGGCTATGACGACATGGTGATCCTCAAGGACATCCGCTTCGAAAGCCATTGCGAGCATCACCTGGCCCCCATCATTGGCCGCGCCCATGTCGGCTACCTGCCAACCAGCCGGGTGGTCGGGATTTCGAAACTGGCGCGGGTGGTGGAAGCCTATGCCCGCCGCCTGCAGGTGCAGGAAAAGATGAACGCCCAGATCGCCAACACCATTCAGAAAATCCTCCAACCCAAAGGCGTGGCGGTGGTGATCGAGGCGGCGCACCAGTGCATGACCACGCGCGGGGTGCACAAGACCGGCGTTACCATGGTGACATCCACCATGATCGGCGCCTTCCGCGACAATTCCGATACGCGGCGCGAATTCCTCAACATCATCGGCAATCCTGCCAGCCGCGCGGATCGATAGGATGACCGCGCTGGACCTGGTCAAGGACCTGATTGCGTTCGACACCACCAGCCGCGATTCCAACCTGGCGCTGATCGATTACGCGCAGGCCCTGCTGGAAAAGGCGGGCGCGCGCTGCCGCCGCAGCTACGACGCGACGGGGAAGAAAGCCAACCTGTTCGCCACCATCGGGCCCGATGGTGATGGCGGTTATGTGCTGTCGGGCCATACCGATGTTGTGCCGGTGGACGGACAGGACTGGTCCAGCGATCCGTTCAAGCCGGAAGTCCGCGATGGCTATTTGTTCGGGCGCGGCGCCTGCGACATGAAGGGCTTTGTCGGCACCGCCCTGGCGCTGGCGCCGGAGATCGGGCGCGCCAGGCTGACGCGGCCGATTCATTTCGCGCTGTCCTATGACGAGGAAGTGGGCTGTGTCGGCGTCAGGGGCCTGCTGGACGATCTGAAGGCTGAGAACATCAAGCCGGCGCTGGCGATCATCGGCGAGCCCACGCTGATGAAGATCGTGGGCGCCCACAAGGGCGGCGCCAAGCTCACCACCCGCTGCTGCGGACGGGAAGGCCATTCCAGCAATCCCTACAAGGGCGCCAATGCGGTGATGATGGCGGCGGAGTTCATGGTGCTGCTGGAAAGCGTGTGGGACGGGCTGAAAACCGACCGCGACGCGCGCTTCGATCCCGATCACACCACGGTGCAGGCGACCGTCGTCCATGGCGGCACCGCCGTGAACATCCTGGCGAAGGAAGCGGAAGTCACCTGGGAATACCGGCTGCTGCCCGGCCGCGATGGCGACGCCATCATCGAGACGGTGAAAGCTCGCGCTGCCGCCGAAGTGCTGCCGAAATATGCCGCGCGCGCGCCGGAAGCGGCGCTGGACACCACGCTGCATGCGCAATATCCCGGCCTGGCGATGGACGAGGACTCCCCCGCTATTGCGCTGGCGCGCGAACTGACCGGCGCCAACCAGGTTGAAGCCGTGGCCTATGGCACCGAAGCCGGGCATTTCCAGAATTACGGCATCCCGGCGGTGATCTGCGGTCCCGGCTCCATCGAACAGGCGCACCGGCCCGACGAGTTCTGCAAGCTCAGCGAGCTGGAAGCCTGCGAGACATTCCTGCGCAAAGTGATTGCCAAGGCCAGCCGCTAGCGCGCCGGACGGATCGGCACGCCGGTTGCCGGGCGTGGCGGTTCAAACGCCATGGCGGCATGGTCGGGGCTGGGATAGCGCACCTTCGATGTTCGCCCTGTCTGCCGCATCCGCTGGTCCGCCTCCTGCCAGGTGGGCAGACGCGCATCCGGCTGGTCCCAGTGCACGAGCGATGCTTCATCGCACCAGTTCAAAAGCTTCGGCATGGCGGCCTTGTGCGACCCGCTGAGAATATAACCGCGCATGTCTTCGGGACTGTCCCAGACGGTCATGGTCCAGAATGTCCGGCGCCGGTCCGGCAGCAGCGCGCCGCCTTGAAAACCGGCCGCCCGGCGAACCTGTGCGTTCGCGCGCATGGCATGCAGGAAAAATCCCGGCACGAAGCGCAAGGCACGGAGGCGCAGGCGGGTAACGCTGACAAAAGGCACACAGACTCCGATCGCGCCTGCGACTCAGACCGGGCGTCGTGACGGCCCAAGGTTCCTGGCGCGTGCGGACACTATACGCCAAAGCTTCTGCCGCAGATCAGGCCGCTTGCGCAGTTCCTGCCACGCCAGCAGCAGGCCTTCCGCCAGCATCGCCGCCACGAACCCGCTGGGCAGGAAGCGCAGGATGCCGGCGCGACGCAGCGCCCTGCCCGCGATCCTGCGGGCGGCGAAGTGCGCCATGGCGCGTTCGGTCTTCATGCCAGCGACTCCGGCCCGATTTCATGCACTTTCGCGCAGAATTCGCACTTCGCCCGGATCACGCCGTCGGGATCGGCCAGACCGGCGCGGTCGTCGGCAGAATAGCTCTGTAAAACCGTGGTGATGCGGTCAGCGTTGCAGTCGCAGCGGAAGATCACCGGCTCGGGCGGCTGCACCCGCACTTCGTCTTCATGGAACAATCGCCACAACAGGGTTTCGGGCGCCAGGCTGGTGTCCACCAGCTCCAGGTCTTCCACCGTGTTGAGCAGCAGCGACAGGCGGTCCCAGTCGTCGGACTTGCTCTCGATCCCCTGCTTGGCGCTTTCGGGCGTCATCTGCAGCATGATGCCGCCGGCGCGCCAGTGCGGGGTCTTGTCGCCCGCCACATAGAGCGGCGCGGCCGCCAGCTTGATGACGGTGGGCAGCTGTTCGCTCTGCGCGAAATAGGTTTCGGCAGAAGCTGCGATGCCCTTGTCCGACAGTTCCGTGATGCCCTGATAGGTCTTGCCTCCGACCTTGGGTTCGATGGTGATGGCCAGCGCGCCCTTGCCTGCCAGCTTGTCGAAGGCCGGGACTTCCAGCGCCGCGAAGCGCTCGGCGTTCAGCCGGGCATAGCCACGCACGCCGCGATGGCGGTTCTCGTCGGCGCCATAATAATCGGCGGTCACCAGGTCGAGCGGGCCGTCGCCCTTGGTCTGAACGGTGAGCCGCCCGTCCAGCTTCAGCGCGGTTCCCAGCAGCGCGCCCAGCGCCACCACCTCGCCCGCCACGCGGGCGGCGGGTTCCGGCAGAGCGTGGGCGCCTAGGGCGCGGGCGGAGGCGGCGTCGAGCCGCACCATGCGCCCGCGCACGCCGGCCTTGGCGATGTCGAACGGCAGCACGAAGTCGCCGTAAGGCGCGGGCGGAATGTCCATTTTGTCAGGCATACCCGACAATATGGCGTTTGGGCGCTCTATTTCAAGAAAGCGCCCAGGCCAGGATCGCCTTCTGGGCGTGCAGGCGGTTTTCCGCCTCGTCGAACACCACCGACTGCGGGCCGTCGATCACTTCGTCGGTGACCTCGTCGCCGCGATGGGCGGGAAGGCAGTGCATGAAGATGGCGTCTTTGCGGGCCAAACCCATCAGCCGCTTGTTGACCTGGAAGGACTTGAGCAGGTTCTGGCGCTTGGTGGCATTGTCGTCGCCCATCGAAACCCAGGTATCGGTGACGACACAGTCGGCGCCTTCGGCCGCGGCCAAGGCGTCGGTGGTGAAATGCACCAGGCCGCTGCCGGCCGCCCAGTCACGGGTTTCCGCGTCCACCGTCAGCTCCTTGGGGCTGGCGACATTCAGCGTAAAGCCGAACTTCACCGCCGCATGCACCCAGCTGGTCAGCACATTGTTGCCGTCGCCGGTCCAGCACACCTTGGCGCCGGCGATGGAGCCCTTGTGTTCCTCATAGGTCAGCACATCGGCCATGATCTGGCAGGGATGGGACCATTTGGTCAGGCCGTTGATGACGGGGACGCTGGCATTGGCGGCCAGGTCTTCCACCATCTCGTGATCCAGCAGGCGGATCATCACGGCATCGACATAGCGCGAGATCACGCGCGCGGTGTCGGCGATGGTTTCCTCGCGGGCCAGCTGCATCTCGTTGCCGGTCAGCATCAGGGCGCTGCCGCCCAGCTGCCGCGCCGCCATGTCGAAGCTGATGCGGGTGCGGGTGCTCTGCTTGTCGAAAATCATGGCCAGCACCTTGCCGTCCATGGGGCGATCGGGATCGGCCACGCCCTTGGCGACTCCGATGCGGGCCTCCTTGCGCCGGCGCGCGTCGAGAATGATCGCCCGCAGGGTGGCGCTGTCGTGATCCGACACATCGAGAAAATGCTTCGGCTTGGACTTCAGGGGCGCGTTCATTGCGCAGCTTCCTTGTGGGATTCCATCTGGGACGCGGTCATTTCCATCAGCGCGATGCCTTCGCGCACTTCGTCTTCGGTGATTGTCAGCGGCGGCAGCAGGCGCACCACATTGTCGCCGGCCGGCAGCACCACCACGCCATTGGCGCGGGCTTTGGCGATGAATTCACCGCTGGGCACCTTCATCTTGAGCCCGATCATCAGCCCCTGCCCGCGCACGCTGTCGAAGATGCCGGGATGGCCGGCCACCAGTGAACCAAGCTGCTGGTGCATGTAATTGGCGACTTTGTTGACATGCTCGAGAAAGCCCGGCGACAGAACCATGTCGATGGCTTCATTCCCCACCGCCATGGCCAGCGGATTGCCGCCATAGGTGGTGCCGTGGGTGCCCGGCGTCATGCCCTTGGCGGCCTCGGCCGTGGCCAGCACGGCGCCCAGCGGGAAGCCGCCGCCGATGCCCTTGGCCACCGTCATGATGTCCGGCGTCACGCCGATCCATTCATGGGCGAAGAACTTGCCGGTGCGGCCCACGCCAGTCTGGATCTCGTCGAAAATCAGGACCAGGCCCTTTTCGTCGCAGATCCTGCGCAGGGCGCGCAGGAATTCCGGCTTGACGGCATGCACGCCGGCTTCGCCCTGCAAGGGCTCAATGATCAGGGCCCCGGTCTGCGGCCCGATCACGGCGTTCAGCGCGTCCAGGTCATCGACCGGGACATGGTCGAAGCCTTCCATCTTGGGGCCGAAGCCTTCGAGATACTTGTCATTGCCGGTGGCATTGACCGCGCCATAGGAACGGCCGTGGAAGGCGCCGGTGAAGCTGACGATATGGAAGCGTTCGGGATGGCCGCTGACGAACTGGTAGCGCCGCGCCGTCTTGAGGGCGAGCTCCACCGCCTCGGTGCCGGAATTGGTGAAGAACACCACGTCGGCAAAGGTCGCGTCAGTCAGCTTGCGCGACAGGCTCTCTTGGCCCGGCACCCGGTAGAGGTTGGAGACATGCCACAGCTGCTGCGCCTGCGCGGTCAGGGCCGCCACCAGCCGCGGATTGGCATGACCGAAGGCGTTGACCGCGATGCCGGCGCCCAGGTCCAGGTATCGCGTCCCATCCTCGGCGTAGAGGTACGAGCCCTCGCCACGGACAAACGCGACGTCCGCCCGGTTGTAGGTGGGAAACAGGTGCGAAGACACGGGACTCACTCCACGACATAAAATTACAAATGGCAGCCGGAAAACCCGTTTATCCGCTTTCGATGGCGTTTTGACTACCCCGCAGGCTGCATCGCGGGTCTGCGGGTGCCCCCTGAGTACCATCTCGAATCATGTGGACAAGGGCTGGTGGTTGGCCTGTAATGCTTGTGCGCCGCAACGAGGGAAGTACTGTATCTGGTAACTGGGGGTTAACTTATGGCCCCGCACCCGCAAGGAGCGATTGCCATGACAGCTATGAATTGGTCGGACGACCGGGTCGAGCAGCTCAAGACATTGTGGACCGAGGGCCTGTCGGCCAGCCAGATCGCCCGCGCCCTGGGCGGGGTCACCCGCAACGCCGTGATCGGCAAGGTGCACCGGCTGGGTCTGGCCGGCCGCGCCAGCCCGTCCCGTTCGGAACGCCCGCGCCTGCCCATGGCGCCCAAGGTCCCCAGCGTCCGCACCCAGCTTCCCGCCCTGCCGGTGGTGGAGGAAGATCCGCTGACCCTGGACGACGGCAGCCACGCCACCGTCCTGACCATCAGCGACCGCATGTGCCGCTGGCCGATCGGCGACCCCGCCGCCAGCGAATTCCATTTCTGCGGCCACAATCCCAAGTCCGGCTCGCCCTATTGCGAAGCCCATGCCCGCAAGGCCTACCAGCCGCAGCAGGCACGTCGGGCCCCCGATAAAAAGTTCGGCTAGAGCGGCCGGACCGCGGTTGCCACGATTTTGACGTGAACCGGGTCTTTTCTCTGCCTGGCGCTTCGCGCAAGGTTGGGGCATGAGCATCTACAAATACACCGCCGCCTCGCTGACCGGCGAAGAGCTGCCGCTGGAAACCTGGCGCGGCCGGGTGCTGCTGATCGTCAACACTGCCAGCGCCTGCGGCTTCACCCCGCAATATGCCGGGCTGGAAGCGCTGTACAAAAAATATGAACCGCGCGGCCTGACGGTGCTGGGCTTTCCCTGCAACCAGTTCGGGGCGCAGGAGCCGGGCAGTGAAACCGAGATCGGCGCCTTCTGCGAAAAGAATTACGGCGTCACCTTTCCGCTGTTCGCCAAGATCGACGTCAATGGCGCCAATGCCAACCAGCTGTTCCAGTATCTCACCCATGAGAAGCCGGGCATCCTGGGCACTGAGGCCATCAAGTGGAATTTCACCAAATTCCTGATCGACCGCGACGGTGATCCGGTGGCGCGCTATGCGCCCCAGACAAAGCCGGAAGATCTGGAAGCGCCGATTGAAAAATTATTGTCCGCATAAACCGCCATAGAACCGCCAACTTGAACCGAAGGGGACCATCGCCATGAAAAAGATTTGCCTGTTTGCCGCCGTCGCGGCCTTCACCTTTTCACCCGCTTTGGCAGTCACCAAGGCCAGCGATGCGACGCAGCCGACCGTGCAGGCCCAGATTGCGGCCCTGCAGCAGCAGGTCGCCACCCTGCAGAAGCAGGTGGAAAGCCTGAAGTCCGTGCACAGCCAGCCGGTCTGCATCTCGCTGTGGTGCGGCACGATTGTCAGCGGTCACCGCGCCCAGGTCTGACGAAAAAGGCCGCAACGGATGTTGCGGCCTTTCAACTATCTACCTCGCCGGATCGGCTGGCGAAGTAATTCTGTATGTTCAGGCGGCGCTGCTGGCGGACACCGACGCGCTGTCCAGCGAATAGCCGGCAGAGCGCACGGTGCGGATGGGATCTGCGGCGCCTTCCACGTTCAGCGCCTTGCGCAGGCGCCCGACATGCACGTCGACGGTGCGCGCCTCGACATAGACATCGCTGCCCCACACCGCATCCAAAAGCTGTTCGCGGCTGAAAACGCGGCCGGGATGCTGGATCAGGTGGTCGAGCAGGCGGTATTCGGTCGGGCCCAGATGCACTTCGGTGCCGGCGCGGCGCACCCGGTGGGCGGCGCGGTCCATCTCGATATCGCCCACGGCCACCACATCTTCCGCCAGCGACGGGCGAATGCGGCGCAGCACGGCGCGCAGGCGCGCCAAGAGCTCGGTCATGGAGAAGGGCTTGGTCAGGTAATCGTCGGCGCCGGTGTCCAGGCCGCGGATGCGGTCGGTTTCCTCGCCCCGCGCCGTCAGCATCAGGATGGGGACGTTGCGGGTTTCCTGACGCGAACGCAGGCGGCGGCAAACCTCGATGCCGGACAGCTGTGGCATCATCCAGTCCAGGATCACCATATCCGGCTTTTCCTCGGCGGCGATCAGCAATGCTTCCTCGCCGTCACGGGCTTCCAGTACCCGGTAGCCTTCACGCTCCAGATTGTAGCGCAGCAGGGTGACCAGCGCGCTTTCGTCTTCGGCAACCAGGACGGTGGGTTTGCTCATGAAGCATGGCTTTCGTACGGCACGGACGTTTCAGAGGTGGTGTCCGCCTTGGGGCGGTTGGCGGAAAGATGGCCGGCCCGCACCATGTGGTACACGACCTCGGCGATGTTGGTGCAATGGTCGCCGCAGCGTTCGATATTCTTTGCGACGAACAGCAGATGGGTGCCCATGCCGATGGTGCGCGGATCTTCCATCATGTAGGTCAGCAGCTCGCGGAACAGGCTGTTGTAGATCTCGTCGATCTCGCCGTCGCGGTTCCACACCGCTTCGGCTTCCTCGGCATTGCGGGTGGAGAAGGCGTCCAGCACCTGCTTGAGCTGATTCTGTGCCGCCTTGCCCATGCGGCCCAGCGACTGGGTCAGGCGGATGGGCGGCTCGCGGTTCAGCACCAAAGCGCGCTTGGCGATGTTCTTGGCCAGGTCGCCAATGCGTTCCAGCTCGGCGGCGGTCTTGATCGCGGCCAGGGTTTCGCGCAGGTCCACCGCCATGGGCTGGCGCAGGGCCAGCAGCTTCAGGGCGCGTTCCTCGATTTCGGTCTGGATTTCGTCGATGCGGGCATCGCCGCCAACGGCACGTTCGGCCGCCGCGCTGTCGCGGCGCGCGATGGCCTCGATGGCCGATGCCAGCTGCGCTTCCGCCAGGCCGCCCATCTGGGCCACGAGCGCGGACAGGGTTTCCAGCTGTTCGCCGAAGGATTTGACGGTGTGATCGTTCATCGCGCGGCTCTTTCCGGTCAGGGTGCGAGGCTTGGTCTTCCAGGGTGGCTTAAGCGGTTCGCGACACTCCTATGCGACTGTTTTATAACATTTCCGTGACGGGCTCGAGGGCGGGCGGAATTACTGGGTTTTCCGCCGGAAAGGCCGGCAGAAAGACCGTGAAAGTGCTGCCTTCGCCCAGCTTGCTCTCGATGGCGAGCCGGCCCTGGTGGCGGCTGACAATGTGCTTGACGATGGCCAGGCCCAGCCCGGTGCCGCCCCGCTCGCGGCTGCGCTTCACGTCCACCCGGTAGAATCGCTCGGTCAGGCGGGGCACGGCGGCGGGCGCGATGCCTTCGCCGTCATCCTTCACGGCGGCCGCCACCTGCCCGTCCGGTGCCAGGGACAGGGTCACCGTCACCTGACCCCGCTCGCGGCCATACTTGATGGCATTGTGGATCAGGTTCTGGAACAGCTGCATCAGTTCGTCATGCTCGCCCAGCACCGGCGGCAATCCGGAGGCGGCATCCACCACCACGGTGATGCCGTCTTCCGCCGCCAGCGGGATCAGCGCCGCCACTGCCTGGCGCACCACGCCTTCCAGGTCGACCTTGCCCCGGGGGGGAACATGTTCGTTCATCTCGATGCGGGTGAGCGACAGGAGGTCATGGATCAGCCGGCGCATGCGCGCGGTCTCGTTGGCCATGATCTCTAGGAACTGGTCGCGGGCCACCGGATCGTCCTTGGCATGACCGCGCAGGGTGTCGATGAAGCCGGTCACCGCCGCCAGCGGGGTGCGCAGTTCATGGCTGGCATTGGCCACGAAGTCAGCGCGCATCTGCTCGCTGCGCCTGACCATGGTGAGATCGTGCAGCAGCAGCACCGTCACCGGCGGCTGGGTGCTGATGCGCGCGGCATAGGCCTGGAAATAGCGCTCCACCGGCACCGGCAGGGTGAAAGGCACATTGGAGGACTCGCCCTGGCCGGCGCCGGCAATGGCGCCCAGCACCTCGGGGTTGCGCAGCACGGCGCTGGCGCGCTTGCGGTCGAGCCCAGGGCCCAGCACATCGCGCATGGACTGGTTGGCGAACAGCACCCATTCGCCCGCATCCAGCAGCATCACCGGCATGGGCAGCTGTTCCAGCAACAGGCGGGTTTGCGGCGGCAGGCTGAGGGGATCGTCGGCGGCCTGCTCGGCCGGACGCAGCACCGGCTCATGGAAGGTGATGAATTGGGCGATCAGTGCTGCTGCCAGTGCGAAGGCCACCAGGCCCCAGAACATGCCGCCGCCGCCGAACAGCACGGCGCCGCCGCCGGCGATGGCGCCGGTCAGGAACGGCCAGGTCAGGGAACGCAGGCGGTGCAGTGATTCACGCATAAGGCATCATAGCCGCAACTGTGGCCGTTCGATAACAGTGTCCATCAGTGAACGGATCAATCAATCCTGGCCCGGTTCTGCTTGATCCCGGCGCGGTGCTTCTTGCCCTCAAGCCGCTTCTTCTTGCTGGATTTTGGCACTTTGGTGACGCGGCGCGGCACCGGCGGGATCGCCGCCTGGCGGACAATCTCCACAAGGCGGGCGCGGGCGTCGGCGCGGTTGCGCTCCTGCTCGCGGAAACGCTGGGCAGTGATCACCAGCACGCCGTCATTGGTCAGCTTGCCGCCGCGCAGCAGCCTTTCGCGGGCCCAGTCGGTCAGGCAGAGCGAGGTCAGCACGTTGAAACGCAGCTGCACCGCGCTGGAGACCTTGTTCACATTCTGCCCGCCCGGACCCGAACTGCGGATGAAGCTTTCGTCCAGCTCGCCGTCCGGGATGATGATGCGATCATTGACCACAAGGCTCATGTGGCGAAGACCTTGCGCAGGTCGCGCTTGACCAGCTTGCCGCCCGCATTGCGCGGCAATGGCGACGAGGCGATGATCATCTGCACCGGCACCTTGAAGGCGGCCAGCCGCGCCCCGGCGAATGCTCGCAAATCCTCTTCGCTGACCGGCGCGATGGCATGGACCAGCGCCGCCGGCACCTCGCCCAGTAGCGGATGCGGCAGGCCGACCAGCGCCGCGTCGGCGATAGCGGGATGTTCGCTGAGGATATTCTCCACCTCGATGCAATAGATGTTCTCGCCGCCACGGATTACCATGTCATGGGCGCGGTCATGGATGGTGCAGAAGCCTTCGGCGTCCAGGCTGGCGATGTCACCGGTCCGGATCCAGCCGTCCGCGAATGTCTCCGCCGTGGCGTCGGGGCGGTTCCAGTAACCCTTCACGATGTTGGGCCCGAAGGCCCACAGCTCACCCACCGTGCCGGGCGGCGCTTCCGCACCATCTTTCATGATCTTCAGACTGCTGACGGGCAGCGCCGGACCGCAGCTGCCGGGACGATGCAGAAACTCCTCCGCCGAATGGCTGGTGCAGGTGGCCGAGGTTTCGGTCATGCCCCAGCCCTGCCCCGGCATCGCGCCCAGCGTGTCCCGGACCCGCGCCGCCAGCGACGCGGGCGACGGTGCGCCGCCAAAGGTGATCAGTTCCAGCGAAGACAGGTCGTGGCCGTCCGACTGCGCCATCAGCGACAGCGGCACGACCGGCACGCCGCCGGTGATGGTGACACGCTCGCGTTCGATAAGGGCAAGGGCTTCCTGCACATCGAATTTCGGCATCAGCACCAGCTTGCCACCCCCGGCCATATTCGGAAGCAGCACCGACAGGCTGCCGATGACATGGAAGAAGGGCACCGCCAGCAAAGTGACGCGCGGCTTCTGCTCCAGCGCATGGCCACGGCGCAGGGCGTTGCGCGCCACCAGGAAGGGCGCAGCGAAGATGTTGGTGGTCAGCGAACGATGCGTGCCGAGCGCACCCTTGGGCGCGCCGCTGGTGCCGGAGGTGTAGAAGATGGTGGCATCGTCTTCCGGCGACAATGAAATGTCGGGCAGCGGCGCATCGGGCAGATACCGCCAGGCCGCCGCTGCGCCGATAATGTCCTCAAGCCGGGTGGCGCCTTCGCCGCGCGTAACAAAAATCTCCTGCACCGAGGGCGGCAGGTCTTTCAGCCGCGCCAGTCTTTCGCTGTCGGCGAAAACGAAGCGTGCGCCGGAATCCAGGATGCCATAGGCCAGCTCGGTGCCGGTCCACCAGGCATTCAGCGGCACCACGATGGCGCCGGCCAACAGGGCACCCATGAAGATCACCGGCCATTCCGGCAAGTTGCGCATCACCAAGGCGACCCGGTCGCCCTTACGCAGGCCACGCGCGGCCAGCATGGCGGCGACGGTCCGCACGGCGCGGGCGAAACCGTCATAGGTGATGCGCTCATCCTGGTGCACCAGGAATTCGGCAATGCCATGGGCCTGCGCCCTCGCAAAGACTTCGGCGGCGGTGGCGGGCACGTTTTTCCACACCCGCATCGTCACGCCGCGGATCACGGCCTCCACCGTTTCAAACGGCATGCCCGGTGCGGTCAGCTGGGCCTGGGCCTGCCCCAGCGACGTGCGGGGCCAGTTTTTGGATAGGTCATTCATGGCGGACTGAGTATAACCGAGGCCATGGACATGTCGGGATTTTCTGACGACAGGCTGGCGCGGATCCCGCAATTCCTGGAGGCGCAGGTGGCGGCCGGCAGCCTGCCGGGGGCGCAAACCCTGATCTGGCGGCGGGGCCGGCTGGCGCATCACAGCCTGGTCGGCGCGATGGACCTGGCCGCCGGCAAACCGATGCGGGACGACGCGATCTTCCGGCTCTACTCCATGACCAAGCCGGTGACGGTGGTGGCGCTGCTGATGCTGCTGGAGCGGGGCCTGGTGGCGCTGAACGATCCGGTGGCGAATTTTATTCCCGGCTTTGCGAAGCTGGCCCCCATGACGGTGCTGGACCTGCTGCGCCATACCGCCGGCCTGACCTATGGCTTCCACAATCGCACGCCGATCGATGCTGCTTACCGGGCACAGAAAATCTCCGAGATGGACACCGAAGGCGGGCTGGCGGCGATGATCGCGCAGCTGGAAGCCCTGCCGCTGGAATATGCGCCGGGAGCGGCCTGGATCTATTCCGTGGCCATCGATGTGGCGGGATATTTGATCCAGGTCATATCCGGCATGTCGCTGGCGGACTTCATTCGCCGGGAGATTCTGGCGCCTTTGAAGATGACCGATACCGATTTCGTGGTGCCGCGCGGAAAGTCCGAACGCTTCGCCTCCTGCTACCTGCTGCAGGATGGCGCGCTGAAATTGTTCGACGCCTATCCCAACGAAAAGTATTTCGATCCGCCGAAACTGGAATCCGGCGGCGGCGGGCTGGCAGGCACGGCGGACGATTATCTGCGCTTCTGCCGCATGCTGCTGAACGGGGGCGAACTGGACGGCGCGCGGCTGCTGTCGCCCAAGACCGTGGCGATGATGACCGCCAACCAGTTGCCGGACGGCGCGGAGATCGCCGCCCTGTCGCCCTCCGCCGATGCCTTCAACGAAAGCGGCTATCGCGGCATCGGTTTCGGGCTGGGGGTGGCAGTGACGCTGGATCCCGCGCGCGTCGGCATTCCTGGCACTAAGGGCGAATTCGCCTGGGGCGGCATGGCGTCCACCGCATTTTTTGTCGATCCCAAAGAGGACATGGCGGTGGTATTCATGACGCAGGTGATCGCCGATACGGCCCGGCGGGTGCGCCTGCGCCGCGACCTGCGCACACTGATCTATGGCGCAATGACGGAAAGCCATGCTTGAGACCCTGACCTTGACCGATTGGCGCGGACCGTACGACGCAGCGGTGAAGGCGCGCGCGGTGGCGGCGCTGGAACGCGGCGCGGTGCTGTTCTTCCCGCAATTGCCTTTTGTGCTGGCGGATGATGAGCAGGAATTCCTCGATGCCCGGGTGGCCGACGGCAAGGCCAAGAATATCTCATTGGATCACACCAGCGGAAAAATGCAGGCATCCTCACTGACGGGCGAAAAGGCGGCGCGGCTGGCGGCGATGATCGAACGCTTTGGCGTGGGCGCGACCGCGCTGGTCGCGGACCTGCTGCCTTACCGTGATGTCGAGCGAGCCCGCACCTCGTTCCGGCCGGTACAAGTCAAGGGCCGCAGCTATTCCAAAATCGGCGACGACCGGCTGCTGCACATCGATGCCTTCCCGTCGCGTCCGATGCGGGGGCGGCGCATCCTGCGCTTCTTCAGCAATGTCGCGCCGAATTCATCACGCAACTGGCATGTCGGCCAGCCCTTCGAGGATTTTGCGCGCACCTTCCTGCCGCGCGTGGGGCCGCACTGGCCGGGAAAATCCTGGGCGTTTGACAAGCTGGGGGTCACGCGCGGCCGGCGCAGCCGGTATGACGAACTGATGCTGTCGCTGCATGACGCGGCCAAGCGGGATTCGAATTTCCAGCAGAACGGCCCGCACGAAGCCGTCAGCTTTCCACCGGGATCGAGCTGGCTGGTCTTTACCGACCAGGTGCTGCATGCCGCGCTGGGCGGGGAGTTCGCGCTGGAGCAGACCTTCCACCTGGACGTGGACCAGTTGGCCGAGCCGGAACGCGCGCCGGTGAAGGTGCTGGAACGGTTGAGCGGAAGAGTTCTGACTTAAACAGTCACGCCGATGTCGGCCAGCTTGGCGCGCACGGCGATGCCGTCGAACGGCTTCATGATGAAGTCGTTGGCGCCGGCGGCCACGGCATTGGCGATCTCGCCGGAATCATTTTCAGTGGTGCAGAACAGGATCACGGGATGGCCGCCATCCTGCTGGCCGCGCACACTGCGGACGAACTCCACGCCCTTCATGCTGGGCAGGTTCCAGTCCAGGAAAATCAGGTCGGGCATTTTTTCGCGCACGGCGCGCAGGGCGGCCATGCCGTCCTCCGCCTCGTCCACCGAATAGGTCAGGCCTTCCATGATGCGGCGCGCGACCGTGCGGATTACGCGACTGTCATCAACAACCAGACAATGTTTCATGAGAATATTCCTGCTGGACGAGCCGAAACCGGTGGCTCCGCAGGGCGAACCTAGCGCGACAGGGTAAAAAAGCTCCTAACCCGCCGCGACCTCGACCGCGCCTTCGAGCGGGGTGATGGTTATCGCCGCATTGACGGTGCGCGACAGCTTGTGGGTCAGGAAGGGCTGGACATGGCGGGCGTCGACATTCAGCGCCTCGCCGCGCAGGGCCTGGGCCACCTCATCGGTGACGCGGGCGTTCAGCCCGGCGGCGCGTATCTTGAAGCTGGGAGCGGCCGGATCACCGCCGGCATCCACCGTCACCAGGCCGCCGCGGGGCAGGCAATCGGCCGCCAGCAAGGTGGCGTTCATGATCAGCTTGGCCCAGTCCTTGGGCCAGTAAAGCCGGGGCACGTTCCATTCCAGCTTGACCTTGCCGCCGTCCAAAAGGCCCTGGATCAGCCGCCCGATCTCGCCCAGATCGAGTTCCGCGCCCGCCGAACCGGCGGCGCCAAAGGCGATGCGCATGAACTGGATACGGGCCAGCGCCTGGTCGGCGGACTGGGTGACCAGCTTGATGGCTTCCTCGCGCATGGCGGGGTCGCGCTCGTCTTCCAGCACTTCCATGCCGTTGACCACTGCGCCCAAAGGCCCGACAAGGTCGTGGCAGACGCGGCTGACCAAAAGGGCGGCAAATTCGATCTCTGTCATATCCGACTCAATGCCGCTTCAATGGTTAGCAAATGGTTAATTTGCGCCCCGCTCTTAAGGAATTCTTAACGTGAGCGCAACGCTCCCCGACAAGCTGCAAACCCTTGTTCGCATCGCCCGCGCCGCGGGCGTGGTGGTGATGCAGCATTATGAAGCCGGCTGCGAGGCGCGCGAGAAATCCGACCGCTCGCCGGTGACCGATGCCGATGAGGATGCCGAGAAGATCATCCTGGCCGAACTGGCGCTGGCCTTTCCCGGCGTGCCGGTGGTGGCCGAGGAACAGGCGGCGGCGGGGCACGTGGTCATGGTCGGTACGCACTTCTTCCTGGTCGACCCGGTGGACGGCACCAAGGAGTTCGTCAAGCGCGGCGGCGAGTTCACCGTGAATATCGGCGAGATCGTGGATGGCAGGCCGGTCGCCGGCGTGGTGTTCGCGCCCGCCATCGGACGGCTGTTCGTGGGCGGCGAAGGCGATGGCGCTTTTGAGATCTCCGGCGACGGGATGAAAACCATCGCGGCCCGGCCCGCGCCTGCGGATGGGCTGGTGGCCGTGTCCAGCCGCTCGCATCCCGATCCGAAGACAGCGCAATATCTGGCGACCTTGAACATCAAGGGCCAGACAAATGCGGGATCGTCGTTGAAATTCTGCCTGGTGGCGGCGGGCGAGGCTGACATCTATCCCCGCGCCGGCACCACGATGGAATGGGATACGGCGGCGGGCCATGCCGTGCTTGCGGCGGCCGGCGGCACGGTGACGACATGGGACGGCGCGCCGTTTGTTTATGGCAAGCCGGGCTTCACCAACGGACATTTCATCGCCCGCGGCAGGTAACATAGCGCGAGGAATTTTGTGGCCTGGGCAGGAGGAAGGACCGAGTGGGCACTTCGCCCATGAGCGACGCACCCAGGACGCAAAAGGCCCGCGCTAGCGATCCATGTCGTGGCGGGCACTGTAGAACACCAGCGCCATCAGACCCGCGCCCAGCGCGATGGTGACCACCACGCCCAGCACCAGGAAGGTCCAGCCGAAGCCGCTCATCCGCACGCCGGCCATCGCGTTCCAGACCTTCACCGCATACCACAGCGACACCGCCAGAAAGCCCAGCAGGACCGCAAGCGTGATCCAGCCGGCTGCGGAAAGCTTGTTCGGTTCTTTTGGTTCTTGGGGCGTTTCCATCGCGTGATCGATCCTAGACCCATTCCGCCTGTAAAAAAGCCCCAATCTGGGCAAAGCTTGCGCGCGGGTGGGCAAGTGATTCGCTTCACGAAGGAGCCATGCGCATGGACCGCAAGAAATTCATCACCGGCCTGATGGCCTTCGGCGCCACGCCGGCCTTGAGCGGCTCCCTGGTGGGCTGCGCTTCGGACGGGCCCGATGATGCGCGCCCCCAGCATGAGAGCCATTTCAGCCAGGACGCCAAATATACCGCCGATGAAATCACCCAGGCGGGTTCGGATTTCTTCGGCATCACCACCGAGGCGATGGCCAAGGGCGTGCAGCACGTGTTCGGCGACCTGGGCCAGCCGGACGCCTATATCAAGGGCGATGAAGGCTCGGGCGCCTTCATCGTCGGGCTGCGCTATGGCGCGGGCTACCTGATCCGCAAGCAGCACGATCCCTTGCAGGTTTACTGGCGCGGGCCCTCGGCAGGGTTCGACTTTGGCGGCAACGCCTCCAAATGCTTCACCCTGGTCTATGACCTGCGCGAGGACCGGCGGCTCTTCCAGCGCTTTCCGGGCGTGGCGGGCAGCATTTATGTGGTCGCGGGACTGGACATCAATTACCAGCGTTCGGGCGGCGTGACGCTGGCACCGATGCGCACCGGCGTCGGCCTGCGCGCGGGCGTCAATGTGCAGTATCAGGCCTATAGCGACAAGCGCGACTGGTTCCCGCTCTAAGCGGTCGCTTCTTCCGTCTTTGAATCGGTGCTGCCGCCCACCGCGGGCAGGTACAGCAGCAGTGCGGCCGCGACATAGGTGGATGAGAAGGTACCCACCAGGATGCCGAACAGGATCGCGACCGAGAAGTTCAGCAGCACCGGGCCGCCGAACAGCAGCGGGATGACCGACAGCGCGGTCGCCGCCGAGACCAGGGTGGTGCGGGTGGCGATCTGGTTGGTGCTGAGGTTGATCATGTCGACCAGCGACATGCGCTTGTACTTGCGCCGGTTCTCGCGGATGCGGTCGAACACCACCACCGTGTCGTTGATCGAATAGCCCGCCAGCAGCAGCAGCGAGGCCACGGTGTTGATGTTGAAATCCAGGTGCAGCACCGAGAAGAATCCGGCGGTGACGAAGACGTCATGGCCGGTGGCGATCAGTGCCCCCACGCCATATTGCCACTCAAAGCGCACCGCGACATAGACGGAGATCATCAACACCGCCAGGACAGTGGCGAGGATACCGTCATTCAAAAGCTCGCTGGAGACCTTGGGCCCAACCACCTCGGTGCTGCGATACTGGTAGGCGGCGCCAAGCTTGGCCTTGATATCGCGCACCACGGCCTGGTTGGCGTCGTTCTGGTTGGCGCCCGCAGCGACCTCGCGCGGCTGGACGCGGATCATCGCGCAGCTGTTGACGGGCACATTGCATTCGCCGCCGCCGAAATACTGGAGCTGGGATTCCGGAAAGCCCAGGCTGTCCACCTCGGTACGCATCTTGCCGATATCGATGGTCTGGGCGGCCTTCACTTCCATCGCCACACCGCCGGTGAAATCGATGCCCAGATTGAATCCGTGCCACAGGATCGAGATGACCGAGATCACCACCAGCAGGCCGTCGATCGCGAAGGCGACCCAGCGATATTTGACGAAATCGACGTTGGTCGTTTCGGGGATGAATCGCAGCAACGGCATGGCAGAACTCACGGGAAATCCGCGCGGAACCTACAGGGCGGGCCGGGCCCAAACAAGCGGCTCGGCGGTCTGGCCCAAATGCCCCGATCTGCTAGAGTTTCCGGCAGAAAAACACGGGAAACGACCATGAAAATTCTGCTGCCCGGCGCCATGGCGCTGCTGGCCCTGCCCGCCTACGCCCAGGATGCCCCGAGCCCGGTGATGGACAATGCCCGGGTGGCGGTGCGCGACGTTCATCTGGAGCCGGGCCAGGCCGGTCCGGCGATCGCGCATGCCGGGGATTTTGTGGTGCTGTATTTCGATGGCGGCCGCGTGCGCCGCCGTGACGGCACCATCGCCACCCACGAGGCAGGCGCGGCCGCTTTCGGTCATGGCGGCATCACGCGCGACACGGCCATCGGCAAGCCGCAGCGCGAGATCGTTGTGGAGCTGAAGGACGCACCGTCCAACACCGTGCCCAACACCAGCGGCCTGCCGCCGGCTTTCCCGCGCGAAGGATCAAAACTCATCCTGGAGACGCCGAAGGTGCGGGTGTGGAACTATGCCTGGGTGACGGGCAAGCCAACAGTGGTGCACTTCCACGATACCGAAGTGGTGGTGGCTTATCGCGGCGACGGCGACATCAAGGCCGCCAGCCCGGACGGCAAGAGCCAGATCAGCCACCGTGCCACCGGCGACATTGTCTACAACCTGGCCAACCGCGCCCATTCCGAGGAACTTGTAAAAGGTGACGTCAGCGGCGTCATGCTGGAACTGAAATAACGACAACCGGAAAACACCCGGAAAACATAAAGGGAGGACTTCATGCTTCGCAAACTGCTTTTGGCCGCTGCATATCTCGCGGGCGCCGCGCCGTCATTCGCCGCGCCCGCCATCGATCCCGCCCGCGCCATCGGCCTGTTGCCGGACCAGATCCAGTGGGAAAAAGGCGAGGCCAGCGACAAGGCCTGGCCGGTCGGCAACGAGAAGACGCCCGGCGCCTGCATCGAGCTGATCCGCTGGCATCCCAATCATTTCAGCCATCCGCACTTCCACGAACATGCGCGCTATGCCGTGGTGCTGTCGGGCACCTGGTGGGTTTCCACCAGCGAGTTCTACGATCCCGCCAACACGGTGGGTTACCCCGCCGGTTCGGTGCTGACCGACCTGCCGGGCGGCATCCACTGGGACGGCGCCAAGCCGGAAACCGGTGACGCCACCATCGCCATCTTCATGGATTGCCCGCTGACGGCGGTGCAGGCCGAGAAGAAGCCGGCGCCTTAGGCCGGTTTTCGTTCCGGCAGGAAAAACGTGATGGCGGCGGAGGCCAGCAGGGCCGCCGCCATCAGCAGGTACGACATGCCGGGATTGCCGGTGGCGCCGTTCAGCCAGCCCACGGCCAGGGCGCCGAAGAAAGAGCCCAGCGCGCCCATGCTGTTGATCAGCGCAATGGCGCCGCCCGCGACATTGGACGGCAGGGTTTCGGCCAGATAGGCGAAGAAGGGACCATAGGGCGCGTACATCGCCGCGCCCGCGATCACCAGCAGGCCAAAACTGATCCAGAAATGCGAGGCGCCCAGCGCATAGGAACCGTAAAAGGCCAGCGCGCCGATCGCCAGTGACGGCCACATGGCGATCTTGCGGCGGCCGCTGCGATCGGACCAGGCGGCGTTGAGGAATTCCACGATCAGGGCCGCCAGATAGGGCAGCGCCGACAGCCAGCCCAGTTCGACCATGCCCATGCTGCTGCCCTTGAGGATGGACGGCAGCCAGATCACGAAGCCATACAGGCCCAGGCTCCACAGGAAATACTGCACGCACAGGGCGATGACGCGCGGATTTCGGAACGCCGCGCCGTAATTCTTCACCGGCGCGATGCCGCGCTGCTCGTCCGCCAGCCTGGCTTCCAGCGCGGCGCGATCTTCGGGGGAAAGCCACTTCGCGTCCGCAGGCCGGTCCGACACCAGCCGCCACCAGACAAAGGCCCAGATCACCGGCGGCAGACCTTCGATCACGAACATCCAGCGCCAGCCCAGGCTGGAGGCGAGATAGCCCGACAGCACCGACATCCACAGCAGGGTGGAAGGATTGCCCATCACCAGCAGCGCATTGGCGCGGGCCCGCTCGCTGCGGGTGAACCAGCGCGCCTGCAGAATCAGCATGGCCGGCAGCACGGCGCTTTCCACCACGCCCAGCGCGAAGCGCGCGACATAGAGGAGGCGGATATCACTGATCAGACCCATGGACGCCGCCAGCACGCCCCAGCCGATCAGGCCGGCGAAGATCAGTTTCTTGACGCTCTTGTTCTGGGCATAGATGGCGCCCGGTATCTGGAAGGCGAAATAGCCCAGGAAGAACAGCGCCCCCAGCAGCGAGGATTGGCCGGAACTGATATGCAGGTCGGCGGCCATGCCCGCGGCGGCGCCAAAACTGAAATTGGCGCGGTCGAGATAGGCCAGGCTGTAGGTCACGAAGATGACCGGCAGCAGCAACGTCCAGCGGCGGTTCACGCAAATCTCCCCGAAAACTTTATGTAGTTAATGCCGAGGAAAGCATGTCTTGCCGCATGTATCAAATAGCGACTCGGGCCGTGCGATGAATCGCGTCCGCGAAATTGATTCAAATTTTCCGCAAAGTTGAATCAGACGATGTGGGTAACTCGCCATTCCCATCGTTACCAATTGCCTATCGCGATCGCCGTCCGCATGGTTTGCGCATGGTTCGTTAACGACAAGGACGAGGTGGGTGATGGAAATCGATCCCGTGGTGCTGCTGGCGGAGGAACTCCGCGCCGCCGAGACTGCGCTGCGCAGCGCGATCCAGCGTTACGAACAGGACCATGCCCGCGAGAGTGGGGAAAAGGTCAACAGCCTCCTGAACGCGATCAAGAGCCTTTACCGCGATCTTTTTGAGACGGTGCCAACCAGCGCGCTGGGCGCCGCCGAGATGCTGCGCATGGCGGCCCAGCGGCTGCCCTTTTCGATGTCGCGCTACACCAGCCACTTCCACGAAGTCGCCGACCGGCTGGGCGCGGGACGGCGGGAGCATGCCGACCTGATCTGGCTGCGCGCCATGCGCGGCTCGCTGCGCGACGGCCAGGGCGGCGACCAGGGCACGCGGGCGGCGCCGCTGGTGACGCTGGCGCTGGCAGGGGCGGCGCGGCCCATCCTGGTGTTTCGCGCCATGGTGCCGCCGCCGCGCGACGAACCGATGCGCTTGCCCCGGCGGTAACCCTGTTCTAGCCTTCCCCCACAACAAAATATGGGGAACGCCGTGTCGAAGATCGCCGCCATTCTTGCTGTTTCGCTGCTCGGCCTGGGCACCGCCTATGCCGCCGATACCAGCATCCTGGATCACCATGTCGCCAACATGAAGTCCGGCAATATCGATGGCATCCTTTCCGATTATGCGCCCGACACGGTGATCGTGACGCCAGCCGGCATGGTCAGCCCCAGCGGCGTGTTCGTGGGCAAGGATGCCAGGAAGTTGTTCAATGTTCTGGCCGCGCCCAAGAACGTGCCGGGCAACAAGACCATGGAAACGAAATACGAGACCCTGGCTCCCGACACCATCAAGATGACCTGGGTGCAGTTCAAGGGCACCAAGGACCAGGTGTCCGGCTATGACGTGTTCGTGGTGCGCGGCGGCAAGATCGCATTCCAGACCGTGATCGTGGACGCCAAGAAGTAGTCAGATCTTTCCGCCGCGAATGCGAATGGCTGCCGTCGCGGCGGCCGCGGTTTCGCGCACGCCCTGGGTCAACCGGCCCATGGTGAGAACGGTCTGGATGCCTTCGGGATACTCGCCCGGCAGGACGGCGCGAATGGCGCTCACCGCCAGCGGGTCTATCAGCACGTCCGAGCCGTCCGGCCGGGTCAGCTTCACCGCGTCGATGGCGCTGCCGTCGCTGCTTTTTCCCAGGATGGCGCCGACCCGCGCGACATAGGCGCGGGTCTCGGCCGGCAATGACTTGCCGCGCGCCAGCAGGTCATCGACCTGTCCCGGTCCCGCATTGTAGGCGGCGAACATCGCGGGATAGCCATACTTGCCGCGAAGCCATTTGAGGTAGGCGGCGCCCGCGTTGATATTGTCGGTGGGCTTGAACGGATCGGAGCCCAGCGCGTACTGCACGCGCATTTCGTCATAGGTTGCGGGCAGGACCTGCATCAGCCCGATCGCGCCTTTGGACGAAACCATGGGCTGGGTTTGCGTGAGCATGGTGCGCCCGCCGCTTTCCACGCGCATGACGGCATTGATCCACGCGACCGGAACCCCCACGCGGCGCGCGGCCCTGGTGACGACGGGTTTCCATCTTGTGATGCGCTGGGCGGGCGTCATCGCCTGCTCCTGTTGAAACACACTCAGCACCGCGGGCGATTTTGCGGCCTGCTTCCTGGGCACGGCATGCGCAGGCCCGGTGGATTGCAAGGCGAGAAAACCGAGAAGCACAGACCCCAGAGTGCGCCTCAGGAGAATTTCCTGGCGCGGCAACATCGCGATAAGCCCCGGGAGATCAGACACGATTGAAGCCTCCAAAGGGAATCGAATCTCTGTTTCGGCCATGAGAGGGCCGAAACAGTCGGAATACTAGGCGGGAAGCGCGCCTTCGGCACGGTCCAGATAGCTGGACAATTCGCGTACCCATTTGCGCGATGCCTGGTCATCGACATTCTCCGCCGCCCGCTCGATGGCGGCGCCGATATCCGTGATGGCCTGAAATCCGAACATGCCGCCGGAACCGTTCATCTGGTGTCCCAGCGACTGTACGGCCGCAAAATCGGTCCGGTCCAGGGCATCCAGTATCGCGATTCCATTCTGCCGGCAGTTTTGCAGATAGGCGGGAATCCGGGCTGCCAGCCTGTGGTTCACATGCGAGGGGATCGCGGACGCCCAGCTGCTGTCCTGCGTTGCGGCTTCAGCGACCCTGGAGTGTTCCTTGATGGCCTGGAGAAGCACATCCTGCTTGATGGGTTTGGTGAGGAAAGCCGTACATCCCGCCGCAAGGCACATTTCCCGGTCGCCTTTCAGGGCGGAGGCCGTGAGCGCAATAATCGGCGTGGGCAACTTGTCATTGCCCTGCTCCCACGCCCGGATCGACCGCGTCGCCGTCAGGCCGTCCATGACCGGCATTTGGCGATCCATCAGGACCAGGTCGTAGCGTCCGACCTTGAACATGTCCAAGGCGATGGCGCCGTTCTCGGCGATATCCATCTGGTACGGCGTGTCTTCCACATAGGCCAGCGCGATGGTGCGATTGTCCGGAGAGTCCTCAACCAGAAGGATGCGCAGGGCCGGCAGCGGCGCCTGGGCGTCGATGCCGGCGGGCGCAACCGCCCGGCGCGAAGCATCGGTCCAGATTTCGAAAGGCACCGAGAAGGAAAATACACTGCCTTTGCCGACCTCGCTTTCGACGCCGATGCGGCCGCCCATCAGTTCCACCAGCCGTCTTGAGATGGTCAGGCCCAGTCCGGACCCGCCGAACCGGCGCGTGGTGGAAGAGTCCGCCTGGGTGAACCGCTCGAACACCCGGTCCAGCTTCTCGTCTGCGATGCCGATGCCGGTATCGGAGACCGTGAACCGCAATGCTGCGGGCACCAGGGCGTTTGCATCCGACGTGACGCGCAGGGAAACCGTCCCGGCCTCGGTGAACTTGATGGCGTTGCCGACCAGGTTCAGCAGGACCTGCCTCAGCCGCGTCGGGTCGCCGATCAGGTCGGTGCGCACGCCGGGCGCGATATCGCATACCAGCGACAGCCTCTTGGCGTTGGCGGGGACGGCCACCATCTCCATCACTTTTTCCAGCAGGTCGTTCAGCGAAAAACCGGTTTGCTCCAGTTCGAGCTGCGAGGCTTCGACCTTGGACAGATCCAGGATGTCGTTGATGAGATTCAGCAGATTGTCGCCGGCGCGGCGGAAAATCTGGACATATTTGTCCTGCTCCGGCGAGAGCGGGGTCTTGGCCAGCAGGTCGGCGATACCCATGATGGCATTCATCGGGGTACGGATTTCATGGCTCATGCTGGCCAGGAAGTCCGACTTGGTCCGGCTGGCGCTTTCGGCGGCGCTCTTGGCCTGTTGCAGCTCGGCTTCCACCCGCTTGCGCTCCGTAACGTCGCGCGCCGCCGCGAAGACGCCCTGCAGCGTGCGCCCCCGGTCGTAAAAGGTGGTGGCATTGTAGGAGACCACGGTCTTCTTGCCGTCCAGTGCACGCGCCGTCAGTTCATAGTCAGTGACCTTCTTTTCCCGCAGCACCAGCTTGATCGCCGCCTCGGCCCGTTCCGGATCGGTGAAATAGCTCTTGAACGGCGCACCGATCAGTTCGTCGCGCGTGCAGCCCGTGAGCGCTTCCATCTGCTTGTTGACGTCCGTGATGATGCCGGCGGGATCGGTGGTCATCAGCGCGTCGATGTTGGATTCAATCAGCGAGCGCGTGTAGAATTGCTGGTCGCGCAGGCGCTGGTCGGACTTCTTCTGCTCGGCCTCGACCAGCTTGCGCGCGGTATTGTCCGTGCCGATGAGCAGGTAGCCGATGATGGCGTTCTGCGCGTCGCGCAGCGCCGTGACGGACACCACGGCCGGGAACCGGCTGCCGTCCTTGCGGATATAGGTCAGTTCGTAGATGTCCTCGATCCCGCGCGACGCCTTGAATACCAGGGCTTCAAAGCCCGGGGTGATCGGCGTCGCAAGCTCCAGGCTCAGGGCTTCGGCGCGCGCGATCAGTTCCTGCGGATCGGAAATATCGGCGGGCGTGATCTTGTTCATGACCTCGAAGGCTTCATAGCCCAGCATGCGCTCGGCTCCGACATTGAATATCTGGATGACGCCCTTGGCGTCGGTGGCGATGCTGGAAAAGTTGGCGCTGTTGAAAATCGCGCTCTGCAGGGCGCCGGCCTTGAGCAGCGCCTCTTCCGCCAGCTTGCGCGCGGTATTGTCCGTGCCGATCAACAGATAGCCGATGATGGCATCGTGGGCATCGCGCAACGCCGTGACGGACACGACCGCGGGAAACCGGCTCCCGTCCTGGCGAATATAGGTCAGTTCGTAGATGTCCTCGATCCCGCGCGACGCCTTGAACACCAGGGCTTCAAAGCCCGGGGTGATCGGCGTGGCGAGTTCTTCGCTCAGCGCCTTGGCGCGCGCGATCAGTTCCTGCGGATCGGAGATATCGGCGGGCG